>JBFIJN010000155.1:0-17025 GCA_041600735.1 Nannocystaceae bacterium
CGGTGGATCTTCAAAGGACGCACATCGTCGTGAGCCAAGACGGCGCGGAGTGGCGGTCGTCCGACTCCGACAGCCGGCACAGCGATTCCGTAGCGCGTTGGCGTCCAGTCCTCCCGTAGCGCCGGATCAGTCGATGAACCTGCGCCGGTCGATCCCCAGCTTGCGCATCTTGCTCTGCAGCGTGCTCGGCTCGAGCCCAAGCCGCAGCGCGGCGCCGCCGGGGCCGTAGAGCTTGCCACCGGTCGAGGCCAGCGCCGACTCGATGCAGCGCCGGATCGCGTCTTCCAGCGGCTCGACCGTGTGGCGGGGGGTGGCGATCGATCCGGTGCGGCGAGCGAGATGGGGCAGCTCCAGCTCCACGCCGGGGCTCATGACGAGCGCGGCCTCGAGTAGGTTCTCGAGCTGTCGCACGTTGCCTGGCCAGTCATGAGCGACCAGTCGATCGAGGACGGCGGCAGGGATCGCGGGCGCGGGCCGACCCATGCGGACCGCGATGCGATCGACCAGCTGCCGGACCAGGCGCGGGAGATCTTCTAGGCGCTCGTGCAATCCGGGCACCTGCACCTCGAACACGGCGAGGCGGTAGAACAGATCCTCGCGAAACGCCCCCTTCTCCACGAGCGACCCCAGGTCGCGGTGGGTGGCGGCGATGACCCGGGCATCGCTGCGAAGCGGCGACTCGGCGCCCACGCGGCTGAAGGTGCCCTCCTGCAGCACGCGCAGCAGCTTGACTTGCGAGGCAGGCGACAGCTCGGCGACCTCGTCGAGCAGCAGCGTACCTGCGGCCGCGCGCTCGAAGAGCCCCCGGTGCATCGAGACGGCCCCGGTGAATGCCCCGCGCTCATGACCGAACAGCTCGCTCTCCACCAGTCCCTCGGGGATGGCCCCGCAGTTGACTTGCACGAATGGCCCGTCGGCGCGAGCGCTCAGGGCGTGGATACGGCGGGCCACCAGCTCCTTGCCTGCACCCGAGGGGCCAGTCACCAGCACCGGCGTGTCGTAGGGCGCCACGGCCTGCGCGCGATCGAGACAGCGGCGCATCGCGGGACTCTGGGTCGGCTCGTCGAGCCCGAGCGACTGTCGCAGGTCGCGACGGAGCCGCCGGTTGTCGGAGTGAGCGTGGCGCGACAAGCGGGCGACTCGGTGGAGTAGCGCGTGCGCGTCCACGAGCAGGCCGAGGGAGGGCGTGAGGCACTCGAGCGCCTCGCCGAGCGCTGCGCTCGAGTGCTTCGATCGCCCCAGCCACACCACGACGTACGCCGACGTATGACGAGCGGGGAGGGGCGCGACGAAGCACCGCGTCGCGCCGAGCTCTGCCCCAGTGCGATCGCGGCGCGAGCGACCCCAGCCCGACCGCGGTCGAGCCAGCAGTCGCGCCTCGGGGGGAGCCGCGACCGGGACGCGCTCGACCACGGACGACGCCTCCGTGCGCACGAGGATCGCCGTTGAATCCCCCAAGCCCAGCTCGATCGCCTTCGCCCCCAGGTGGGTGGCGAGGGCCAACGCGACGTCGCGGGCGAGCTCGTCGCCACCCGGGGCCTCCCATCGGGCGCCGCAGAGCGCCGCATGAAGCGCATCGAGGTCCACTGATATTCGAGTGTACACTGATATATCCGTTCAGTTCACTGATATATCAGTGAGCCTTCGATCACCGAACCGGCCAACCCAGCGTGATCATTGCGATCGGGTCCTGGACCAGGGCGTGCTCTACGCTGGGCATGGCGTTCGTGATCACCCGTTCCTGCGAAGGCGTCTGCGACACCGCCTGTGTCGACGTCTGCCCCTGCGACTGCATCGTCGGCCCCGTTCCGCTGACCGAGCTGCGCCGCCACGACCCGGCCGAGCGCAAGCGTCGGTTCGCGGGCGTGCAGATGTTCATCGATCCCGACGAGTGCGTTGACTGCGGTGCGTGCGTGCCCGAGTGCCCGGTGGACGCGATCGCAGCCGACGTGGACCTGCCAGCGGGCAGCGACGAGGCGGGTCGCAACGCGCAGTTCTTTCGGCTGCGTGCGTAGGCGTGGGTCCTTGCCGAGAATGCTCAATGATTTCAAACGTATATGTCTCAAAATGGGGACCCTGCTACGGTCCCCGCCGCTCATGCGCTACTCCCGAGCCTTCCTCCCCACGCTTCGTGAAGTCCCCAAGGAGGCGACGACCGTCTCGCACGCGCTGCTGCTGCGCGCGGGCTACATCCGCATGGTCGGCGCGGGGATCTACGAGTTCCTGCCGCTCGGGCTGCGGGTGCTGCAGCGCATCGGCAACATCATTCGCGACGAGATGGATCGCGCGGGGGCCCAAGAGGTGCTGATGCCGGCGATGCTGCCGAGCGAGTACTTCAAGGAGACGGGGCGCTGGGACAAGTTCGGGCCCACGCTGTTTCGCATGCACGACCGCAAGGCGGGCGAGTATCACCTGGCGCCCACGCACGAGGAGATCATCACCGACATGGTGCGCCGGGAGGTCAAGAGCTACCGGCAGCTTCCGCTCAACCTCTATCAGATCCAGATGAAGTACCGCGATGAGCCGCGGCCCCGCGCGGGGCTGCTGCGCTGCCGCGAGTTCCTCATGAAGGATGCGTACTCGTTCGATGTCTCGGTCGAGGCGGCGCGCAAGAGCTACGACGTGATGGAGGCGGCCTACCACCGCATCTTTGGGCGCCTGGGGCTCGAGTACCGGCTGGTGGCCGCCGACAGCGGCGCGATGGGGGGCAGCGGCAGCGCGGAATTCCAGGTGCTGGCGCAGAGCGGTGAGGATGCGATTGCGGCGTGCACGGCGTGCGACTACGCGGCCAACGTGGAGGTCGCGACGGCGGCCAAGGACGAGGCGCCGGCGGCCGCGATGGGCGAGCTCGCGCCGCCGACCAAGCTACACACGCCCGGGGCCAAGACGATCGAGCAGCTGGTGAGGTTCTTCGCCGACGTGGAGGCGTCGCGCTTCTTGAAGTCGCTCGTGTATCTCGCGGGCGAGGAGAAGGTGCTGGCGGTGGTGCGAGGCGACCACGAGGTCAACGAGATCAAGCTGGCGCACGCGCTCGGCGTGGACGAGGTGCACTGGGTGTCCGAGCCCGAGCACGCGGGCTTCCTCGGGCCGGTGGGGTTCGCCGGGAAGGTGATCGTCGACGAGGCGGCCGCGGCGGTCGCCGACGGGATCACGGGGGCCAACGAGGCCGATCACCACCTCGAGCACGTCCGCCACGGGCGCGACTTCGAGGGGAGCGTGGCCGAGATCCGCATGGTGGCCGAGGGCGACCCCTGTCCGCGCTGCCGCGCCGCGCTCAAGCTCTACCGCGGGATCGAGGCGGGCCACATCTTCATGCTGGGCACGCACTACAGCGAGACGATGAAGGCCGAGTTCCTCGATGCGGAGGGCGGCAACAAGCCGATCGTGATGGGCTGCTACGGCATCGGGGTGTCGCGGCTGGTGGCGGCGGTGGTCGAGCAGCTGCACGATGCGGACGGGCTGGTGTGGCCGCTCGAGGTCGCGCCGTACTCGGTCATCATCACGCCGATGGGGGGCGACGAGCCCTCGGCGGTGGCCGAGGAGCTCTACGCCAAGCTCGAGGCGCGCGGGCTCGCGGTGCTGCTCGACGATCGCGACGAGCGACCGGGGGTCAAGCTGAAGGACGCCGATCTGCTGGGCATCCCGCTGGGGCTCCGCTTGGGCAAGCGCGGCCTCAAGGAAGGCAACGTCGAGCTCAAGCAGCGCCGCGGCGGCGAGGTCACGTTCATCCCGCTGGCCGAGGCGGTGGATGCGATCGTGAAGCTGACCAGCGGCGAGTAGCCGCGGGCCGGCCTGGCTTGGGGTCGGCCTAGCCGCGGGCCGGCTCAGCCGGCCTCGGGTCGGGTCGGCCTGGCTTCGGGCCGGCTCAGCCCGCCTCGGGTCGGATCACCCGCGGCCAGCGGTCCTCGGCGGCGGGCTCCCAGCGATCGGCGTGGGCCTCGAGCTGCTGTCCGCTGCGGATGTCGCGGACCTGGCCCTCGAGCTCGCCCTCGCCGAGGAACCACACGAACGGGATCCCGAGCTTGTCGGCGTACTTGATCTGCTGGCCGTACTTCTTGGCCGCGTGGAACACCTCGGTGGGGATGCCCCGCGCGCGCAGGCGGGCGGCGACGGCCTGCGAGCGCGCGCGAGTCTCTTCCTTGTCGAGGGCGACCAGCACGCAGGTGGGGGTGCGGCGCGTGGCCTGGAGCTGCTCGCGGCGAAACAGCGGACCGAGCAGGCGCGTGATGCCGAGCGAGATCCCCACGCCGGGGAATCGCACCGCGTCACCGGCATCGGCGAGGTTGTCGTAGCGGCCGCCCGAGCACACGGCCCCGATCGACTCCATGCCCTGCAAGAAGGCCTCGTAGACGGTGCCGGTGTAGTAGTCGAAGCCGCGTGCGATGCCGAGGTCGGCCACGACGGCGCCGGGCGGCAGCTCGGCCGAGGCGCGCATGACCTCGTGCAGCTCTTGCAGGCCCGTCTCGAGCAGCTCGTGCTCGACGCCGAGCGCACGCACTTGCTCGATCACCTCGAGGCCGCCGCGCAGCTGCGCGAGCTGGAGGCAGGCGGCGGCGCGCTCGGGAGCGAGGCCCGCGTCCTTCACGAGCAGCGCCTGGACCTCCTCGGGACCGATCTTGGCGAGCTTGTCCACGATGCGGAGCACGGGCGTGATGTCGTCGATGCCGAGCCCGCGATAGAAGCCCTCGAGCACCTTGCGGTGGCCCACGTGCACGCGCACGGGCGGCAGCGGGAGCGCCGAGGTCACCGCGTGGACGAGCAGCGGCATCTCGGCATCGAAGCACAGCGGCAGCGTGTCTTGGCCGATCACGTCGATGTCGGCCTGGTAGAACTCGCGGTAGCGACCCTCTTGAGGGCGCTCGCCTCGCCAGACCTTCTGGATCTGATAGCGCTTGAACGGGAACGTGAGCTGGCCGCGGTTCTCGAGGGTGTAGCGCGCGAACGGGACCGTGAGATCGAAGTGCAGGCCGAGCTTGTCGTCGGCTTCGTCGGCCTCGGCGTGGAGCCGGCGGATGGCGTAGATTTCCTTGTCGGTCGAGCCCTTGTGGGCGAGACGGTCGAGGGGCTCGACCGCCCGGGTCTCGACGGGGCGAAAGCCGAACAGCTCGAAATTGCGGCGGACCTCGTCGAGCAGGGCCTGCTCGACGAGGCGCTGCTCGGGCAGCCACTCTGGGAAACCGCTGATCGGCCGGATCTTCATCGCGGCCCGCTTGTAGCGCTGGCGCACGCCGGGCGCAAACGGCTGGGCGGATGGTGCAGAGGCGCCTTCAGAGCGGTGGGGCAAGCGCGGCTCAGACGCAGCCGCAGCCCACGTTCGCGCCGGCCTCCGCGTAGGTCACCCAGCACGGCCGGCCCTCGAACTCGCCCTCGCGCGCGACCTCGGTGAAGACCTGGTCGAAGCGAACGTCGAGGTCGGCAATGAAGACGCCGCCCTCCCACACCATGTGCATCTCGTCGCAGACCGCGGGGCACTCGTCGATGTTGCGCTCGTCGGCGAGGAATTCCTCCTCGATCACCTTCATGGCTTGCTGCTGAACCTGGAGCTCGAACGCGAGCTTGTACTCCTCGGGGGCGCGGTCGTAGGGATGCCACATCATCTCCTCGGGATTGTCGTGGCCGCCCTTGGCGACCAAGCCCGTGCCGGTCGGCCGCGTCGGCGGATCGAGGTCCTCGCCGCGGTACTGCGCCGAGCCGAGCGGCTCGGAGCCATCGACATCGCACGCGGTTGCCAGGGTTCCAAGGGTGAGGGCGAGAGCAGCAAGGTGGATCTTCATGGCATCGTCTCCGGTTGGGCGAAGGGTGGCGGGCGCTCTGGGGGAGGCGCGCCACCGGTGAGGCAAGGGGGCAGAGTCGGCCGCTCCGAGATGTGACGGCGGGTGACGATCTTTCTGGAGTGAGCCTGCCACGGTCGCGTGGAGCGGCCCTGAGCGGCTCTGCGGTGTACCCTGCCGAGATGACGCGCGATCGCGACACCGACCCAGAGGAAGGCGCGGGTATCGGAGAAAACCCTACGCTTCCGGTCGGCACGCGGGTCGATGCATCGCTCTACGGCTCGGACTCGATGGATGCGTTGCTCGCCCTCGTGGCGGCCGCGCCCCCGGTTCGAATCGGTCGCCACGACGGGCCGGGGATCGAGGCGGGCACGCTGGTGGACGACACCTATCGCGTGCGGCGACGGCTGGGCGGCGGTGGCATGGGGGTCGTCTACCTGGCCGAGCACGTGGAGCTGCAGCGACAGGTCGCGCTCAAGCTGCACCTCGGCGAGGTCGACAGCCAGGAGCTCGCTCGCCTGCGTCGCGAGGCGCGGGTGATGGCTCGGCTGTCGCATCCGAACGTGCTCGTGGTCCACGGCATGGGGGCGCACGAGGGGCGGATGTTCATCGCGATGGAGTTTGCCGAGGGCGGCACGCTCAAGACGTGGCTCGAAGCGGGACCTCGCTCGTGGCGGGAGACGGTGGAGATGCTCGCGCAGGCGGGCCGCGGGCTGGCGGCCGCCCACCGCGTGGGCGTGGTGCACCGCGATTTCAAGCCCGACAACGTGCTGATCGGGGCCGATGGTCGCCCGCGGGTGGCCGACTTTGGACTGGCGCGGCGATGGGAAGATCCGACGGAGCTTCCCACTGGCCCCTCGACGGCGCTGCTCGAGGACGCGCATCGCTTCACGGTGACGGGGGCGGTGGTCGGCACTCCGGCCTATATGTCTCCCGAGCAATTCGACGGGATCGAGGTGGGGCCCGCGAGCGATCAGTTCTCGTTCTGCGTGGTGCTCTACGAGGCCCTGGTGGGGCGGCGCCCGTTCAGCGGGCGCACGACGCTGGAGCTGGCCGCCGCGGTGCACGAGGGCGAGCTCGCGCCGGTTCCCGCGGGGGTGCGGATCCCCAGGCGGCTGCTGTCGATCTTGCAGCGCGGCCTGCAGCCGCTGCCCGGGGATCGGCACCCGTCGATGGAGGCGCTGGTCGCTGCGCTCGAGCACGTGCGCGGGGCCCGAGCTCGGCGTACCCGCTGGGCCGTGGGTGCGGCCACGCTGGGGGTCACGCTGCTGCTGGGCAACGGCGTCGCGGTGATGGCCGCGGCCGAGCCGTGCGAGAACGCGGAGGCCGGGCTCGGAGCGGCGTGGGACGGCGAGCGTCGCGAGGCGGTGAGCGCCCGATGGCCCGCGGAACACGGCGAAGAGCAGGCCGCCGCGCTCGCAGCCATCGACGGCTGGGCGACCCAGTGGGGGGCCCAGCGCCGCGAGGTGTGCGAGGCCACGCGCGTGCGCGAAGAGCAATCGGAGCTGGCGTTCACGCTGCGCATGGCGTGCCTCGAGCGGATGGCGGCGCGCCTCGACGCGCTGACGGGCGAGCTGGCCGAGGAGGGGGCGGGGGCCGCCGAGCCCCGCCAAGGGGTGCTCGAGCACGATCTTCCGGTGCTCGCGGAGTGCGAGGATGTCGAGGCTCTCGACGCGCTGGTGAACCGCCTGTCGAGCCGCACGCTGCGGGGAAGCGCCGAGCAGGATCGGGCGTGGACCGAGGCCGATGCGCTGCTCACCCGCGCGGTCACGCGTCAGCGCCTGGGGCGATCGGGGTGGGCGGAGCTGGCCGAGGAGGCGCTCGGCTTGGCCGAGCGCCACGGCTTGGTGGTGGTGGAGTCCACCGCGCTCGTGTTGCTTGCGCATGATCGTCTGGCGCGAGGCGACGCGAAGGGAGCCGCGGCACTGGAGGACCGGGCGCTTCCGCTGGCGTTGAGCGTGGGGCACGACAGCGCGGCGGCAGAGCTGGTCCTCGGACGCGCCGAGACCTCGATCGCCGCGGGCCGACCCGACGACGCCGCGATCCACCTCTCGTACTTCGATGCCTTGGTCACGCGGATTCGCAATCCGGACGACGCCGAGGGGCAGCGACGCCGCGCCGGGGTGGTGCGCGGTCGCATGCACTTGGCCCGCGGCGAGGCCGAGGCCGCGATCGAAGCGCTCGCACCGCTCGCGGACGACCCCGCGCTCGAGCTGCTGCTGCGCAGTGCAGCGCTGCGCGGTCTGGGCAAGGCCTACCTGCAGCAAGGCCGCCCGTCGCAGGCGCTCGAGACCTGGGAGCGACTCGCGACGCTCATCGAGCGCGAGCGAGGGGCCGATGATCCCGAGCTCGTCCCGGTGCTCAACAGCATGGCCAACGTTCGCATCGACCACGGGGAGCTCGAGCTGGCGCTCGCGGTGCTCTCGCGGGCCGAGACGATCGCCACGGGGGCGTTGGGCTCGGATCACGCGTTCGTCACCACCATCCTCACCAATCGCGGGCTGGCCGAGCGGCTGCGCGGGCGGCTGCAGGAGGCTCGCGAGCTGCAGGAGCGATCGCTCGCGATCCGGGCTCGGCTACTGGGCGAGGAGCACCACTCGCTGGCGTATCCCCTCGACGAGCTCGGCGAGCTCGCGCGCCTGCGGGGAGACCTGGACGGAGCGCTCGTGCACCTGGCCCAAGCGCGACGCTTGCGCGAGGGCAACCTCGGACCGGATAACCCACTGGTGGCAGAGACCCTCACCCTGGAAGCCAAGGTCCATCTCGATCGCGCCGAGATCGTCCGGGCTCGCGAGCTGCTCGATCGGGCCTACGCAATCGTGGGGCGCGACGGCAGTGATCCCTTGGACCGGGCGGAGGTCGAGCTACTGCTGGCAAGGGTCCACGGTGCTCAGGGAAACACTACGGCTCGTCAGTGGGCCACCCAGGCCCAGGAACACGCCACGCAGGCCGATCGCGCGGGCCGTACGGTGAGGGACGAGGCGGAGGCATGGCTTGCGGCCCATCCCGCTGGGCCGCAAGGATCCGAGTAGGGGAAAACGAGGGGCCGCAATCTGGTCCGAACGGGTCATCCCGCGGAAGGTGCTTTTCGACCCAGGGGCCCGTATGATGGCCGCGGATTGGAGGGGATCAGGGGGCTCGGGTATGGCCGGGCGACCTGGTGAGCGCAAGCTCTGGTGGGCGCACGCTCGGCCGTTGATCTCATGTCGGAGTCAACAGAGGACCCGTTGGAGCGGCCCATCGTGCTCGACGCAGCTCTGCTGCACGAGTTCAAGAACCTGCTCGCCGCCGTCCTCGTCAACGCGGAGTTCCTGCGCCGGGACGCGGCCGATCCCGCGGTGGTCCACGAGGTCGCCGACGAGATCTTGCGCGCTACGGAGCGCGCCCGCGAGCTACTCGAGCAGATCCTCAGGGGGGCGCGCTCCAATGTCGAGCCGCGCACCGAGGGCGAAGACGAGGGCGAGCACGACGTCGGCGCACGGGAACCATGACTTCAGCGCCGCTGCGTGCTGATCACCGCCGCCGACGACGTGTTCCGCTCGGCCGTGTCTGAGCCGCTGCGGGGCCGCAAATCCGCGGGGGCTGGCCGCCTGGCTGGGCCCGGGTATGCTGGCCGCGGCATGCCCCGGGCCGACGACGACGCGCCGACGATGCCCGCGCTCGGCCCGGAGGATGAGTCCGTGGCCGGGGACGCCACCCTCGCGATGGGCGAGCGCAGCGACTCGCGCCGCACGACCAGCCTCCGGCGAGGCGACGTGCTCGGGCGCTACGTGGTGCTCGATGTGCTCGGCGAGGGCGGCATGGGGGTCGTCTACGCGGCCTACGATCCCGAGCTCGACCGCCGGGTGGCGATCAAGGTGCTGCGCTGGACGCGAGAGCATGACGGGCAGCTGTCGGTCGGGCACTCGAGGCTGCTGCGCGAGGCGCAGGCGCTCGCCAAGCTCACCCACCCCAACGTGGTCGGCGTGTACGACGTGGGCACGTGGGACCAGGCGGTGTTCGTGGCGATGGAGCTCGTCGAGGGCCAGACCGTGGCGCGCTGGATGGCCGCGCGGCGGGCCAAGTCGCCGCCTTCGTGGCGCGAGGTCTTGGACGTGATGATCCCCGCCGGCCGCGGGCTCGAGGCAGCGCACGCGGTGGGCATCGTACACCGCGACTTCAAGCCCGAGAACGTGATGCTCTCCAGCTCGGGAAGGGTGACCGTGCTCGACTTCGGCCTGGCGCGGGCCAACGAGGGCTTCGGCTCCGAGGCGGGGCCGCGGTCGAGCGCCGACGAGCGGTCGAGCCGCTCGATTGCAGTGCGGCTGACGGCGACGGGGAGCGTGATGGGGACCCCCGCCTATATGGCCCCGGAGCAGCTCGCCGGCACGGGGTCCGACGCGCGCAGCGATCAGTTCGCGTTCTGCGTGGCGCTCCACCACGCGCTCTACGGCATGCGACCGTTCGCAGGCAATTCGCTGCCCGAGCTCACCTATGCCGTGCTCGGGGGGGTGATCGAGGCCCCGCCGTCCGGCAGTCGGGTGCCGAGCTGGTTGCGGCGCGTGATCATGCGCGGCCTGGCCACCGAGCCCGAGCTTCGCTATGCGTCGATGACCGACTTGCTCGCCGCGCTCGCGCACGATCCCGCGCGGCGCCGCACGCAGGTGCTCGTGGGGCTGGGCGTAGCCGGGCTGCTGGGCGCATCGTGGTGGGGTGCGAGCCAGGTCGCGTCGGTCGAGGACACGTGCGTGACGGTAGACCAGGCGATGGCCGCGGCCTGGGGCCCGCCCCAGCGCACCGCGCTCGAGCACGCCTTTCGCCGCGACGCCAAGAGCTACGGCGAGCAGGCGCTGGGCCACGTGGGAGAGTCGCTCGATCGCTACGCGGCGGACTGGGTGCGAGAGCGTCGCTCGGCGTGCGAAGGCGGTCGGCAGGCGGGCACCGATGAAGGCCGGGACGCAGGGCTCCAGGCCGCGTGCCTCGACCAGCACCTGCGTCACTTCGAAGCCTTGGTCCGCCTGCTCGGCGATGCCGACCAAGGGATGGTGGTCAAGGCGCTCTCGGCCGTGCAGGAGCTGCCCGACCCCGTCGGCTGCCAGGACGCGCAGGGTTGGCGTCGCTCGGCTCCCGTGCCCGAAGATCCCGCAGAGCAGGAGCAGGTCGAGTCGTTGAGGCTGCGGCTGGCCGAGGTGCGCCCGCTGGCCGCCACCGGGCGCGCGAAGGAAGCGCTCGCCGCGGTCGAGGGGCTGCTGGCAGAAGCACGGGAGCTGAGCTTCGAGCCCGTGGTCGCCGAGATCCTGATGGCCCAGAGCGGCGTGCAGGTGCAGCTGGGCGAGTACGGGGCCGCGCTCGTCGTCGCAGAGGAGGGGCTGCTGCTGGCGCGCGCCCACGGGCTCGAGCAGCTCGAGGCCGATCTCCTCAGCCCGCTGGCGTTCCTCCACACCAACTACACCCGGCAGCTCGAGCTCGCGGCTTGGCATGCTCGCGTGCACGAGGTGCTGGTCGAGCGCCTCGGCGATCGACCGCTGGCGAGGGCGCGGGTGCTGATGGATCGCGCCCGACTCGAGCGCGAGCGCGGTCAGGGGGCCAAGGCGATCGACCTGCTCGAGCGCGCGATCGCGATCTACGAGGAGGACGGCACCGACAGGCCGGGCCTCGTCGTCGCCTACGACAACGTCGCCTCTTCGTACATGAGCGCCAATCGCGTCGATGATGCTGCGCGCGCGCTGGCGAGGGCCGAGGTGGTGGCGACCGAGGCGCTCGGCCCCGATCATCCGCACCGGGGCAACCTGCTGGTGCACGC
The DNA here is from genome assembly GCA_041600735.1 of Nannocystaceae bacterium. Taxonomy (GTDB): domain Bacteria; phylum Myxococcota_A; class Polyangia; order Nannocystales; family Nannocystaceae; genus Paraliomyxa. The sequence goes on from JBFIJN010000155.1 coordinate 11,554, forward strand.
GGCGAGGATCGAGTCTTCGCGCAAGCAGCACGAGAGCGCGGTCGTGAAGCTGCAGGCCGCGCTCGCGCTCTACGAGGAGGCCTACGGGGGCAACCATCCCAACATCGCCGCGGTGCTCAACGGCCTTGGTCTCGAGCACGAAGAGCTGGGTCGGCAGCGTGAGGCCATCGAGGCGTTCCGGCGCGCGCTCGACATCGTGAAGCGCACGCTCGGACCCGGGCACGGGCAGGCGGCGATCATCCAGGCCAACCTCGGCAACAGCCTGCGCCACGAGGGCCAGGCCGAGGAGGCGCTCGCGCTGCACCGGCTGGCCTTGCAGACGCGCGAGCGGATCGACGCCCCGGCGGATGCTCGCTATCAGATCCTCGATGACATCGGCGACGATCTACGGGTGATGGGGCGCTGCGACGACGCAGCGGTCGAGTACCGGGCCGCGCTCGCGCTGCGCCAGACGGTGGGCGATCACGACGAGCCGGGCGCCGCGTATGCCCACCTCGGTCTCGGCTTGTGCGAGCAGCAGCGCGGTCGCATCGATGCGGCGGTACAGACGCTGGCGTCGGTGGTGCGGCAGGCGATGGGTGGCGGCGAGGACGGGGCGGAGACGCTGGCGCTCGCCCAGCTCGGGCTGGCGATGGCGCTGCGACCGAGCGAGCCCGGCTCCGAGCGGGTCGCGAGCTTGGCTGCACAGGCGCGTGCGTTCTGGAGCTCCGAGCCCGAGCTCCACGCGAAGCTGCTGCGCCAGCTCGATGCGTGGGTCGCCGGCGGGCCGGCCACGATGCTGGTCTACTAGCCGCCTCGTGGTTGGCGCGTGGCTCCAAACGTGCGATGTGACTGGGGTGCCGCCGAATGACGACGCCCGCGGCCAGCCGCGTCGCCGCCCTCGCTTCTCGCTCGACGAGGGCGCGGCGCAGGTGCTCGCAGGCGACCGCGCCGCGCTCGGGCGAGCGATCACGCTGGTGGAGAGCCGCCGCGCCAGCGATCGGCCCGACGCCGACGCACTGCTGCAGCGACTGCTGCCCCACGCCGGTGCCGCGCTGCGGGTGGGCATCACGGGGATGCCGGGGGTGGGCAAGAGCACGCTCATCGAGGCGCTGGGTGGCCGGCTCACCGCGGCGGGGCACCGCGTGGCCGTGCTCGCCGTCGATCCCAGCTCGGCGCGCAGCGGCGGCAGCATCCTCGGCGACAAGACCCGCATGCAGGAGCTCGCCCGTGATCCACGGGCGTTCATCCGCCCATCGCCGTCCGGGGGCGCGCTCGGAGGCGTGGCGCGGCGCACTCGCGAGACGATCGTCCTCGTCGAGGCCGCGGGCTACGACGTGGTGCTGGTCGAGACGGTCGGCGTGGGCCAGAGCGAGGTGATGGTCGCCAACATGGTCGACTTCTTCCTCGTGCTCACGCTGGCCGGCGGAGGCGACGAGCTCCAGGGGATCAAGCGCGGGATCCTCGAGCTCGCCGATCTGTTGGTGGTGACCAAGGCCGACGGCGACAACGTCGAGCCCGCTCGGCGCACGCGAGCCGAGTACGCGGGTGCGCTCGCCCTCATGCCCCCGCGCAGCCCGGAGTGGAAGCCCCGCGTGCAGCTGTGCTCGGCCATGAGCGGTGATGGGATCGATGCGCTGTGGGTCGCGGTCGAGGAGCACCGCGACGCGCTGCAGGGCAGCGGCGAGTGGGAGCGGCGGCGCGGCGAGCAGCGCGTGCACTGGCTGCGGCAGGCGCTCCGCGACGGGCTCGAAGAGGCGCTCGGCGAGCACGCGGGGGTGCGCCAGCGGCTGGGCGAGCTCGAGGCGGCGGTGAGGAGCGGCGAGGTCGCGGCCGAGGTGGCCGCGGCACAGGTGCTCGCGGTGTTCTTGGGGCGGGGGTGAGGGGCGGGGCCTCGCCTACAGGACGCCTGCCTTGCGCAGCACGAAGCGGGCCATGCCTGCATACTCCGCGTCTGACTCCGCCAAGCGCAGGGCATCGCGGCGGGCTTCGTCCGCGGTGGTCACATCGCCGCGTTTGTTCGCGTCTCGGTAGCGCTTGATGAGCGGAGCGACATGCTTCGCGTAGTGCTTGGCCCGCAGACGCTTGAGCGTGTCTCGTCGGTCGAGCTCGATCGCGCGGATCGTCTGCCTACCGCGCTCGGTCACTCCCACGGGCACATAGCCGTGCTTGGGTCCCATCCACCGCCAGGTGATGTGGGGCTCGGGATCATCGGCTCCGGGGTCGAGCAGAAGTGCTTGCTCTGGTGTCGTCCAGGGGAGCATCCGAGGGGCCAAGGGGTTCGTTCCCGTGGCCAACGGGAAGAACGTCGACTTCGGCGTATTGCAGTTCTTGCAGCAGAAATAGAGGTTCCCGAATTCGTACCCGAGCCACCAGTAGCCCGCTCGCTTGTTGCCCTTGCCCTTCGTGTCGTCGCTCGCCTCCGTCTTGGGGCGAAAGTGCTCGACGGTCGAGTGCTTGTCCTCGTATGACCTCTCGCAGAAGCAGCACTTGCCGTGCTGCATGCGCCACAAGCGGAGGCGGATCTCCTCGTTGCCGTAGATCTGTCGGTCGAAGTCGGCAGAGCGCAAGGTGCCGCTAGCCACGCGCGGCTCGATGGTCGAGGCGAGGTGGGCAGGGCCATCGACGAGCAGTGCCCTCGTCGAAGTGGCTCTCGAGCGATCGATGCGGATCATGGCTCGTCGTCATCGTCGTCGAAAGGATCATCGGCAAAGCTCGTATCCTCGAGATACGGCGCGAGGGTCTTCTTGAGCGTCGTGAGCCGCGCTTCCTCAGCGGGGCTGCGGGGCTCCTTCACCGAGAGCTCGAGGGCTTCCCGCTCCATGACCAGGAGGTCCGGTCGGCCCGCGGCCGGAACCCCGAAGAAGCCCTCCATCAGCTCGCTGCCGGTCTGGAGCCCGGGTTGCTCCGAGTACGTCTGCTGCACCACTTCGCCGCCTTCGAGCGTCAGGCCGATGATCTCGTCGGCCTCGAAGCCAGTGAGCACGAGCGGAGAGTGGGTCGTGACCACGAACTGCAGCTCTGGGAACACTCGCCGCAAGATCGGCACGATCCGCCGCTGCCATGTGGGGTGCAGGTGGAGATCGATCTCGTCGAGCAACACGATGCCCTCGAGAGTCTTGGGATCGACCTCGCCGCCGGCGTCGAGGAAGGCGTGGCCGAGCAGGTCGGCGATCCAGGCAAAGGTGCTCTGGTAGCCCTGGCTCAGCAGGTGGGGCGGGAGCTGGAGCTGATGGGGTCCCTTCACGTCGACGATGAGTCGTCGAGACTCCAGGAGCCGCTCCATGGCGTTGATGCCTCCGGCGCCGCGGAGCTCCACGTTGACGAGCCAGGGGAGCAACGAGTCACCGCTGGCGTCCTGCTCGAGCAGCACGTTGCGGAGCGTCCACGCATAGGTCGGACCGAGCTCTCGCTCCTTGAGGGCTTCGAAGAAATCGACCCCCAGCATCTTGTGGCTCGGATCGAAGAGGCCCTCCACCCGGTCGACGACGGGGTCGCGCGGGATTGCGACTTCGCCGCGGCGAGGAAGCCTACGGCCCGTGCCGTACCCCACGACGAAGAACCCCGGATCTCGGGCATCACGGATGTCGTCGAGTAGACCCGCTACCGCATTGCCCTTGAACGCGTGGTGCTCCGGCCGGACGAGCATCTCCACGCCTAGCGCGCCGCGTGGCGCATCGAAGGTCGCCCGGATCTCCGCGCCCAGCTCGGGCCGATCTTGGCGCACGTAGTCGGCCGCATCCTCGACCAGCACCCGCGCCATCTTGTCGCCGCTGCTGGCCAGCGCGATCGCCTGTAGCACGGTGGTCTTGCAGACGCCGTTGTCGCCCAGCAGCACGGTCCACTTGCGGATCGATCCGTCGGGACGAACGAAGGAGAACGTCTGGTCGGCCAGGATCTTGACGTTGCGGACGGTGAGCTCGCGAATGCGCACGGTGACCCGCTCGACTATGCCCCAGCGGGCACCTCTTCGCCGAGCGCGTCGCGTCCGTGGGTCGGCGGGCCGCGACGCCCGGCGAGACGGATGCCGATGGGCGCGGTCCGGGTCGCGACCCCGGCCGGGATGGACGCGGATCGTCGCGGACGAGGTCGTGACCCCGAGCGCGACGGATGCGTGTGATCTCTGTGCGGGTCGTGACCCCGAGCGAGACGGATGCTCGTGGTCTCGGTGCGGCTCGTGACCCCGAGTGAGACGGCTGTGAAGGGTCTCGGGCCGGGTCGAGACCCGCTCCGGCGTCGCTGCGCTATTAGCGCCCGAACAGCGCGCGTGCGATCACCAGCTTCTGGATCTCGCTCGTCCCCTCGTAGATCCGCAGCGCTCGCACCTCGCGATACAGCCGCTCCGTCGCCTGACCCACCATCACGCCGAGGCCGCCGAGCGATTGCACCGCGCGATCGATCGTGCGCTGCGCCGACTCGGTCGCGAACAGCTTGGCCATCGCGGGCATGTCGGCCGTCGCACGGCCCTCGTCCCTCGCCGCGGCGGCGCGGTACACGAACAGCTGCGCGGCGACGTGATCCGTGACCACGTCGGCCAGCGCGAAGCGAAGGCCTTGCTGCTGGGCGAGCGGCTTGCCGAACTGCACGCGCTCACTCAAGTGCCGCACCGCCTCGGTGAGCGCGCGATCGGCCAGGCCCAGCGCAGCCGCGCCCACGGTCACGCGGAACAGCTCGAGCGTGCCCAAGGCGATGCGCAGGCCCTCGCCCGGCGCGCCCAAGCGGTGCGCCGCGGGCACGCGCACGCCGTCGAAGCGCACGAAGCCGATCGGGTGCGGAGCGATCACCTCGATGCGCTCGATCGACAGCCCCGCTGCCTCCCCGGGCACCCAGAACGCGCCGTAGCGGGGCTTGCCGTCGTCGCCGTCGCTGGCCTCGCGCGCGAACACGACGTAGCTGCTCGCGACGCCGGCATTGGAGATGAAGCACTTCTCGCCGTGCAGCCGCACGCCGCCGGCCTCGTCGGGCTCGGCGCGGGTCTGCATGCCGCTCACGTCGGAGCCTGCATTGGGCTCCGTCAGCGCGAACGCACAGATCAGCTCGCCGCTCGCGACCCGCGGCAGCAGCTCGGCCCGCAGCGCGGGCGTGCCGGCCTGGGTCACCGGGTACGAGCCGAGGCCCTGCATCACGAACGCGGTGTCGAGCGCTCCGCTCACGCGCGAGAGCCACTGGCGCGCCAGACAGATCGCGGTGGCCAGCGGGCGCTCGTACGCCCCGCCGTGCTCGCCCGGCACCATCATGCGCAAGAGCCCGGCTGCGGCCAGGCGCTTCACGTACTCGCGCGTGGCCGCGTGCTCGTCGGACTCGTCCACCGGCTCGGCCGCCTGTGCGGCGACGAACGCCTCGAGGCGCCCCTCGAGCGCGGTCCACTCTTCATGATCACCTCCGATGACGCCGAGCTGGCGATCGAGGACTCGCGGGGCCTGCAACATCGTCGACTCACTTCCAGCGGGGGGGCCGCTTGTCCCGCCACGCGGCATTGGCCTCGCGGAAATC
>JBFIJN010000156.1:0-16991 GCA_041600735.1 Nannocystaceae bacterium
CCGAACACCAGCGGCGAGCCAGGTCGAGCCTGCGGGGGTGCATCGCAAGCGGCTCCGAGAGCGCAGAGCGTAGTGAGCAGCACCCCAATGGCCGCAGGAGTCCGAGACGGTCGTGTCGCGCTGGTCATCACGACGGATGTTGAGCAATGCACGTGCCAGCGAGAAACCCGTGGGATGTTGGGCGATCGATCGCCGATCCGGCGCCGCGCTGGGCGGGTTGCCCAGGCAAGGCCGGGCAACTCGCGTGGGCCGCTCTAGAACAGCTCGCCTTGCGTGGCGATCGGGGCCGCCGGCTCGAGTAGCTCGGGCCCGTCGTTGCGCACGTCGTTGACCCGCTTGCTCACCGTACGCCGCCGCAGCGTCCCCGCGGGCGCGGGGCCGAGCAACGCGAGCAACATCTCCGTGTCCCCGCCGTGCAGCCACGGCTCGACCATGTCGGGCTCGAGCACCGCCGGCATGCGATCGTGGATCCCCGCCATGTCGGTCGACGGCTCGGTGGTCACGATCGCCGCGTGCTGGCCCTCCATTCCGGCGAGCGCGAGGCCGGCGAGGAGTAGAAGCTGGCCGTCGCCGCGATCGAAGTACCAGGGCTGGCGCTGCGGACCCTGCCACTCGTAGAAGCCGTGCAGGGGCACGACCACGCGGCTGCGCGCCAGCATCGTGCGCCACATCGGGCCGCGAAGTCGATCGTCGCGGGCGTTGATCGCGATGCCGCCCCCGCGTCGCGGGACGCCCCACCGCGCAACCAGGAGATGCCGGCCGGCGTGGTCGCGCTGGAGCACCACCAAGGGATCGGTCGGCGCGAGGTTGTGGCGGGCCGAGAGCTCGCGGACCTCGGCGTCCACCAGGTCGGCCGCGATCGTCTCGGCCAGCTCCACGCCGTCGGGGCGCACGCCTCGTCCGCACATCGAGACGAGCCTACGCGATCCCGAGCGCGCGCTCATGCCCCAGCGCCGCAGCCGGGCGCGCTGCTACCATCGCCCCCGTGCCACGCCCGCAGAGCCCCTACTACACCGAGGAGCACGACGCGATCCGCGACACCGTGCGTCGCTTCGTCGAGCGCGCGGTCGTTCCGCACATCGACACCTGGGAGCGCGAGCGCGCGCTCCCCCGCTCGCTCTACCTCGAGGCGGGTGAGCTCGGCCTGCTCGGCTTCGGCTTTCCCGAGGAGTACGGCGGCACGCCGTGCGATCAGTTCGCGCGCATCGTGATCACCGAAGAGCTGTGCCGCGCGGGCTCGGGGGGGCTGGTCGCCGGGCTCACCAGCCTCGGCATCGGCATGCCTCCGGTGGCGAGCCTGGGCTCGCCCGCGCTCAAGGCGGAGGTGCTGCCCCCGGTGCTGCGCGGCGAGAAGATCGCGGCGCTCGCCATCAGCGAGCCGAGCGGAGGCTCCGACGTGGCCAACCTGCGCACCACCGCGCGCCGCGACGGCGATCACTGGGTGATCAACGGCAGCAAGACCTTCATCACCTCGGGCATGCAGGCCGACTACATCACCACGGCCGTGCGCACCGGCGGCGCGGGCATGGGTGGGATCTCGCTCATCGTGATCCCGGGCGATGCTCCGGGCCTCGATCGCACCCCGCTCGAGAAGATGGGCTGGTGGTGCTCCGACACGGCCACGCTCTACTTCGAAGATTGCCGCGTACCGATCGGCAACCTCGTGGGCGTGGAGAACCAGGGCTTTGCCGGCATCATGGGCAATTTCAACCCCGAGCGGCTGGGCCTCGCGGCCATGGCCTGTGGGTTCGCCCAGGTCTGCTACGACGAGGCCGTGGCCTACGCCCGCGTGCGCGAGACCTTCGGGCGCCCGCTCATCACCCGCCAGGTCATCCGCCACAAGCTCGTCGACATGGCCCAAGACATCGGCGCCACGCGAGCCTACCTCGAGGCGATCGCGTGGCGCGTGCAGCAGGGGCAGTGGCCCATCGCCGACGTCTGCATGCTCAAGAACCAGGCCACCCAGTGCCTCGAGCACTGCGCCAAGGAGGCGGTGCAGATCCTCGGCGGGGCCGGCTACATCCACGGCGCGAAGGTGGAGCGGATCTACCGGGAGACCAAGGTGCTCTCGATCGGCGGCGGCGCCGAGGAGATCATGAAGGACCTGGCCTCGCGCCAGCTGGGGCTCTAGCCGGGGAGGATCACCGGATCACCCCGGGTAGTAACTCTCGAGTCGGTGGAGCATCTGCAGCAGCGCCACGAACGTGACGACCTCGACGATTGCGGCCGGCGAGAGACTGCGGCAGGACTCGATCACCTGCTCGTCCACGGCGGCCGGGCTCGGTGAGACCGCGCGGGCGAGGATCTGCACGGGGGAGTCTTCGACCTCCACCGCCCCCATCGCACGCAGCTGCGCGGCGAGCGAGGGGTTCTGCACGACCTCGGCGTAGACGAGGCCCGCGCTCAGCTTCTCCTCCCGTCCCACGATCGTCTCGCAGAGGTTGTCGCGGATCATCGTCGCCATCGCGCGCACGGGGCCGCGATGGGGGATCCGGCCGAGAACGGGGAAGTCGTGCCCGGTCTTCTCGCGCAGGAGCTCGCCCACGGCAGGCCAGCGATTGGGCACGCCCTTGGTCCACTGCTTGTCGAGGCCAATCGCCTTGGGCGCGTGCCGGATCACGCTCAGTCGCTTGCCGAGCGAGTCCGGCGGCGGAGGCGGTGCTGGGGGCGGGAGGCGGTCGGGCATGTGCGGGCCCGGCTTCCACCCCGTGCCGGAGATCAGCGTGCTCACCTCGGCCACGATCGGATCCTCGAGCGGCACCCCGAGGGCATCCATGGTCTTGTTGAGCCAGCCCATCATTGCCACCGACAGGACGATCCATGCCTCGTCGGCGGTCGAGAAGTGGCGGCGAAGCTCGTTGCGCTCGGCGTCGCCGATCGTGGCGGGCACGAGCGAGAGCGCGCGGGCCACCGCCACCGCGGCGCGGTCGGCCTCCGAGAGCCCCTCGCCAGCGAGCGCCGCCGCCACCTGCTCGACCGTCGCACCACGTCGCAGCGCAAAGCTGCACGTGTGCGCCGAGCAGTAGGCACACTCCGCGTTGCGGCTGGCAACGTACATCGCGAGCCCCACCGTCGAGCGTCGTGCGCCGAGCCCCCACAGGACGAGCGGCAGGTTGAGGAGGCTCGGCACCATCACGTTGTAGGAGCGAAACGCCGGCGGCCAGATCTCGAGGTAGGGGTCGCACTGGGGCACGACCCCGAGCAGCGTCTCGACGAGCTCGAGGATCGCACCGTAGCGCTGACGCAGGATCTCGAGCGGCACGGCCTCGTGCTCGAGCAGAGAGACCAGGACCGCGGGCGAGCTGCTTCCTACCACTCTCCTTGTATATCAAAGCCGCTCGCAGAGCCCCGCGCTACTCGAGGCATACCCCCACCTCTGCCGCCAGGCACTCCTCGGCCGGCCCTTGGCCTTCTTCGAACCAAGGCGTGCACATGCTCCCCGGCACCAGCCCCGGACACTGGTCGGCCCCGCCGATCGGGCAGAAGGGCGTGCAGCAGCCGATCGCCATGTCCGAGCAGCCGGGCACCAGGCCGGCTGCCACACACGCGAGGCCGGGAGGACACATGTTGATGTACTCGCAAGGGCTGCCGACGCCAGTGTCGTCGGGCGAGACATCGGGCACGCACACGAAGGTGTCGTTGACCCCGTAGCAGGCCTGACCGCGCGGGCAGTCTTGGAGCAGCGGATCGCACGAGCCGAGGCAGATCAAGAGCCCGCCGTCGCCGGAGATCGTGCAAAAATCGCAAGGATCGGGACACGTGGGATTGGCCTCGTCGCCGATGCAGAACGGCGCGCAGGTGCCCTCGTGGGTCTTGGGGTCCACGTCCCAGCACATCGACGTGCCATCGCAATCGTCCTCGCCGCTCAGGCCGTTGTCGACCACCGTGCAGGGCTCGCCCACCGCGCTTGGGTCGTCCGCGATCGGCGAGCAGCGGGTGTCGTTCCACGAGCCCCCGCCATCGTTCGCGTAGGGCATGCACTTGTAGCCGCGCGGACAGTCCTGCGCGAGGATCGAGCACTGCTCGGGGAACTCGGGGCCCGTGTCGCTCCCGCTGCTGTCGGCGGGCCCGACCGTCGTCACCTCGCCCACGCTGGTCATCACCGTCGTGATCGTCGTGGGCCCGCCTCCGCTGGTCGAGCTCGAGGTCGGATCGCCCTCGCTCGAGTCCGAGCTCGACTCGCTCTCCAGGGTCACCGCGGGCCCGCAAGCGACGAGCAATCCCATGAGCGCCGTGATCCACGCCCCCCCACTCGGTCGCACGTATTCAAACATTACCAACATCAATGGCATGGATTGCCATGAATTGTAAGGAATTAAATTCAGGTGTCGCTACTTAGGTACCGTGGTAACATCCGCTCGAATGACCGGACATCGGACCTCCCCCATCACGGTCGAGCGCGTGCAGACGGGCGTGCGGCTCGAGAAGCGCATGCTCAAGGTGCTCAAGGCGCTCGCCGAGATCCACGACCTCAGCCTCGGCGATCTGCTCGAGGGCATCGTGCTCCATGCCTTCGAAGGCAAGGCGCCGTTCAACGCCGACTCCCTGGCCAAGATCGCCGACCTCAAGCGCGTGTACGAGCTCGACCTCGACGCGAGCCATGCCCATCGCCTCACGGAGTAACCAAGGCCATGACCACCACACATCATTCGGTCGTCGAGGACACTCCCTGGGCGCGCTTCGCCGCGGGTGCGATGGGCACGTCTCATCGTGCGCACCTGTGGCTCGCCTACGAGGCGCTCCAGCTGCACGACGCGAGCACCGTGCTGCCCCACATCGAGCACGCGCTGCGCACCCTGGCCGCCGCGCACGGTCAGCCGCAGACGCTGCATGTCACGCTCACCGCCCTGTGGCTGCTGGTCGTGCAAGAGCGCTTGGCTCGCGCGCCAGCCTCGAGCTTCGCTGCGTTCGTAGCCGCCAATCCCGACCTGCTCGACGCCCGTGGCTTGCCGCTTCGCTACTACCGCGAGACCACGCTGGCCGATCCGCTGGCGCGGCGGATCTTCGTGCTACCCGATCGCGGCATGCCATCCACCTCACCCATCGGTTGATCTCCCTTACCGACCCTTCAGCGGGTATGCGAGCGCGCTGCAGTGCTCGTGCATCGGCGCTGGATCGCCTATCCTGAGCTCATGCGGTTGGGGTCGACGAGCGCAACACGATGGGTCTTCGCGGGCGGCCTCGCGCTGGCCTCGGGCTGCGGTGAGGATGGCGGGCGCGAGAGCGCCGGTGGGGGCGAGACCAGCATCGGGTCGCTCTCGATCGGCCCGCTCACCGAGGGGGCCGACGGCGACACCGGCGAGCGCTTCGACGTGGGCAACGGTCCCGATGGCGGCCCGGGCAACGGCGGCGACTGTCCCGGTGGCGGCGGCGGGGGCATGGGTGATGTGGAGTTCAGCCTGATCTGGATCGCCAATTCACCCGCCGGCACGGTGTCCAAGATCGACACCAAGACCGGCATGGAGCTAGGCCGCTACTACAGCGGCCCGAGCAACGGGAGCGACGATCCCTCGCGCACCTCGGTGAACCTCGCCGGCGACGTGGCGGTAACCAACCGCGCGGGCGGCATCACCAAGATCGCCGCGCGCGACGCCCAGTGCATCGACATCAACGGCAACGGTGTGATCGACACCTCGACCGGTGCCGGCGACGTGCGTCCGTTCGGCTCCGACGAGTGCGTGCTGTGGCACCTGCCGCTGCCCAACGGCGGCAGCAACAAACAGGGCCCGCGCCCCACCGCGTGGGACGCCGGCCCCACCAACAACCCGTGCTCACCCGAGGGCTTTCGCGTGTGGGTGGGCTACTACGACATCGCCGCCGACCAAGGTCACTTCTATCGCCTCGCCGGCAGCGGCGGGGCGATCCTCGACGAGGTCATCGCGCCCAGCGGCTGGGATCCCAACGGCACCAACTACGGCCCCTACGGCGGGGCCGTCGATGCGGCGGGCAATTTCTGGGTCACGGGCTTGTTCGGCAACCTGGTGCGCATCGACGCGGTCACGCTCGACGTGCAGCAGTGGGCCACGCCGGTGGGCGCCGATCCGTACGGCATGACCGTCGACGCCAATGGCCACCCCTGGACGGCGGGCTGGAACGGCGACCTGCTGCACTTCGATCCCGACACGGAGACCTTCGAGGTGTTCCCCGTGGGGGGCAACACCTTGCGTGGCCTGCAGATCGATCGCAACGGCCAGCTGTGGGCCGCGGTCAACGGAAACTGCGGCGTGGCCCAGTTCGACGTGGCCTCGCGGACCATCGTCAACGCTCAGATTCCGCTGCCCGGCTGCATCACCCCCGTGGGCGTGAGCATCGACGTCGATGGCTTCGTGTGGATCCCCGATCAGGGCGCCAACCTGGCGTTCAAGATGAACCCCGAGACCTACGCGACGACGATCACGAGCGGGCTCGTGCAGCCGTACAGCTACTCCGACATGACCGGGGCGGGTCTCGGCCTCGTCTACAACCCGCCCCAGGGCTAGGCCCGCTACTGCACGGTGAGCTCGAAGTCCACCGCCGCGTCGACCTGCCCCGGCAGCGACGCGCCGGACGCGAGCATCTGCGCGAGCCCGGCCGTCTTCTGCGGCTGGCCGTTGAGCTCGGGCATGTGTCGCAGCGTGATCGTGAGCCTCCCCGTGCCGGCCGTGCGTGCGGTGATCGTGTTGGCCAGCCCCACGGGGAGGTCGTCGCCGACCTCGTTGGCGCCGTAGTTGCTCTCGAGATCGGCGTAGGATTGCAGCACCGGTGCGGTCGGATCGCTCGTCGTCGCCGGGCCCTCGACCGCGCTACCGGTGATGAACACCTGGTGCGCCTCGGCCTCGCGCTCGATCTCGGCGGTGATGTCCTCTGGCGGGTCTTGCAGCTCGTCGAGGAATTCGAGGTCGAGATCGTAGGTGGTGCCCAGCACCAGCGCGATCGGATCGGACGAGCCCGACACGCCGCCATCGCCGTCGGGATCGGTGAAGGCCGCCGTGACGGCCGCGCCCCCGCCCGGCGGAGTGAACGTGAGCCGCACGGTGGTGATCACCTCCGACTCGTCACCGCCATCGCTCCCATCGTCGGTCGTGCACGCGATCGCGAGCACGCCGGCGAGGCCGAGCGAGAGACAGCGTAGGGATGCAGCGAAGCGCGGAGCCAGGTACGTCATGAGTGGAGCGCATTTCTCCACAGGCTTGGGCCGATTACAACCAAGGGCGGGCCCGCGCCGCAACGGAGCGTCGCCCCGCGCGCGCCGGGCCCCGCATCGCGAAGTCGAGCGACAAGCGCAGCCGCAGCTCCCAGCCGGGCTCGTCGGCGAAGTAGCGCAGCAGGCTGGTGTACTCGCGGTAGCGGGCGTTGGTGAGGTTACCGCCCTCCAGCCCCAGCGCGAGCACCTGGTCGCCGAGCGGCAGCTCGACCCCGGCCGCGGCCCCGAGCACGAAGTAGGCGGGCGGAGGCGCGGCAAAGTCGGCCTCGAGCTCGAAGCGGCGCTGGCGATCGACGAACGTGCCCCCCGCCGACACGTAGCCGTTGCGAAGCTTCCACACCTCGGGCCAGCGATAGGTCAGCCCGAGCCGGTAGCGCCCCGGCGGCACGAACACCAAGAAGCCGCGGTGGGTCACGTCGCGCGCCCGCACGAGTCCGATCTGCCCATCGATCGACACTGGCCGTCCGCCCTTGGGGCCCCGCGGCGAGATCTCGAACGCATGCTCGAACCCGTAGAACACCGCATCCAGCGGCCGGAACGAGAACACGGGGTACGTGCCGCGCACGGTCTCGTTGAGCCCCAGCGGCCCATCGCTCGGCTCCGGCGCAAAGTAGATGTAGTCGTCGATGTAGTTGACGAAGCCCGAGGTCTCGGTGGCCAGCCAGCGGTGCGACTGATCGAGGGTGAGCGAGGCGCCCCACGTGCGCTCGACCCCCAGCGACGAGCCGCCCAGCCCCAGCACCGGGAACGAGGGCGCGACGCCGTTGAGGAATTGCTCGTCCACGTTGGGCATGCGCGCGGCCGAGGTCAGATCCAAGCGAACGTCGAGACCTCGTAGGGCGCGCACCAACACCCCGTAGGAGCCCGATCCCGCGTTGAAGGGGAAGCGGCAGCGCCCGCCGCCATCGGCGGTGCGCTCGCAATCGTCGGCCTCGAGGCGCCCGGTCCCCGTCTGGCCCAGGTAGTCGCGCTCGCTCAAGGTGGACGTGCGCGTCAAGCCGTCGTAGCGCACGCCCCACTGCATCTCGAAGTGCTCCGTCGCCACGCGCTCGAGCACGAACACGCCCCCCCACCACTGCGCATAGTCGGGGATCAGCGTCTGGTTGCCCTCGAATGCATTGACTTGGTGGGCCACGGTGGTGCCCGCGGTGCCCTCGAGCCACAGCCCCTCGGCGAGCGGTACCGGGGCGTGCTCGAACGCGAGGTCGCCCGAGTGCGTGCGCAGATCGAGCTCGATCTGCGGGCCGCTCACGCCCTGGCGCACGACCGCGAACTCGTCGCGATGATTGTCCTGAAACGCGTAGGTGGCCGTGAGCTCCCCGGCGGTGCCCACGGCCACGCGCCCGCGCGCGCTCGCCAGATCATGGGTCACGCGCTGGAACGCGCGCTCGATGCGGTACTCCGAGGTGTAGAGATCCGCGCCCACCGGCGCGCCCAGGGCAAAGCTCTGCGCGAACGCCTCGGGCGACTCGTTGCGCAGGCACGTGCACAAGCCCGCCTTCTGAAAGAAGCGGCGATACGAGAGCCGCACATCGAAGCCCTTGCCGAAGTAGCCCGTGGTCGCGCCCGCGTTCCAGCCCAGCGATCCCGTGTTGTCGAGCGGATAGTCGGGCGCGACCAGGGCGGCGGCGCGCGCGACGTTGCCCTCGACGCGCCAGGCGAACCCGGGCAGCTTGGCGTGCGCGCCATCGAGGCGCAGCGCGGTGATGCCCTGCCGCCCGTTGCTCACCCCCACCAGGTGCGCCTGACCGGAGACGCCCGCGCTGCGGCGCAGCGGCGGCGGCTCGACCAGCACCACCCCGCCCACCGCATCGGGCCCGTAGCGGATCGAGCCCGCGCCCTTGAGCACGGTGATGCTACCGGCGGAGAACGGATCGATCTCGGGCGCATGGTCGATGCCCCACTCCTGGCCCTGGTGGCGCACGCCGTCGTTGAGCAGCAGGTTGCGCCGCCCGTACTGCCCGCGGATCACCGGCTTGCCCAGGCCCCCCGCCGAGGAGCGCAGCACGGTGACCCCGGCGACTCCGCGCAGCGCCTCGGCAAAGCCCTTGCCGCGGGTCCGCGCCAGCGCCTCGCCCTCGAGGGTCTCGCTCGCGCGCGTCTCGGTGGCGCGCGCGGCCGCCACCTTCACCAGCACGTGATCCTCGTGCTCGAGCTCCCGCGGCAGCGCGTGCACGTCCACCTCGGTGTCGCCATCCACGCTCACCTCGCGACGCACGGTCTGGTAGTCGGGCCGCTCGACCGTGAGCCCGTGGTCCCCCGGACACACGCCGGGCAGCTCGAAGTGACCGGTCGCGTCGGTCTCCACGCTCTGCGAGCCCAAGCGCACCAGCGCCGCGGGCACGGGCTGGCCCGTGATCTCGTCGACCACTCGGCCCGCGACCGAGTCGGTGCACGGGGCGGGCGCGAGCAGCTGGAGCGCGAGCCCGAGCCCGACCACACTCATCGCGCAGACCTCCTCGCCGCCACCCTAGCCGACCGGCTCGAGCACCGCCCCAGCGCACGGAGCCAAGCGACCGTCGGCCTCGTCGCCGGTCTCGTCGCGGGGCTCGCCGAAGGGCTCGAGGCAGCGCTCGCCCAGCATCTCTTTTCGCTCGATCCAGGCCAGCATCACCTCGCGCACCCGCTCCATCACCTCGGGCAGCTCCTCGTCGGTCAGGCCCGCGGTCTCGATCTGCGGAGCCACGTAGACCTCGATGAGCGAGGGCCGGATCGAGAACGCCCCCTTGGGCAGCATGCGGTGGGCGCCGCGCGTGGCGATGGGCACGATCGGCAGGCCCGCGTCACGAGCCGCGCGAAACACCCCCGACTTGAACGGGCGCAGCTTGCCATCGAGGGTGCGGTGCGCCTCGGGGAACGCGAGCACCGAGATCCCCCGCGAGGCTCGCTCGCGAAACGCCGCGACGATCGCCGGCAGTCGCCCCTCGCCCTTGGGGACCGGGATCGCGTTGCTCATCTTCAGCAACCAGCCGTAGCCGGGCACGTTGAGGTGCGCCGCGTTCTCGAGCCCGCACATCGGCACCGGCACCGTCCCGCAGCCGATGTTGGCGTCGAGCACGGTCACGTGATTCTGGAGGAACACCGAGACGCGCTTGCGATCGAAGCGCTTGTCGTAGGTGACCTTCAGCGGCGACAGCAGCACCCACAGCGGCCACGCCACGGCCTGCTGGAAGCCCTTCATCTGAAAGTGCTCGAACCGCATCACCAGCGTGAGCGGGAGCATCGACGCCGCGATGATGCCCATCCAGGTCATCGTGAACACCCAGCTCACCAACGACCACGGCGCCCACAGCAGGTCCCCCACGAGGCTTCGCTCCGGATTTGCCATTCGTGGCGGCAGTCTGCCGCACCACGGCCTCGCGCGGGGGCTGCCCCGCGTGAGCACTCTCGATCTGCGCGCACCCACGCCCTCCCCGCGGCTTCAACTCATTGGAATCACAGGACTCGGGCTTCCGCTCGGAGCCGCGATTGGTATAGTGCGAACCCCTGCGCTCGACCGCCGTGGCCTCGTCCAATTCCATCCACCGCACCACGCTGCGCCCGGCCAACCTCCCGCGGCTGGATCACGGGCGCCACCGCCTGCTCATCATCGGCGAGCACGAGCACCGCACCCTGCGGCTGCCGGCGACCGGCGAAGTGAGCATCGGCCGCTCCGATGCCGCCGACGTGCAGATCTCCGACCCGCTGCTCTCGCGGGTCCACGCGGTGCTGCGCATGGGCGAGGGGCTGTTCGTCCGCGATCGCGGCAGCTCCAACGGCACCAGCGTTCGCGGCGAGCGCATCGAGGCCAACGTCGACGTGCCCATCACCGTCGGCGACACGATCGAGATGGGTGCCACGGTGGTGATCGTCCAGCCCACCTACGCGCTGGCCGAGCGCGAGCCGCCCGCGCGCGACGACGCGATGGCCCGGGTCCACGCGCTGGCCCAACGCATCGCCCGCAGCCAGATCAACGTGCTCCTGCTCGGCGAGACCGGCGTAGGCAAGGAGGTGATGGCGCGCGCGATCCACCGGCTCTCGCCCCGCGTCGACGGCCCGTTCGTCGGCATCAACTGCGCGGCCGTGAGCGATGCACTGTTCGAGAGCGAGCTGTTCGGCCACGAGAAGGGGGCCTTCACCGGCGCCACCCAGACCAAGCTGGGCCTCATCGAGAGCGCGCACGGGGGCACGCTGTTCTTCGACGAAGCGGGCGAGATGCCGCTCTCCACCCAGGCCAAGCTGCTGCGGGTGCTCGAGACGCGCGAGGTGATGCGGGTCGGCGGCCTACGAACCCGCGAGGTCGACGTTCGCTTCGTGGCCGCGACCAACCAGAACCTCGAGGACGACGTCCGCACCGGCCGCTTCCGCGAGGACCTCTACTACCGGCTCAACGGGATCTCGCTGGTGATCCCGCCGCTGCGCGAGCGCGTGACGGAGATTCCCGAGCTCACGCGGCGCTTCATCGAGGAGTCGGCCCGCGACGCAGGCCTTCCCGATCCGCCGGTGGTCTCCCCCGAGGCCGCGCGCTGGATGGAGGAGTACGCGTGGCCCGGCAACATTCGCGAGCTCCGCAACGCGGTGAGTCGAGCCGTGATCCTGGCGTCGACGGGGGTGATCGGGCCCGAGCACCTGCAAGAAGAGCGCTACCAGCCCGCCACGCGCGGCGAGGCCCCGTCGGCGCCGGAGCCCCCTCCCCCCGACGAACCGGTGATCACCGGGCTCTCGAGCGCCGACCTCGAAGAGCGCCAGCGGATCATCGACGCGCTCGAGGCCTGCGGCGGCAATCAGACCCGCGCCGCGCGAGTGCTGGGCATCGCTCGCCGCACGCTGACCACCCGCCTCGATCGACTGGCGCTGCCCCGCCCCCGCAAGGGTCGCTGAGGCGACCGAGCTCGAGGCCGCAGCTCAACCCCGCCGCAGCTCGGGCAGGCGATCGACCAGCTTCGGCATCGGCACGCGCCCATCGAGCAGCCGCTGATCGTGCGGCCACGCCCACGTTGGCTCGATGTTCCACTTGGCCGCGTGGCGCTCGCGCAGCGCACACGCGAGATCGAAGAAGCTCCAGCCCTCGTTGCTGTCCACGTGGTAGAGCCCCGGGCGCGAGCTCGCGATGCGCAGCAGTGCATCGGCGGTGTCGTCGAGGAACGAGCACGCGGGGATCCAGCGCGCGCTCGCCCGCACCTTGGCGCGCTGCGCGAGCCACGAGGCCATCTGGTTGCCGCGGAGATCGCTGCCGATCTGCCAGCCCAGCCGCGCGACCCTGGCGCTCGGGTTCTGCTCGAACACCCGCTCTTCGGCGCGCCGCTTCTCCATGCCGTAGCCCTCGGTCGCATTGGGGCGGCTCGCGATCGTGTAGGGACCGGCCAGCGCATCGGTGAACACCATCACGGTGCTCGCGAACACGAAGCCGATGCCCAGCGCGCGCGCGATCCAGGCCAGCTCGCTGGTCCACTCGTAGTTCACGCGCCACGACTCCTCGCTGACCAGCTCGGATTGCGAGGGCTGCGAGGCCGCCGCGAGATGGAACAACACATCGGGTCGCTCGCGCCGCACGAACGCCTCCATCGACTCGTAGTGATCGGTGGAGACCTCGCTGCGATCCCAGCGCACCAGTCCCCAGCCCGCCCGCGCCAGCTTGTGGCACAGCACGCTACCCACCGTCCCGTTGCTTCCGGTCACGAGCGCTCTCATGCGGCGGCAAGCGTAGCGCGCCCCTCGTCGCCCGCGTAGCGGCCCGCTACGGAATCACGAGGTCGACGACCACCGGGAAGTGGTCCGAGGCGTCCTCCGACACCCCGCACCCCAGCGGGTCGCCCGCCTTGGGCACCCAGTGGCCGGCCGGGGCGTCGTCCACCCCGTTGTCGCGGCAGGAGCTATAGACCTCGGTGGCCTGGACCGGCGCCCCCGCCTGGAGCACGTAGTCGAGCCGCACCGAGTCATTCCAGGTGGCATCGCGATCCGAGTCCTCCTGGGTGGCGGGCGCAATCGAGAAGCCCAGCCCCTGAAACGTGACGAACGGCTGGTAGGTGAGCGGGAGCGCGATGTCGCTCCCGGTCGTGTAGGACGGGGGCAGGCCCGCGGGCACCTCGCGGAACACCGAGCCGAGCGCGGGGTCGCCGAGGTTCTCGTTGAAGTCGCCGAGGATCAGCATCGCGTCGCCCGGGTAGGCGGCGCGATAGAGCCCCACGGCCTGGCTCACGCGCTCGGCCTCGACCTGGCGCCGGTACCAGTCGAGCGAGGACTGCCCCGACTTGAGGTGCAGCACCACCACGCCCAGCCGACACGCCTCGGCCTCGCCCTCGGCCAGATCGACCTGCACCACCAGGATGTCGCGCCCTACGTCGTTGGCCTGCGGATCGCTCGACAGATCCCAGCCGCTGTACGAGCCCACCAAGCGCAGCCCGGGGCGGCTGATGCACGCATTGGTGTGATCGCCTCCGATCGCGGGCGACTCCTGGGCCTGGATCACGTCGCCGTAGCCGGTCTGGGCGGCCAGCGCGAACAGGCTCTGGGTCTCGTAGAACTGGACCTCTTGCATGCACACGACGTCGGCATCGATGCGGCCGATCACCGCCGCGAGCGCCTCGAAGCTCGCGGAGCCCTCGGCGCCCACGGTCTCCACGTTGAACGTGGCGACCCGCACGCCGCGGCCGCCACACGACGAGGGCGGGAGCCCGGAATCCGTGTCGCCCGTGGTCGAGCTCGCCTCGTCGGCCCCCGAGCCCGGTCCGCCGGGGCCCGCGCCGGAGCCCGCCGTCATCGCCTGGGTCGTCGCCGCACTGGTGCCGCCGTCGTCATCCACGCCGAGCGCCGACTCGAGACTGCACCCCGCGAGCGCGAGCGCGCCACCGAGCCCCACCCACCACGCACAACGCTCTGCCACCCGCTCGTGCATCGGCTGCGAACCAGGGTACTCGCCGCTGCCTTCGAAAGAAAGGAGGGCACCCGCCAACAGCGAGCGCCCTCCAAGTGCGACGACCAGGGGCTTGGCCCCAGCCGGGTCGACTACATGTCCATGCCCATGCCGCCGCCACCGCCGCCGGGGCCGGGCGCCGGGGCTTCCTTCTTCGGGGCCTCGGCGATCATCGCCTCGGTGGTGAGCATCATGCCGGCCACGCTGGCCGCGTTCTCGAGGGCGGTGCGCACGACCTTGGTGGGGTCGATGACGCCGTCGGCGATCATGTCGACGTACTTGCCGGTGCGCGCGTTGTAGCCGAAGGTGGCCTTGGCGTTGCGCACCTCGTTGACGACCACGCTGGGCTCGCCGCCCGCGTTGGCCACGATCTGGCGCAGCGGCTCCTCGATCGCGCGCCGCACGAGCGCCACGCCGAAGCGCTGCTCCTCGGACGCGAGCTCGATCTTCTCGAGCGCCTTCTGGCCGCGGATGAGGGCCACACCGCCGCCGGGCACGATGCCCTCCTCGACGGCCGCACGGGTCGCGTGCAGGGCATCCTCGACGCGGGCCTTCTTCTCCTTCATCTCGACCTCGGAGGCGGCGCCGACCTTGATCACCGCCACGCCGCCGACGAGCTTCGCGAGGCGCTCCTGGAGCTTCTCGCGATCGTAGTCGCTGGTGGTCTCCTCGATCTGCGCGCGGATCTGCTTGACCCGACCGCCGATCTCGGCCTTCTTGCCGCCGCCATCGACGATGGTGGTGTTGTCCTTGTCGACCGTGATCTGCTTGGCGGTGCCGAGATCCTTGAGGGTGACGTTCTCGAGCTTCTCGCCGAGATCCTCGGTCATGGCCTTGCCACCGGTGAGGACGGCGAGATCCTTGAGCATCTCCTTGCGCCGATCACCGAAGCCGGGAGCCTTGACGGCCGCGACCTGAAGGGTGCCGCGCAGCTTGTTGACCACCAAGGTGGCCAGCGCCTCGCCGTCGACGTCCTCGGCCACGATGAGCAGCGAGCGGCCCTGCTTGGCCACCTGCTCGAGCACGGGCAGCAGGTCCTTCATGTTCGAGATCTTCTTCTCGTGCAGAAGGATGTAGGTGTCGTTGAGCGACACCACCATGCGCTCTTGGTCGGTCACGAAGTAGGGCGAGAGGTAGCCGCGGTCGAACTGCATGCCCTCCACCACGTCGAGCTCGGTGGTGTTGGCCTTGTTCTCCTCGACCGTGATCACGCCTTCCTTGCCGACCTTGCCCATCGCCTCGGCGATCAAGCGGCCGATCTCCTCGTCGCCGTTGGCGCTGATGGTGCCGACCTGGGCGATCTCTTCCTCGCCCTTGGTGGGCTTGGAGAGCTTCTTGAGCGAGGCGATCACGGCCTCGACGGCCGCGTCGACGCCACGCTTGATCTCCATCGGGTCGTGGCCCGCGGTGACGAGCTTGATGCCCTCGCGGAACAGGGCCTGGGCCAGCACCGTGGCGGTGGTGGTGCCGTCACCCGCGATGTCGGAGGTCTTGGAGGCGACCTCCTTGACCATCTGCGCGCCCATGTTCTCGAAGCGGTCCTCGAGCTCGATCTCCTTGGCGACGGTGACGCCGTCCTTGGTGACGGTGGGAGAGCCCCACGACTTCTCGATCACCACGTTGCGACCCCGGGGCCCGAGGGTGACCTTCACCGCGTCGGCGAGGGTGTTCACTCCACGCAAGATCGCCGAGCGAGCGGCGTTGTCGAATCGTACTTCCTTGGCTGCCATCTGATCTTCTCCTTACGAAATTCTTGGGCGCGGGCTCAGCCCACGATTACGGCGAGGACTTCTTCCTCGCGCAGGACGATGTGCTCGGTGCCGTCGAGCCGCAGCTCGGTCCCGGCATACTTGCCGAAGAGCACCTCGTCGCCCTTCTTGACGTCGAGAGCGATGCGCTTGCCATCGGCATCGCGCTTGCCTTCGCCGACGGCGATGACCTTGCCGCGAGCCGGCTTCTCCTTGGCGGAGTCGGGGATGAACAAGCCGCCAGCGGTCTTGCCCTCTTCGGGGACGCGCTGGATGACGATGCGGTCGTGTAGGGGACGGAGATTCATGGTGCTCCTGGTGTGGTGCTTTGCCGGGGGTGGGATGAGCAGCCGCGTCGCTCGGGGGCACGCAGGCTGCAAGAACGGTTGGGGATCCTCGCGAAATTGCAGAAGAATCCCAGCGTTTGGCACTCGGACCCCCCGAGTGCTAGGCGGGCGCAGTCTAAAGCTCGCACCCCTGGGGTCAACCCGACGGCGCCGTAAAAATCATCTTTGGCCGTGCACGCACCCGTGGGTCGACTCACACTTTGATGAACGGCGTACGCGGCACCCCTCGTGGTGAATTTTGCCGGGGCTCCGCACGCGCTCACGAGACGCGCTTCCTCACGAGGCTAGCCCATGACCGATGCGATGGAGACCCAGCACCGAACCCTCGAGTCCTTCTTCTATCAAGAGATCGAGCGCGCCCAGGAGCGTCACGGACATCCGCTGTCCCACGCGGCCGAGGCCTACGTGGTCGCGCTGCTGGCCCGCTTCACGCGGCGCACCCATGTCGCGGGGCGCAGCAGCGAGCCGCTCGCGCTCGACTACTTGCGCGCCCGCGGCCAAGACGGCTCGGCCCGCGCGCAAGCCCTGCGCGGCGTAGGCGATCGCGCGCTCTACATCAGCGGAGTCGCCCCACGAAGCGTGCACCGCAACGCGGTCGACGTTCGCTACGTGCGAGGCATCGGCGAGGCCGCCTACCGCGAGGTGGCCGCGCGCAGCCAGTGGGGCGGTGCGCTCGCGGTGCTCGGCGAGCTCGCCGAGACCTTCGAAGGCGTGGCCGAGGTGATCGCCGAGATCGTGGACCTCGATGCCCGAGCCCCCACCCATGATCTCCTCGGGCTCTACGAGCGCTGGCGCAAGAGCGGCGACCCTCGCGATCGCCG
>JBFIJN010000157.1:0-16809 GCA_041600735.1 Nannocystaceae bacterium
CTCAGCCCTGGCCGAGCGTCCGACGGATCCGCGCCTCGACCTCGGTCCAGGGGACGGCCTTGACCTCCCCGCGCTCGAGCTGGGCGATGCGGCTGGACACCTCGGCCGTCCACTCGTGCGACAGCGACGTCGGCTCGGTCTCGAGGGTCTCGAGGAGCGCCTGAGCGAGCTCCTGCCGCTCGTCGTGGGGGAGCTTCTTCGCCTCTTCGAGGAGATCCCGAGCTGCCGACGTCATGGGGGACAGCGTATCTCGGCGCATGGCCAGGGGCCAGCGCTGGCGAGCATTCGGTGTCGCGCGTCGCGCGGTGCGCCAACGGGACCTGTCCAAGCTCGCGAACGTTGGGCGGACTCATCTCACGACGTGCTCAGTGGGCGCACGGGCCCGTCCGTCGACTACCTCGCGCGCCTGGCCCCCCTCTGTCAGGGTAGTTGCAGCGTTTCCTCGGCAGCTTGAAGAGCTGCAGTCCGATGGTCGAGCGGGGCAGAGAACCAAAAGTGATGAAGGACTACACGGACGCTGTGAAGGCGCGGATGGTGGCGCGGCTGATGGGGCCGCACGCAGTGTCGGCGGTCGCGACTCGCACGGTCGTCATCGAGCCCGAGGCCCACGAGTATCTCTCGCGAGCGTTCGCTTGCTACGAGAGACGAAGATCCGCACATGGGCGAGGTGTGCATCGAGGCTCTGCATACGCGAGTTCCGAACCCAGCAACCCGCGCTCGAGATCGACCATGTGCCACTGTGTTGACCTATGGAAATCCCCAACATACTCGTACCTCACAGCAAACGAGGTTCAGGACAGGTTAAGCTATTCTTAGCATGAATTAGCATTCTCTTATCAACAGCACGCAATCCACTGCTGTTACACCCGACCTCGGACAGCTCTTCACGACCGCGAGAGCCCAGCAATCCAGCAGAACGGCGAAGAGAACCCCTGAGAGAAGGAAATCTACCGATGGTACGAATTCTTGATGACGGATTCCGCGAAACTGGCCATCAGCACGATCACCTAGGCCAACTCCGAGCGATGAGCCACGACCGCGCCACCATTGCAAACAGGCTGATTCTGGCAGGAACGCGCGATTCTCCGCGCATTTCCGCACTCTTTGCCCCCTCATTCCCCAACCTCGCCTTCGTCCACGCGGTCCTCCAGCGCAAGATCCCCGGACGAGTCTGGCTCGAGCAGACCGGCGACCGGCTGCGCTCGTGTCTCATTACCACAGACTCGCCCTTCTGCTTCATCGGTGGAGAGATGACGCATGAGTCCATCGATGAGGCATTGACCCTCCTGCGGGCGAGACCGCCGATCACGCTCGTGTGTCCACGCGAGCTCGACATCGACGCTCGCGCAGCGGCGTACGGCTTCGCGGTATCCGAGCGCGTTCAGTTCAGTACCACGACCACCGAGGCCGGCCGCGCGGCGCTCGAGGTCCCCAAGCCCTATCGCGTAGCGCGGATCGACGCGGAGCTGTTTCCCAAGATCCTCTGGAGGCCGATGGTGCTCGGGATCTTCGGCTCGCGGGAGAGCTACCTCGAGCATCACTATGGCTTCTGTGTCGTGCTCGACGGCCAGATCGTGGCCGAAGCGCACGGGATCGTGGCCGGAGGCCTGGTCGAGTTCGGCTCGTTCACGCACTCGGAGCACCGCCGCCGTGGGCTCACGAACATCGCCACGGGGCAGCTCATCGCACATGCCAAGGCAGTTGGACATCGTGCAATCGCAACGTGCGCGGCCGAGAAGGTCGAGTCGGTGGGACTCATCACGAAAGCGGGGCTCCTACGAAATTTCCACTACCGCGTGCTGACGCTCGCGGCCGAGCGGCAATGAGGAAGACGTAGACACGTGGCGTGCAATGACAATCGCACCATCATCACGGTCAACAATGTGGCCGCGATCCAGCGGCTCATCCATCCGTACATCCGGCGAACACCTCTGCTGCAGTCGGACTTCGGGGGGCTTGCGCTCGGCGGGCAGAAGGCGGTCTTGAAGTGTGAGAACCTGCAGATCACCAGCTCGTTCAAGCTGCGTGGTGCCCTCGCCGCGCTGCTCGGGTATCAGAAGAGCCGCCCCGATATCTGGCGTCGTATCGAGCGGGATGGCGTCGTGACCAGTAGCTCGGGCAATTTCGCCCAGGGCCTGGCCTACGCCACGGCGCTGCTCGGTCTCTCTTGCACCGTCATCGTTCCCGCGGCGGCCGCGTCCTACAAGCTGGAGCAGATTGCCCGCTTCAACCCAGCGGCCAGGCTCGTGCAGGTCCCGTACCCGAAGTGGCAGCAGACGATGGTCCGAGGGAGCTCGCCCGAGACTCCCGGGTACTTCCTCTCCTCCGAGTCCGACCCGTTCGTGAGCCTCGGCAATGCGACTATCGCGATGGAGATCCTCGAAGATCTGCCCGACCTGGATGCGCTGCTCGTGCCCTACGGTGGCGGCAATCTGGCGTACAGCATCGCATCCATCACGCGGTGTATTCGCCCCGAGGTCAGCGTGTATGCGGTGGAGGTCGAGACGGGCGCCCCGCTGACGGCCTCGATGCGCGCGGGCAAGCCGGTCGAGGTCGAGTATCGGCCCTCGTTCGTGGACGGAATCGGAGCGAGCTTCGTGATCCCAGCTCAGTTCGACCGCGTGAGCGGCATGCTGAGCGGGGTGGTCACGGTCACGCCCGAAGAGATCGCCGAGGCGCTCACGTTCCTGGCGCACGGCGAGAAGATGATCGCCGAGGGCGCGGGAGCAGCAACGCTCGCCGCGGCACGGCACAAAGCCACCGCGTACGGCTGGCAGAACCCCTGCTGCATCATCAGCGGCGGGGTCATCTGCCCAGACATGTTCTTGCAGACGTTGGGGGTAGCGCGGCCGTCACGATCACCGGTGCTCGACGCGGAGAGCGGAAGCACGAACGCTTCACATGCGATCGCAGCGAAGAAGCCAGCCGAATAGGAGACCACGATGAAGATCGGATCACCCACTATCGAGCGGGTCAGCCCCGCACTTGGCGCTCGCGTGACTGGCGTCGACATTTCGCAGGAGCTCGACGACGAGACCTGGACCGCCATCGAGCGCGCATTCCATGAGCACAGCGTGCTCGTCTTCCCCGAGCAGCGCCTCACGACCGCGCAGATGAAGCGCTTTGCCGGGAGGTTTGGCGAGGTGGAGATCCACGCGCACCTACAGCCGTGGACGATGGAGGGACATCCCGAGTGCATGGTCCTTCACAATGACGCGCAGCGGCCACCGGGTCTCAACACGTGGCATACCGACAACAGCGGCTGGCGAAGACCACCGCTGGGCACCATGTTGTACGCGGAGGTCACCCCGGCGATCGGCGGGGATACCCTCTTCTCGAGCATGTACCTGGGCTACGAGGCGCTGTCGGAGCCGATGAAGAGGCTCCTCGACGGGCTCTCTGCCGTGCATGATGTGAAGAAGGCGTTCGGCCCGGAGTTCGGCAACCTGCAGCGGAGCCTCCGTAAGAGCGGCATCGATGCGAACACCCACTTCGATCACTTCGAGCCCGTCGTGCACCCACTCGTGCGCACCCATCCGCGTACCGGCAGAAGGGCGCTGTACCTGTCGCCCCCGTACATCACCCAGATCGAGGGGCTGTCGCCCGCGGAGAGCCGGATGATGCTCGACTTCCTCTACAGACAGGCCGACACGAGCGAGTTCATCTATCGACACCGGTGGAGCAGGCACGATCTGGTGATCTGGGACAATCGCTGCACCCAGCACCTCGCGGTCGCGGACTACTTCCCGCACGAGCGGCTGATGTATCGCATGAACATCGCGGGTGAGCGCCCGTTCCTCTCGGCCTAGCTCGCTCGAGCGGGTGGCAGCCCGCAGCAGGTCGAGCGCCGCGCCAAGGCCGCATGTGAACCCGCGCGTGCCGTGCCGCGCGGGATTGGTTACGATGGCGCGATGACGCGAACGCAGCGTGCGGTCGAGCGAGCGCACGCATGTGCGATGGCACTGCCTCCGCCTTCCTCGCGCCCTCCCTCGCCGACGAAGCGATGGGTCGCGGTCGGCGATCCGCAGGCGCCGCTATCCAGGTTCCTGGACGTGCTCGATCAGCACGGCGTGCTCGGTGACGACGGACGGGTTGCGCCCGACGTCCAGCTGATCTCGATCGGTGATCACTTCGACTGGGGCGGTGCGGTCGATGCCGGGCGAGCGGCCGACGAGGGGCTGGCGTTGCTCAGTTGGCTCGCGAGCCACGACGAGGACTCGGTCGTCTTGATCGCCGGCAATCACGATCTCGGTCGGGTGGGCGAGCTCGCCTCGTTCGATGACGAGACGTTCGCCACGGTGCGGCGCGAGGCGATCGAGGTCTACGCGGGTGGCAAGCCCGATCACGACGCGGAGCTCGAGTTCCTCGCGCGCTGGCCCGCGCTCCCCACCGCCGAGCTCGCTGCGCGCGACTTCGCCGGATTTCGCGCCCAGCAGCGCGTGCTCGTCACCCACTTGCTTCGCCAGGGCCGCCTCCGCCTGGCGTATGCCGCGAGCGATCGCTTGCTGTTCCTCCACGCGGGGGTGACGACCCCTCAGCTGGAGCAGCTCGCGATCGATCCGCGGGGAACCGCGCACACGATCGCCTCGGCCCTCGACGCTGCACTCGCGGCGGCCGTCGATGCCTGGCCGGGTCCGCCGGAGCGGCTGGTGGTCGCGGGCGTTCACCTGCCCGGCGATGCGGCCTCGGGCGAGGGCGACGGCATGCTGTACCACCGTGCGGGTCGCGAACCGAAGGCGCGGCGGTACGACCCGCGGACGCTGCCGCGCGGGCTCGTCCAGGCGATCGGTCATGTGCGCGACAAGAAGAGTCGCGAGCTGCTGGGTGCCGAGTGGACGGACGCGCTCGCCCCACTGGACGGCGCGCTGCGACATCTGACGACCGACGGCACCGCGGTCCGCTACGCGCGCGGCCTGCCGCCTTCGATCGACCCGAGCCTGGCCACCCTCGTGTTCCTCGACGGTGGCATGGCCCACACCGATCCGACCCGCTACGAGGTGCTGGAGAGCGCCTCGCTGCCCGGCTGACGGCCTCGGGGGTGTCCCTAGTTCGTGGGCGTCTCGATCATTGCCCCGAACATCTGCGCCCCTGGGGCGAGCCAGAAATGGCCGGGCGAGACCGATTCCACGCGGTCCTCGCAGTTGATCACCACCTCGTGGTGCTGGCCGTCGGGGTAGTTGGGATCCGCCAGGGTCACGGTCACGTCGCCTTGGTCGGGCTCGTTGCACTCGACGTCGACCACTTGCATCGCGTGACCGCCACCGACGCCCGAGAAACTGACGGTCGCCGATCCGCCCGCGTCCAGCGCGGCCTTCATGTCGGCGCAGCGCTGCTTCAGATCGGTGCTGAACCACCCGACGAGCTTCACCTCTTTGATCTCGACCGGAGACCCCGAGGACGCCATCCGCTGCTCCTTGCACTCGGCGACCTTGCGCATCTCCTCCTTGGTCAGGCCATCGGCGAGATTCGCATCGTGGATGCCCTTGCCCGCCAGGCACTGCCGGACCGCTGCCTCGAAGGCGCCCCCCTGGTCGTTGGCCCCCGACGCGATGTTGGCGTTGATCAGCGCAATGTAGCCGCACGCGCCCCAGCCATTTTGATCCCAGAGCCCGCTGGGGGTCTTGAACGGCGGGTTGCTCAGATCCGCCAGCGGCTTGCCGACGATCTGGCAGTGCTCGCTGGCGTCGAGCTCGGTCGGTGCCTCCCACGGCACGTCGGGCGCGTTCCCGCCGTCGGACGTGAAGTCGTCGCTACCCCCATCCTCGTACCCCGTGCTCGCGGAGCCGGTCTCGACCGGACCACCGCCCGTCGTTCCGTAGCGCTCACGGTCGAGCGAGTCTTGCTCTTGGTCCACCACGCACGCAAACGACAACAACACGGTGCACGGCATCGCCAGCCACTGAGTGAATCTCATGATCGCAGTCCTTCTACGCCGAGTGATCCGGCGCGCGTGCAGGGACGGGCCTGAGGCCGCCTCATGCAACGATCGGCCGAAATTAGCGGCAGAGTGTGATCCGATGCAACTAGGTGGCGTCGATCGCAATCGATTGGGCCGCCCGCGACTCCAACGTAGCGGACAGATCCCACGACCACGCCGGAGCGCTCGTTGCTGCCCTGCGCGATCCCGCTCCCCCGCGGCCGCGGGTCAGCCCTTCCGGCTCACCATCTCGTTGATCCAGATCGGTGCGAACGGCGAGGTGCAGCCCTTGGACGTGGGGTAGTCGCGAAGCACGCCCAGCTTCTCGCCGATCGCGAGCGCGCGCTTGCGGTGCTTGGGAGACTCGATCCCAATCTGCGCGAGGCAGGTGTTCATCGTCCACTGCACGGTGGGGTCGGCCTTCCCCAGCTCCTTCTCGATGCGATCGAGGAGCGCCCCGAGATCGAGCCCGTCTGGTTGCTTCACGACGCGCTCCGCGGTCAGGCTCCACCCGGCGCGGGCTGCCATCGGGTCCTTGGTCTTCATCCACTTGCAGCGCAGCGCTTCCTTCTCGGGGTGCTTCTTCGTGACGTAGGAGCTGAGCCAGTCCGCGACCTCGGTGAAGCCCACCGATCGCACCATGCCGTCGAGCTCGTCCGCGGAGAGGTCGCTCGGCTTCATCACCAGGATCGCCAAGAACTGGGCGTCGATGTTGCCGGTCGCCCACAGCTCGAGGGCCAGCGCGTGGTCGGACTTGATCTCCTTGGCCACCTTGCGCACGTCGCCGCGCTTGACCCCGTACTGGTTGTCGCCGGCCCCGTGCTTGCGGTTCTGCGCGCGCATCTTGTCGGTGCCGAGCGCCTCGAGCTTCTTCAGTGCTTCCTTCAGCTTCATCGCCATGGTCGTGTCCGATGGTACGACGAGATCGGGAGTCACTAGTAGGCTTGGGATCGGAAGGACGGGAGCGCGTCAAGAGCCGTAGAGCTCGCGCAGCAGCTCGACCGTCGGCGGATCCAGCTCGCCGGTGACGTCCAGCTCGTGCTCGGACTGGAGCGTCGCCAGCGCGAGTCGATACGAGTCGTGGGCTTCGCTGTCCGGCGGGCCCTCCACGCCTTCCTCTTCGAGGTAGCTGAGCGCGAGCAACCGTGCACGGGCGCCGCTCTCGGTGTCTGGCGGGGCGAGGGCTCCGAGCAGGATCTCGTAGACGAGCGGCTCGATCACGAGGTCCTTGGGGTCGGTGGGGCCTGGCGGCGGGACGAAGGTCAGCGTGGCCTTGGTGGCGGAGGGCGGGATCCACTCCTCCACCCAGCCCTGGTCCGTGGTCTGGTGCTCCCGTCGGTCCTTGCCGATCTCGAACACGTAGGGCGTGTCCTTGATGGGCTCGTCGTCGTCCAAGAGCTGAAGGCGAAATTTCTCGGGAACGTCGCGGCGGCGAAAACAATGGCGCGCGTCGGTCGGGCAGGTCTCGACGCGCTTGCGAATGTCCGGCACGAACACCACGTCGCCGATGTGCAAGACGTAGGGATTGCCCCGCAGAGCCTTGAGCTCTGCGTTGCGTGGGTGGTCCCACAGGGTTGCCATGCGATGCCCGTGGCGCTCGGCCAGCGTCGCGATGCACTCGCCCTGCTCGATGACATGCTCGATCGCCATGGTGATGATCCGACTCAGCAGTGGAAGGACTTGATCCCAGGACACGGACAACGGGCGGTCCGATCGACGACACCAGGGGTGAGGGCATCCCCGCGCAGCGGCCCTTCATAGGCGGGACCGACCGCGACCTCCCAGCCCAGCGCCACATCGTTGTCCGCGGCTCCGGTGTTCAGGCGTCCGCTGAAGCCATGAGCTTCGTACTTGGTGATCGCGCGCGGCGAAGGATGATGGAAGGAATTGTTGGCCCCATAGGGGTATGCGATCGGGCCCAAGGAACCCGCACCACCACCGGAGGCCCGCTGCGCCGCGCCGACCGTGTCGACTCCGCCAAGTGCGGCGATGGTGCCGACGTAGGTGAGGTTGGTCAGCGGGGTCGCCAGGCCTGCGGCGCGGGCCGCCAACGCGGCTGCCGCACCGATCTCGGCACTGCGCTCGGCCACCTGCGTCTCAGATGCGGGGGCCGGCAGCTGAGCCGCGGCATGAGCCACGATCGCGGCGTGGGCTGCGATGCCAAACGCCTGCTGGGCGGGCACGGCCGCGGCATTGCCCGACGCGGCGAAGAATGCCGCGCGTAGTTGATTGGGCTGGGGGGCCAGCGGGAGCGCGGCGAAGAGCGCCGTGAGCGAGAGCCGTAGGTGGCCCTCATTGGGCGTGAGATCGTTCTGCTCCGCCTTCCCCACCGCGGGGATCACCATCTGCACCGCGGCCTGAGCTGCGGCCGCGATGTCCCCACCACCCGGAGGTGCGATCACGGCGGCTGTATGCATCATGGCCAGTGCAGCATTGGCCAGCGCGGTAGTGGCAAGCGTGGGAGCGACGCCCGCAGTGACCAAGACGGCTGCCGCCGTCGTCCCGTGGAGGGCGGCGATCGCCGCGGTGGCGATCGCATCTGCGTTCGCGGGGGACACGATGTGCCCA
The DNA here is from genome assembly GCA_041600735.1 of Nannocystaceae bacterium. GTDB lineage: Bacteria > Myxococcota_A > Polyangia > Nannocystales > Nannocystaceae > Paraliomyxa. The sequence goes on from JBFIJN010000157.1 coordinate 8,486, forward strand.
TGGCGTCCGGCCGCGATCAGGAGCGAGGCCACCGCGGCACTGCTTCCAGCCGCGAGCTCGTCCTCGACGGATCGCGCGATCTGGACGTGGGCCGGCGCTCCCCCCCCGGCACCGACCACGGCCTCGGCCGCCAGGCTCGCCGGCCGTGCACCCTGAGGGCCGCCCATCGCGCCCGAACGCGCGCTACGTGCCGCCCAGGGAAAGTAGCGCGTGTCCATCGTGAAGCCCGACGCCTGGTTGGAGCCGTGATGGCAAGCCACCATGCCCGCCACCACTGGCCGCGCCGCCAGCGTTTGTGGAGGGACGAACTGCACCATTGCATCGCCCGTGGAGAAGACGAAGCGCTCGTGGTCGTTCCAGTGGTGTGCAGCCGCTGACGGCTGGATGCCCGGGACCACCGGCGCGGGGGCGGCGAGCGCAACACCGGCCATCGCGACGATGTCGCGCAGCAACTCGGGAATTCGATCACCCGGAATCCGATCGCCGATCCGCGTGGCGGCCTGAGCGGGCGTCGCTGCGGTCGTCAGCGGTGCGTAGAATGCTGCGGCATCGACGAGGTCGATCGCGACCAGCGTGTTGTTGGTCGCGAATCCAGCCGCAGCGTGGGTCGAGTTGTGAGGCACGAGCGCAGCGGCCCGCCCGGCATGCACGCGAGCGGCCGGAGCGACGACCGAGGCGGCCGCCCCCAGGGTGTTGAGGCCCCCGAGCCCCAGTCCAGCTACGTTGCCCGTGGCGGTGGCCTGCGGGAGATTTGCGCGGATGTCGGCTACCGCTCGCTGTGTTGCCGTCACCAGGTCCGGGATCGTCGCTGCAAGCACTGCGGGATCGATGGCGGCGGTGGCCGCGACGACTGCGAGCTCGAGGTCCCCGGCGGCCCGTTGCTCGGCGAGAACCGCGGCCGCGGCCGCGCGCATGAGCGTTGCGTCGGCCGGCATGGGCCCGATGCCATAGGCGCGAAAGTAGGCCGAGATCCCCCCGAGCACGGCGAGCACGACCCCGCGGTGGCCCGCAGCATGGCCAGCGTTGACCGTTGCCCGCACGGCATCGCGTTGGGTGGCTAGCGCCACCGCATTCTGCACATCCGTGTTGATCGCCGCCGCCGAAGGGTGGGCATTCACCCCGGCGCCATCCCGCATGCGGCCTGCGATCGCGGCGAGTGCCAACGCGTTGCCGGCGGGGTTGAGCATCCCCGCCACCGCAGTGAGCGCTCCCGACGGACCACAGGTCGTCGCGCCAGCGTTGTCCTTCACGCACACGTAGATCGCCAGTCCGGTGTTGTTCTTGCCCTCCGATTCCCATCGCTGGCCGGCGATCGCCGCACCCGCGCGGACCAAGAAGCCCCAATTGAAGGCCATCACGCCCCCGGTCGGCTCCCATAGGTGGAAGGTGCCGCCGCCGGCGAGCACACGCGCCACGACCTCGCGTGTGTCGACACTTCCCATGTGCTGTTGAGGTGCGATCCAAGTCAGCGCATAGGACCGGGGGTTATAGCGACACAGCAGCACATGATCGCCATCCCAATGGGAAAGGACGATCAAGGGGTTGTGACACAAGCAGACCTGAGCCGCGCCGCGGGGCGGATGGTCACCATTCTTGCGGTAGCCAAAGTCGTAGTAGACCTTGGCCTTGCCCTCTCGGTCGAACAGCACGTTGCAATTGCCCTGTCCGATGTCGATGACCCCCACGAACGGCTGATGATTGTGAGGCGGACCGGCACCACGCACCATGGGGTTGACGGGCTGCGCTTGGCCGGCGACGGCCGCACCTCCATCGCCACCGACGTACTGGAGCGGCCGCAGGCGCCCCTGGGGGCCCGACCGACGTCCCGGCAGCGACGGCACTGCAGGCGACGGCAGGCCCGGACCCGCCGCCGCCGGCACCAAGCCTGGCAGCACACCGAGGTCCGGCACGAGAGCATCGAGAGCCCTGCCAACCTGGTCGATGCCCCGGCCGATGGCCGTGGTCACGCGGGTCCACCACTGCGACGGACTTCCGCCGCGGCGCTCGAAACCGTAGCCCGGTATCTCCATCGGCGTCGCGCGGCTCGCGTGGCGCGGTGGAGGATGACGCACGAGGGGTGGTGCCGGAGGCGGAGGCGACTTGGGGAAGTGCAGCATCTTGAGGCCCTGCTGCACGATGAAGAGCTCGGACGTGGGTCCGATCTGGTTGTAGACGCGGATCGGTGGGACGGATGGCCACCACTGCTCGCGAGGGCCATCATCATCGGGGGAGAGGCCGATCGTAGACAGTACGCCGGGCGGCTCCCCAAACCACGAGGGGCCGCCCTGCTCCAGCACCAGGTGGTACCAGTCGTTCTCCTCATAGTAATCGCGCCGCGGATGGTTCGCCGGTAGGGTCCACTCGAAGAAGGCGACGGGCGCGGGGTCGCTAGCTCGGAGCGTGCGATCCAAGAACCAGAGGTACAGCTCGTAGAGATACTGACGCTGGGGGCGCGCTAGCTTGCGGAACGAATCGAGGAAGCCGCGGTCGAAATCTGCAGAAGACAGAATTGGCAGCAAGATCGCCAGCTGCGAGGTCGCCAGCAGCTCGGTCCAGACCCTGCCCATCCACTCGGTGTCTACACACTCGAAAGTGAAGATGCGGGAGCCGTCTGGGCAATCGTCGAACGTGCTCACGAACGCGAAGTAACTCTGTCGTCGAGGCAAATTGATGATGTTCTGGGTCCCCCGACATCCCTTCACCACCAGGAAGCGCGGGTGACCCTTGACGCGGATCCTCCCGTCGGCCTCGGAACGTCGGCCCATGATTTGCTCGATGAACTTGGGCGGCCGCACGACCGTCGTCTTCTTGGCCAGTCGCCGTCTGATCCTCCGGTTCTTTCCGATGCCCATCCGTCGAGCTCCCGGGCTCTGGCGTCCGCACCACGGAGCCGCGCTGCACCCGACGGGGAGCGTACCACCGCTTGTGATGGACAAGAAGGTATCGTGGGTAGCTCGCCGTCACGACGCCCCTCGTCCGTTGACTGAGTGGACGGGCTGGACTAACCTCGTTGTTCGACGATGCTCCAGCTGACACCGTCTCAAGTGGAGGTTCTCTCGGATTACATTCGGGAGCCCTTCGAGTCGAGGCTGGAGGCCCATCTCCGCGAGTACTTCTCGGATGCTTGTGCGGCGCTCGAGTCCGAGGGCCTGCGCGACTTCATTCGGAGGGGAGTCGACCGGGCGATTAGTCATCAGATCACTCGTCGACGCGACATCTGCAAGTTCCTCCAGCTCGTCATCACGTTCGGAGAGGATTTCGACCGAGATCTGGCGTGGGCCAGCGACATTCTCGTCGGGGCGCGCATCGATCGCTCTCGAACGAAGATCGACCTCCTCTACGACGAGGCGCGGTATCGTCGAGCCGAGGCCCCCGAAGTCGCATGAGCCCGCCCAGCTCCAAGCTCGACGAGGCGGCGGCCGCCGCCGATTCCACGTTCGAGGATGTCGAGTCCGGCACCGTGGCGAGGTGCCCCAGCGCAGCTCCCGTCACCCACACGAATCCTGTCACCGACACACACTGGATCGAGGTCGTCCTGCTGGGCGAAGACGACCAACCGATCCCCAACGCTCGCTACTCCATCGAGCTGGCCAACGGCGAGACCGTCGAGGGTAGACTTGGCAGGGATGGAACCGCGCGTGTCTCGGGAATCCCGCTGGGCAGCTGCCGCGTGACGTTCCCCGAGCTGGACGAGGATGCATGGGCGTGCGCGTAGGCGCTCCACCTCGGCTGCGCTGACTGAAGGTCGGCCCCGCGCGCAGGTGCGAGCTGGAAGGGGACTACATGCCCCAGCGGTGCTCGCGACAGTGCACGATCCTCACTACTCCTCGAACGCATCGAGGATCGGGCAGCGCTCTCCGGTCGCCTCGTGACAAGTCTTCGCCAGCTCGCCGAGCACCCTGCGCATCGCGGTCAAGTCTTCGATCTTCGCGTCGATCTCCGCAATCTTCGCCTGCGCCCGCGCCGACACCCGGGCACAGGTGCGCTCGCTCGCAGACTTGCGCAGCCGCAGCATCTCCTCGATCTCATCGAGCGTGAACCCCAGCGCCTGCGCCCGCTTCACGAAGCGAACGAGGCGAAGCGCGCCGTCGCCGTACACTCGCCAGCCTCGCGTTGGCTTGGTCGGGCGCGGGAGCAGCCCTCGGCGCTCGTAGTAGCGGATCGTCTCCACGTTGACCCCCGCGGCTCTCGCCAGCACGCTGATCGTCAGCGGTTCGTTCGATGGCGCGTCGGGGCTCATCACGCTTGGTCCTCGTCTCGACAGCAGGCGCGGGCTGGCGGGGATGCGGCGGCCCCCTTGGCGACGGCGCGCACGTTGCCGAGGCAGCACGTTCCCTGGGGGTTGGTCTGCTCGCAGCGGTCGAGCCCGTTGCGACAGGCCTCGGTGATGCGCTCGGCGATCGTCGAGCGCCCGTGCTGAACGAAATCGGCTTCGATGTCGGCCACGCTGTGGCGAAAACAATAGCAGGCGAGGCGGCTCCCGGAGCGGCTCTTCTGAAACACCACCACGGGCACGTCGTCTTGGCGCAGCACCCGCCCGGTGGCAGGGGCCGCGTAGACGACATCGCAGTCGGGAGCGCCACAGAACACGAACCCCTCGCACTCGAGCAGGGCGCGACCGGTGATGTGATGAACGGTCTCCGCGCTCACGTTGCGGGCCTTGCGGCCACACTGCGGGCAGCAGCTTGGCGCCGCGCTTCCCGTCGGCATGCGCTCCATGCCGCTCACGTGGCCGGCTTCACGGTCGCCGCGGCGGCCTCGCGCAGTGCGGCGACGAGATCATCGCCGGTGCGAAAGTGGCTGTCGTCCATGCGCATGCCGAGCTGGTGATGCACGATCGCCGGCGCAGGAAGCTCGTCGTCCCAGCGCACGCCGGCGGGGTAGAACAGATAGATGTCCCACGCGGCGGTGTCGTGGTTGTCGGGGTCGTCCCAGCCAAGGCTCTTGGCGACGACCTTGCCGAGCAGGCGCCCGGGCTCGTAGAAGTGGGCGACGCGCGCGTCGGCGGGGCCGATCAGCGAGGACGAGCGCTGGGCCGTGAGCGCGCCGTCGGCGGGCCACCAGTCGCTCCACACGACGGTCACGCTCAGCTCGGCGTTGGGATGGGGATCGAGGACGGACTGCTGCACCGCACGGGCGCCTGCGATACAGCCGGGTCATGTGGGGGAGAGGATCGTGATGAACCGCGGCTTGTCGGCATCTGCGTTGAACCGATCCCGCACGGCGTCGATCGAGTCGATGGTGGGCACGGTGCGGGCTTGCGCATCACCCGAGTTCGGGTCGGCGCCCGTGCTCGCGCCGCATGCGGCGATGGAAGCGAGCAAGGTGAGGGAGAGCAGAGTCGTCAGGTGTCGCATGAGAATCTCGTTGGGGTCAGAGGGTGGCTTGGACCCAAAGGCCGATGATGTAGGGCATTGCCGCGGCGAAGAGGATTCCCGCGGCGCAGAACCACAAGAAGGCCCGGCGCCGAGAGCTCGGTGTCGCGCACTGGCCCTCGCCGCACTCGTCGGGTCGGCGATAGCTCCGGTAGAGCGCGGCGCCGACGAACAGGAAGCCGATCGCCAGCAGGTACGGGCGCGCGGGCTCGATCGTGGCGCCGAGCGAAGCCACTCCCACGCCCACCAGACCGGCGAGGATCGGGAGGCAACACACCCAGGTCAGGATCACGGCGCCGGCGGCGGAGAGTGCCCCGACCCCAAGCCAGCCGTTCGCGTTGCTCGTGTGCTGCGCCATCGATCCAGAGTATGCGCTCCGTACCCTAGTACGGAGTCAAGCGCCGGCGAGGATCTCGATGCAGAACGTGGTCCGTGGGGCGGGACTCGAACCCGCACGTGCAAGCACCGTGGATTTACAGTCCACTGCCCGACCAATTGGGCGTCCCACGGATGGCGGAAGGGGAGGGAATCGAACCCCCTGAGGCTTGCACCTCGACGACTTTCGAAGCCGATCGCCAGACCAGATGGCCTCCCTTCCAAGTTGTAGCGACGAAACTGCGGAGGGTGAGGGAGTCGAACCCCCAGGTCTCTTTGATGAGGCCACCGCGTTCAAGGCGGCTTGGCTTGCCAATGCCGAACCCTCCGGCGGAAGGTGAGGGAATCGAACCCCCGCTGATCTCTCGACCAGACCGTCGCGTTCCAAGCGAGTGCCTTGCCACTCGGCCAACCTTCCTCGATGCGAGCGGAGGGGGCGGGAATCGAACCCGCGCTGGCTACACCAGACCTCGGCTTAGCAAGCCGGTGTCTTACCACTCGACCACCCCTCCACGACGGCAACGCGCATGGCGTTGCGGACGCGCAGCGATCCGCGCCGCGAGGAAGACCTCGCAGCGACGAAGCGCCGCGCGCTGCGTGCGATCAGCTGGCTATCGGGAGCACGACGAGGATCGACTGCCGAGCACGCTCGCATACGACGAGCCCACATACGCATAGGCGTAGAGGGGCTGGCGTTGGGCGGCGTGGTGCTGGACAGGATTCATCGTCATTGCTCCGGTGCGGGGAAAATACGCCGAATGGCGAGGTTGTCAACTTCGAAGCTCGACGAAAGTGGAATCGCGATACGATGCTCGCATGGCGCGTCACCATGCAGGCTCGTTCGGGCTCGGCCTCGTCGCTCTCGTCGGCGCTTGCTTCAGCGTCGATCCCACGCCGCTCGATCCCACGTTCGCGGTCCCGGTGGGTACGGACACGGGCACGAGCACGGAGGCCGAGCCGACCACCACGGCAACCGACGGAGCCACGAGCGCGGTGACGACGGCGGCGGACAGCGAGAGCAGCGCAGACGGGACCGACACGAGCCCGCCAGGAGACTCGACGGGGCCCGCAGCTCCGGTCTGCGGCAACGCCATCGTCGAGGACGGCGAGGAGTGCGACGACGGCAATGCCGACGACACCGATGATTGCCCGAGCACGTGTACCCTGGCGATCTGCGGCGATGGGTTCGTGCTGGCCGGCGTCGAGGCCTGCGACGACGGCAACCCCAACAACGACGACGCCTGCCTCGACACGTGCGTGGCGGCCAGCTGCGGCGATGGCTTCGTGCACAGTGGGGTCGAGGGCTGCGACGATCAGAACATGATCGATACCGACGCCTGCCCGTCCACGTGCGTGCCCGCGAGCTGTGGCGACGGGTTCGTGCACACCGGCGTCGAGGAGTGCGACGACGACAACGTGGTGGGCGGCGACGGGTGCGGCCCAACGTGCCTGGCCGAGTGCGCCAACCCGGGCGGAGGGGGACTGACCGCGGAGAACGGCACCAACATGGGCGTGCTCTACTGCTACAACGCCGGCGATTCGACTCAGGTGCGCGCGAGCAAGGCCTGCGAGTCGCACTTTGGCATCGGTAACTGCTGCGTCATCACCGGTGGCTACAGCGATCAGCAGTACGGGCAGTGTGGCCTGGGCGGGGGCGGCGGCTCGCTTCACTGGCACTGGGACTTCCATCCCGCTGGGCACTGCGATCCGAACTACGTGCCGGGCGACGTGGTCTCGCCGGGGTGGTGCGGCGTGATCCTCGGCAGCTTCATCGACTGAGCAGACCTCGCAAGGAGATGCACGCGGTGACCACACGGCTGACCGGGTATGGCTGGCCGATCGACGCCCGTACTCGCGCGCACTGTGACGCGGTCCAAGCGTTGCCCGCGTTCCAGGCCTGGAAGGCGGCGGGCGACGAAGAGCCATGGGTGCTGCGCGACAGCGAGATCGACCCCGTGGACTCGTTGCCCGATGGAGCCATGTAGGGTGGCACCTTAGTGCCCGTTCGCGCATCTGCGACGAAAGGCCGGGCCCGTCAGGGCCGGATCCCACGTGAACGGCCACGCACGCGCCCGCGGAGGCAGATGAAAACAGGCGTGGAAAGGCCACGGGGCAAGGGTGTCCAATGGAGTCCGTGATGACTCGCTACGCCGAAGGACCCATCGCCCGCGCCGCTGCGCTGCTGACCCGTCGATTGCTGTGCACGCTCGCCCCGCTTGCGTTGCTGGGTGCAGCCGCGGGGGCGGGATGCAGCAGCGTTGCCGCGGGGCACTGCGGCAACGGCAGCGGTGACCAGCAGTGTCGCGATGGCGCGCAGGGGATGTTCTGCAGCCAGTGCACGCTCGAGAACGATGGCTGCGTCGACGAGCTGCCGGCCGATGCTTCGTGCCACGTGGCGAACCCTCCCTCGGGCGAAGAAGAAGGCACGATGACCAGCTCGACGGGGCCGGGGCAGACCCAGGGCTCGACGAGCGAGTCGGGCTCGACCGACACCGATGTGGCAAGCTCGGGTGGCCTCCCCGATTGCGCCGAGCTCGGCAACACCTGCCTGCAGGCCGCGCCCGCCGATTTCAA
>JBFIJN010000158.1:0-16780 GCA_041600735.1 Nannocystaceae bacterium
GAGTCGAAGCCGTCGGCAAAGGCCTCGGGCTCGGCGGGCTCGGCTCCGTCGAGGCCCACGCGATAGAGCTGCACCTGCGAGAAGTCGTCGTCGTACGCGGCGAGGTAGGCGAGGGCTCCGGCCTCGTCGACATCGAAGGCTTGCAGCTGCAGGCGACCGGCGATGCCCGCCGTGGCCATCGTCGCGGGGGACACCGCCCAGTGACGCCGACCGCTGCGCAGATCGATGCGCTCGATCCCGGTGCTCAGCGCCAACAACGTGAGCCCCTCGGGATCGGCGGGATCGCGACGAAGCTGGCGCACCCAGCCGCCGAGCAGCGGCAGCGCGTCGGCCTCGGGGGTGTCGGGCTCGAGGTCGAGCGCCTCGGCGCGCACCGGATCCACGGTGATCAATAGATCGGTGCCGCGCGGGACGAACGCGGAGTCGAGCTGCTGCGCGGTGACCACCATGAGGTCACCGCAGCGCACCACCAGGCTCGACTCGGGGTTGCCGTCGGCGTCATCGAAGCCGGAGAGATCGACGCGGGCCTGCTCGGCCTGCGCGGGCGGGCGCCGTAGATCGAGCGCGCGCAGCGTGGGCTCGGCAAACGTGGCTACCCACGCGAGCCCGTTCGCGTCGAATGCGACGGCGTGGGGGTTGGCGCTGGGCCCCTGCGAGGGCAGCCCGTGCTGCGCGACCAGTGACCACGACTCGGGATCGAGCACGTCGATCCGATCGAGCTGATAGCGGTGCACCACGATCACCTGACCCGCGTGAGCGAACGGCACCGCGTCGGTCGAGCCTACCGCGACGTCGGCCTCCACCGTGCCCTCGCGCGGGTCGATGACGGTGATGGCCCCGGTGACGAAATCGGTGGTGGTCAGCACGAGCCGGGTCGGCGCGGGCGGATCGAGATCACACGGTCCTGTCGGGGCTCGCCACGCGCGTGGCACCGCATCGCCATCGACCGCCGACACGAGCGCGGCCTCCTCGGGATCGGTGGGTGCCGCGCAGCCGCCGAGGGCCAGGGCCCCGACCAGCGCCAGACCAGCGCGCCCGATCATGTTCGCCACCCACCAAGCTCGATGCGCAGCGAGCCCCACACGCTGCGCCCGGGGAGCGGATAGCCGATGAAGTCCGAGATCGCCAGGCTGCGCGGACGAGCCCCTGCGACGGGCAGCACCACGGTCGCGGTGCGGACGTCGAGGAGGTTGCGCACCTCGATCGCCAGGTGCACGCGCTGCTCGAGGTGCAGCTCGATCCCGGTGCCCTGCAGCACGCGCGGCGGGAGGCCCAGGCGCTCGGCCGTGTCGAGGAACGTGCCGGCGAGCACGTCGACCGTATAGAGGACGCGTGGCTCGAGGCTCACGCCCCAGACCCGCAGCGCGCGGCCGGCCGTGGCGCGGGCGAACAGCTCGTGGCGCGGGCGCCCGGGCAGGGCCCGACCACGCTGGGCCGGATCGTCGCTGTCGTTGCGCGAGTCGAGCAGGGTGTAGTTGGCGTGCAGCGTGATCCAGGGCCGGGCGGGAATGACGGCCACCGCGCTCTCGAGCCCGCGCAGCCGCGCGCCCGCGACGTTGATGGGGCGCGCCACCGCCCCCGCGCTCACCCACGTGACCAGGTCCTCGCTCCACGTGGCGAACCCGCTGAGCTGGGCGTAGAGGCTCGAGCCCCACAGCTTGCGATCGATGACCAGCCCGCCGTCGAGGGCTCGACCCCGCTCGGGGCGCAGGCCCTCGTTGCCGATGAGGTACCCGCGATCGCCGAACAGCTCGGCGAGCGTGGGGGGGCGAAAGTAGCGGCCCCCGCTGGCGCGCAGCTCGACCCCGGGCCACAGCCGCAGGCGCGTGCCCACGCGCGGGGCGAAGCCGATCGCGAGCGCGTTGGTGCCCTGGTCGTTCTGCTCGCCCGCGCCGGCCGGGACCGCGAAGCGGCTGTCGAGCGCATCGACACGAACGACGGGCACGAGCAGCCAGCGATCGCGCAGCAAGAACTGCTCGAGCTGCGCGCCCACGCCGAAGCCGAGCCGGGAGCGTCGCGCGTCGCCCGTGCTGCCGACGGTGGGCAGGCGCTCGTCGACGTCGACGAGCTCGACGCGCTGATCGGCCACCACGCCCAGCCACGCGTCGCGCCACAGCGGCAGGCGCATGCGCGGCGAGAGATAGAGGTCGATGCCGTGCAGGCGCTGGTCGTCGATCGCGAGCCCCACCTCGCCGGACGGGTCCACGTAGCGCTGTCGCTGAAGCCCGAGGCCGAAGAGCGCCTCGAGCCGCCCCCCCGGGCCGGCAAAGCCATGGCGACGCACGCTCGCCACGCTGCGGGCCATGAGCGTCGAGAGCCGCACGTCGCGGGCCTGCGCGGCCGCGGGCCCGGGCACGCCCTGATCCTTGTATTGGACGAGCTGCTGGACGGCCATTCGCCATGGACCGCGCCGATGATCGAGGCGGCCGTGGACGGCCACGCGATCGTAGTCGTTGCCGATGCGGCGCACGGTGAGATCGTCGCCGCCGAGATCGGGGGTGCCGCCGTCATCGGCGAACGCGAAGTCACCGGTGGCGCCCGCGTAGCCCACCGTGATCGCGCCGGCGCTGCGCCCCCGCGCCCCGAGCGGCCCGCGCAGGCTCACCCGTGACTCACGCGCGCCGAACGAGCCGAGCCCGCCGTGGATGGTCATCCCACCGCGTCGCCACGCCGGAGCGCCCACCAGATCGATGGCCCCGCCGATCGCGGCGCTGCCGAAGGCGACCGGGACGTGCCCGCGATAGATCTCGACCCGCGCGAGGCCGTCGAGCGGAATGCTGCCGAGGTCGACGAGCCCGGCCACGCTGCTGCCGATCGGCACCCCGTCGAGGAACACGGCCACCTGCTGCGGGCTGCTGCCGCGCAGCGAGACCGCGCCGAACTGTCCGAGGCCGCCGATCGAGCGCACGGTGGCGCCCGGGGTGCGGGCGATCACCTCGGACAGCCCGTCGGCGGGGCGCGTCCCGGGCTCGTGCTCGAGGTCGACCGCGGTGGCGAACCCGGGGCTGCGCGCGTCGAGCTCTCGCTGGGCCTCGAGCGTGGGCTCGGCCTCGTCGTCGTCCTCGCCCGCGACGACGGTGCGATAGGGCGTGCGCTCCTGCGCCTCCGTGGTGGGCGGGGCGAGCAGGGCGGGGGGGACCGCCGGGCGGACGAACGCCGAGGTGGCGATCGCCGCAGCTTGGGCTGGCGTGATCAAGATGGCGAGAAGACTCCCGTCTCACCGTCTCGGAGGAAGCGACGCGCCGGAGTAGGTTTCCTGGCTCTCGGATCATCCTCGGGTGCGCCTTCCCATGGTTGTTCACCAAAGTGGCTGCATGCACCGTCGTCCCCGATTACAGTGGCGGGAGCCGCGTCGGTCTTGCACCGAGCTTCCCTGAGATCGAGCACCGCCCACCATGCGGCCGGTGAAAGCCGCAAGGGGTGGAGGGGTCGTCACCACCGGACACGTCCTCGCTTGTCAGAGAGCGATCGAGGTTTTCGCCCTCGGGGTGCCAAGGTGTCAAGTCTGCACGCACCGACCGGTATTTCTCGGCGCGGGGCGGGTGGCCCCAGCAGGGCATCTTGAGGTAGCATCGCCGCTCGGAGCCTCACAAATGCTCGATTTTCCCATCGGAGAGCTCATTACCCCCGAGGAGCAGGTCGCAGTGGCCCGCGCCGTCGCCATCATGGCCTCTCGCGACGAGCAGGTCTCGGACAGCGAGCGGCACTTCGTCGAAGAGCTGATGGGCCAGATGATGCTGTTGCCCGAGGAGCGCGACCTGGTCCGCCGGGAGTTCTCCGATCCGGGGGACCTGATGGGCGTCGCGCGCGAGGTCAAGCATCGCGAGGCTCGCATCTTCCTTTACTACCAGGCGGTATGCGCCGCGATGGCGGACAACAAGCTGGTCGAGGGGGAGCTCGACGCGCTCCTCGAGCTCGCCGACGTGTTCCAGTTCCATCCGGACACCTCCAAGCGCTTCATCCGCTGGGTGCAGGACAGCCTGGAGCTGCGTGAGCGCGGCCAGCAGATCCTCGTCGAGATGTAGCGCGCGATAAGCGCAGTCGCGTCACGGCCCGCAGACGGGCCGCGCCGACGGGCTTGCGCCGCGGGGCAGGGCTGACCATACTCCGCGGCCAAATGGCACGCGTAACGGTAGAAGACTGCCTGGCCCGGATCCCCAACCGTTTCGCGTTGACGATCTTGGCGTCCCGCCGCGCTCGCGCGCTGAGCGAAGGTCGCGGCCGCGCGATGATCGAGTGTGAGAACAAGGAAGGCGTGACCGCGCTGCGAGAGATCAGCGCGGACCGTGTTCGCTTCAAGGAAGTCGTCGCCGACACCATGGTCGACTTCATCGAGGAGCAGCGTCGTCAGCTGCGCGTCACGACGGGTGAGCACACCTTCCTCGAGGCGGCCTCGCTGCGCGCGCTCGAAGACGACGACGTCGACGGCGACGACGGCGAGGAAGAGGACGACGACATCGAGGAGCTGCAGGCCGACCCCGAGGCGCTCAACAAGCAGGCCAAGAAGAACAGCGAAGACGGCGACGAAGAGGTCGAAGAGGAAGTCGAAGAAGAGGAGGCCGACGTCGTGGCCGACGACGAGGAGGCCGACTTCGCCGGCGAGGAAGACGCCGACTTCGCGGGCGACGACGCCGACGACGACGCGACGGACGACGACGCCGAAGAGCCCGCGGCCGACGATGACTAGTCGCGCCGGGCTCGGCCCGAGCGAGACCGCTCCACCCCGGGGCCGGCACTGGATCGGTCTCGCACTCGTGACGCTCGCCGCCCTTGCGGCGGGCTGCGGCGATCGGGCGCCGGCCGCCAAGTGGCCCCGCCCCGAGCCCCCGTCCGTGGCCCAGCCGCTCGAGCCCGCGCCGGGCGATCCGGGGAGCGAGCGCTCGTCGGCCAAGCCCGCTCCGAGCCCGCGTCGCGCGAGCTCGTCGCGGGTCTGGTAAACCTCCGGCGCAGATGAGCGCCCCGCCGTTCCGCAAGGTCCTCGTTGCCAACCGCGGCGAGATTGCCCGCCGTGTGTTCCGCACCTGCCGTGAGCACGGCATCGGCACCGTCGCCGTGTTCAGCGAGGCCGACCGCGGCTCGCCCCACGTGCTCGACGCCGACGAGGCCTACTGCATCGGCCCCGCGCCCGCGCGCGAGAGCTACCTGGTCGGCGAGAAGATCATCGACGCCGCGCTGCGCTCGGGCGCCGAGGCGATCCACCCCGGCTACGGCTTCCTCAGCGAGCGTGCCGTGTTCGCCGAGGCCTGCAAGGCCGCGGGGGTGATCTTCGTGGGCCCGCCGGGCGCGGCCATGGAGGTGATGGGCGACAAGGTCGCGGCTCGTCGCGCGATGAAGGACGCGGGGGTGCCGGTCGTGCCGGGGGTCGAGGACGTCACCGACGTGAAGGCGGCGCAGGCGGCCGCGGCCGAGATCGGCTACCCGGTGATGGTCAAGGCCTCCGCGGGCGGCGGTGGCAAGGGCATGCGCGTGGTCCACGACCCGAGCCGGCTCGCGAGCGCGTTCGAAGGGGCGGCTCGCGAGGCCCTCGCCGCGTTCGGTGACGGCCGGATCTTCATCGAGCGCGCGGTGATGCGGGCGCGCCACGTCGAGATCCAGGTCATGGCCGATGCCCACGGCGGTGCGGTCTACCTGGGCGAGCGCGACTGCTCGGTGCAGCGCCGCCACCAGAAGGTCATCGAGGAGTCGCCCTCGCCCAGCCCGCAGATGTCGCCCGAGGTGCGGGCCGCGATGGGCGAGGTGGCCGTGCGCGCGGCGAGGGCGGTGGACTACCGCAGCGCCGGCACGGTGGAGTTCCTGTTCGAGGAGACCGACGCGGGCCCGCGCTTCTACTTCTTGGAGATGAACACTCGCCTGCAGGTGGAGCACGCGGTGACCGAGGCGATCACGGGTCGCGATCTGGTGTGGGAGCAGCTGCGCGTGGCGGCGGGGCAGCCCTTGGGCTACACGCAGGCCGACGTGGAGCTCCGCGGGCACGCGATCGAGTGCCGGATCTACGCCGAGGATCCTTCCACGTTCCTGCCGCGCCCGGGCCCGGTGCACCGCGTGCACTGGCCGCACGGCGCCAACCTACGCATCGATGCCGCCGTCCGCGATGGCAGCGAGGTCTCGAGCTACTACGATCCGATGATCGCCAAGGTCACCGCGTGGGGTCCGGACCGCTCGGCGGCGCTCGCCCGCATGCGCACCGCGCTGCGCGACACGGTGCTGCTCGGGATCCCCACCAACATCCCGTTGCACCTGCGGATCCTCGGCGAGCCCGACTTCGTCGACGGTCGCGAGGTGACCACGCGGTACCTCGATGTACACCCCGAGCTCATGCAGCCGCAGGCGCTGGCCGCCGACGATCCGCGGCGGGTGGCCGTGGCGGCTGCAGCGGCGGTCCAGGCGGCCGCGGGCGCGCTCGGGGTCGCCGCCGCGGTGACGACCGCCGACGACGAGGGGCGTGCGTGGAGAGAATCCGCGCGTTGGCGCGGCTAGCTCTGCGCGGCCTGGCGGGGCGAGGCTCCTCACCCGCCGTGCGCGCACGGATCGTACGTTTGCGCGCGGGGATGATCGTGTCCCCGTGGTAGCGTGCCCTCCCGGGTGCCGGGCAGTCGCGGCTGCGCGGCCTACATCGCAACCCATTCTGCAACGAGGGTCGCGAAGCCGATCCAGGCCCACGAAAGACGCACCATGACACCCGGGAACAAGCGCACGAAATTCATCTTCGTCACCGGCGGCGTGACCTCCTCGCTGGGCAAGGGGCTGTGCGCCGCGGCCATGGGCGCGCTGCTCGAGAATCGCGGGCTCAACATCGGGCTGCAGAAGCTCGACCCGTACCTCAACGTCGACCCGGGCACGATGAACCCCACCCAGCACGGTGAGGTGTTCGTCACCGACGACGGGGCCGAGACCGATCTCGATCTGGGGCACTACGAGCGCTTCGTGTCGCACCGGATGTCGCGGCACAGCAACTTCACCTCGGGGCAGATCTACGAGGCGGTGATCCGCAAGGAGCGGCGCGGCGAGTACCTCGGCCAGACGGTGCAGGTCATCCCGCACGTCACCAACGAGATCAAGGATTGCATCCTGAAGGCGGCCGAGGGCCTCGATCTGCTGATCGTGGAGATCGGCGGCACGGTCGGCGACATCGAGAGCCTGCCGTTCCTCGAGGCGATCCGGCAGCTCCGCCTGCAGGTCGGGCGCGAGAACGCGGTGTTCGTGCACCTCACGCTCTTGCCCTACATCGCCACCGCGGGCGAGGTGAAGACCAAGCCCACGCAGCACTCGGTGATGAAGATGCGCGAGATCGGGATCCAGCCCGACATCCTCGTGTGTCGGGCCGATCGCCCGGTGACGCGTGCGGTGCGGGAGAAGATCGCGCTGTTCACCAACGTGGACTTCGACGCCGTGGTCGCGCTGCAAGACCTCGGCACCATCTACCAGGTGCCGCTGGTGCTGCACGAGGCGGGCCTCGACGACAAGGTGTGCGCGCTGCTCAACATCTGGACCCGCGAGCCGCAGCTCGACCAGTGGCAGCGCATCGTCGACACGCTCCATGCACCGCAGCAGCGCGTGCGCATCGCGATGGTCGGCAAGTACGTCGATCTCGCCGAGTCCTACAAGAGCTTGACCGAGGCCCTCACCCACGGCGGCCTGGCCCACGGCACGGCGGTCGAGGTGAGCTACGTCGACGCCGAGGAGATCGCCCATCGCGGGGCCGACAAGCTGCTCGCGGGCTACGCGGGCGTGCTGGTCCCGGGGGGCTTCGGGCAGCGCGGCAGCGAGGGCAAGATCGAGGCGATCCGCTGGGCGCGCGAGGGCAGGGTGCCGTTCCTGGGCATCTGCCTCGGCATGCAGATGGCCGCGGTGGAGTTCGCTCGCAACGTGGCGGGGCTGTCGGGGGCGGCGAGCGGCGAGTTCTCGCCCGATGCCGCGGTCCGCATCATCGACCTCATGGACGATCAGCAGGGCGTCGAGGACAAGGGCGGTACCATGCGCCTCGGCGCGTACCCCTGCGAGCTGGTGCCCAAGACGCTCGCGGCGCGGATCTACGGCCAGAGCATCATCTCCGAGCGCCACCGCCACCGCTACGAGTTCAACAACGCGTACCGCGAGCCGCTGCAGGGCGCGGGGCTGCGGCTGTCGGGCCTCTCGCCGGATGGCAAGCTGGTCGAGATGATCGAGCTGCCCGTGGCGACCCATCCCTTCTTCGTGGGCTGCCAGTTCCACCCCGAGTTCCGCAGCCGGCCCACCGCACCGCATCCGCTGTTCGCCGCCTATATTGCGGCCGTGCTCGACTACATGCGCGAGCACGCCTGACGGGCGCGCGCGCGCCCGCTCGGGCGCGAGCATCGGTGACCGCGAGTGACCCGGGGGGGATCGACCCCGACCCCAAGTCGCACCGGATGGGTTCCCACCGCCGGCGCGGTTGGCTTTGGCCGGCTTGCCGCCAGGGTGTTATCGTGGGCAGGTCACCGCGCACTCGAGGAGCCGATCCACGCCATGGCATTGAACATGCGGCAAGAGCTGCGGATGAGCCAGCAGCTCGTCATGACGCCGCAGCTGCAGCAGGCGATCAAGCTGCTGCAGCTGTCGCGGATGGAGCTCCAAGATCTGGTGCGGGGCGAGCTGCTCGAGAACCCGCTGCTCGACGACTCTCAAGAGCTCGGCGGCGGTGCCGACGAGCACGTGTCCTCGGTCGAGATGCAGGACAGCATCGAGATGAACCGCGGCCAGGAGAGCGGCGACGTGCAGGGCCAGGTCGAGCTCAAGGTCGACGATGGTCCCAAGGACAACTTCGACTGGGAGGCCTATCTCGAGAACAACACCTACGCGCCCACGGCGGGGCCGGGGGTGCGCGTCGAGAACGACGACATGCCCTCGCTCGAGGCCACCGCGTCGCGCCCCGAGACGCTGGCCGAGCACCTCGAGTGGCAGGTGCGGATGAGCACCTTCGGCCCGGTCGACGAGGAGATCGCCGAGCACGTGATCCAGAACCTCACCGCCGCGGGCTACCTGCGCGACGTGACGGTGCCGCAGATCGCCCAGCGCTCGGGCTACTCGGTGCTGCGCGTCGAAGAGGTGCTGCGCCGGATCCAGAACCTCGACCCGATCTCGGTCGCGGCCCGCAACCTCGCCGAGGCGCTGTGGATCCAGACCAACCACCCCGATGCACCCATCGAGGACCCGCTCGTGCGCGGGATGATCTGCAAGCACCTCGACAAGCTCGAGCGCAACGCCTACCCCGCGATCGCGCGCGACATGGAGGAGCCGCTCGAAGAGGTCTACGAGGCGGCCAAGGTCATCATGGGGCTCGAGCCGCGCCCCGCCCGCGCCTACGCCTCCGATGAGCCCCACTACATCGTCCCCGACGTCTACATCCAGAAGGTGAGCGACGAGTACGTCGTCACCCTCAACGACGACGGGCTGCCCAAGCTCAAGATCAGCGGCTACTACCGCGGGGCGATCACCGCGGGCAATCGCGAGGCCAAGGAGTACATCAGCGAGCGGCTGCGCTCCGCCCAGTGGCTGATCCGCTCGATCCAGCAGCGCCAGCGCACGATCCTCAAGGTGGCCAACAGCATCCTCAAGTTCCAGCGCGAGTACTTCGACAAGGGCGTCGAGTACCTGCGGCCGCTCATCCTCAAGGATGTGGCCGAGGACATCCAGATGCACGAGTCCACGGTCAGCCGCGTGACCACCAACAAGTACGTGCACACGCCGCAGGGCATCTTCGAGCTCAAGTACTTCTTCAATGCGGGCATCAGCCGCACCAACGGCGAAGAGCTCGCCTCCGAAGCGGTCAAGACCAAGATCAAGCAGCTCATCGACAACGAAGAGAACCGTCGGCCGTACAGCGACCAGAAGCTGGTCGAGATGCTCGGCGTCGATGGCATCGACATCGCGCGTCGCACCGTGGCCAAGTACCGCGAGCAGCTCGGCATCCTGTCGAGCAGCAAGCGCCGTCGGCTGTTCTAGCCGCGGCAAGCCAAGGGAGTATGAAACGGTGAAGCGCAGGGAGCTCTCGGTCCACGTCGGCAAGCTCTTGGAGGACAGCGACAGCGCTGGCCTTCACCTGGGGCTGCTCTCCCAGTGGGGAGGGCTCGAGCGCAGCATTGGCCGCCCGTGGATTCAAAAGCCGGGGCTGGCGCTGTCCGGCTTCGTCAAGCACGTGTACGCCGATCGCCTGCAGGTGCTGGGGCTGACCGAGATCGACTACGTGCTCTCGGCCCCGCTCGCGCAGGTGCGAGCCGGTCTCCAGGCCTACATGAACCGCGAGCCGTGTGCGCTGGTGATCACCCGCGGGCTCGAGCCCCCCGAGGTGCTCCTCGACGCCGCGCGCGAGCAGGGCGTGCCGCTGCTGGGCACCTCGCTGCTCACCGGCACGTTCATCTCCCGCATGACGCGGCGCCTCGAGGACCTGCTCTCGCCCACCGCCAACATCCACGGCGTGCTGGTCGACGTGCTCGGGGTCGGCCTGCTGCTCATCGGTCGCAGCGGCGTGGGCAAGAGCGAGGCCGCGCTCGATCTCGTGCTCAAGGGGCATCGGCTGGTCGCCGACGATCTCGTCGAGGTGACGGTGCGGCCGCCCGATACCGTGTGGGGCGCGGCCACCGAGCTGCACCAGCACCACATGGAGATCCGCGGGATGGGCATCCTCAACATCACCCACCTGTTCGGGGTGGCCGCGGTGCGCGACAACAAGAAGATCGAGGTCGTGGTCGAGCTCTCCGATGTGGAGGAAGGCGACTACGATCGGCTGGGCACCGAGGCCCAGTACTGGCCGATCTTGTCGGTCGACGTGCCGCTCGTCCGCATCCCGCTGCGCCCCGGCCGCAACATTGCGTCGCTCATCGAGGTGGTCGCGCGCAATCAGCTGCTCAAGTACCGCGGCCACGACTCGGCGCGAGAATTCCAAGAGAAGGTCAATGCGCGCATCAAGGTCAGTCTGGGCGATCGAACCGGGGCTCCCGAGGCGATGATCACGGCGACCAGTCAGCCCATTACCCTAACGGAGGTCGAGTGATGGACCTGCTGGTGATCTCTGGTCTGAGCGGCGGCGGCAAGTCGACCGCGCTGCATGCGCTGGAGGATGTCGGGATGTACTGCTCCGACAACGTGCCGGTGCCGCTCCTGCCTCAGCTCGTCGAGATGGTGCGCAGCACCGCGCCCACCCGCCCCGTTGCGGTGGGGATCGATGCGCGCGACGCCGAGTACCTCGAGCGCTTCCCCGAGGTGTGCCGAGCGCTCCGCGACTCGGGCCTCCAGGTGGAGGTGCTGTTCATCGAGGCCAGCGATGGCGCGCTCGTGCGTCGCTACTCCACGACCCGTCGCCTGCACCCCATGGGGCAGCTGCCCGATGGCATCGGCCGCGAGCGCGAGCTGCTCGCCCCGATCCGCGCCGCGGCCTCGCTCACCGTCGATACCACCGACCTCAACGCCCGCCAGCTGCGTCAGCTGGTGCGCGATCGCTACGGAGGCGGGCTCGGCGGCCCCTTCCGCGTGGCGCTGGTCTCGTTCGGCTTCAGCAATGGGATCCCCGCCGAGGCCGACGTGGTGCTCGACGTTCGCTTCCTCGACAACCCGTTCGAGGTCGATAGGCTACGGCCCATGTCGGGGCTTCATGAGCCGGTCGCTCGCTATGTGCTCGATCAACCAGACGCGGGGGCGTTGCTCGAGCACGTCGACTCGCTGGTGCGCTTCATGGTGCCGCGCGTCGCGGCCGAGGGGCGCTCCTATCTCACCGTGGCGCTCGGCTGCACCGGCGGGCAGCACCGCTCGGTGGCGCTGATCGAGGCGCTCAAGGAGCGGCTGGCCCAGGGGCAGCCCAAGCTGCCCGCGCGGCTGCTCGTTCGTCATCGCGACGTGGGGCACACACCATGAGCCCCGACGAGCCTCCTTCCTCCCGGGTTGGGGTGGTGCTGCTTGGCCATGGCCGCACCGCGAGCGAGCTGCTGGCCGCGGCCGCCGGGATCGTGGGGCCGGCGCTGCTCGCTGGGGTGCGCGCCGTCGATGCAGGGATGGGCGAGACCCCCAACCTCGGGCCCGCGCTGTGCGACGAGCTCGATCTCGCCGATACCGGGGCCGGAGTGCTGGTGTTGGTCGACCTGTGGGGCGCCAGTCCGTGTAGCTGTGCCCAGCGCGAGGCGCGGGGCCACCGCATCGTGATCTTGTCGGGCTTGAACCTCGCGATGCTGCTCAAGCTCGCCGCCCTCGACCGCAGTGCGCTCGACCCCGAGGCGCTGGCCCACGCCTGCGCCGACTCGGGGCGTCGCGCCGTGGCCGTCCAAGTGTCCCCGGCCGTGCCCAAACCGGCGGCAGCGGTGGCGCCGGGTGTTTCGCAGGAGAACCGAGAATGAGCGATCAAACCGAGGGGGAGCTAGAGATCGTCAATGACCTGGGGCTGCATGCCCGTGCCGCGAGCAAGCTCGTGCGCGTCGCCAATGCCTACCCGGCCGACGTGTTCGTTGGCTTCAGCGGGCGTGAGGTCAACGGCAAGAGCATCTTGGGCGTGTTGATGCTGGCCTGCGCCAAGGGCAGCACCATCAGCGTGCGCTGCGAGGGCCCGCAGGCCGTGGAGGCCTACCAGGCAATCGGCGAGCTGGTGCGCGACGGCTTCGGGGAACGGTGACCAAGGACGGCGACGAGCAGAAGGTCAGCGCCGAACGTCCACGCTGGCGTCGGGAGGGCATTGCCGCGAGCCCGGGCGTGGCGATCGGACCCGCCTATGTCGTCGATCGTCGCAAGATCCCCGTGCCGCGTCGCAGCATCGACAAGGCCGACGCCGACGCGGAGATCCACCGCTTTCGCAAGGGCCTGCGCGACACCCAGGCGCAGCTCGAGCAGATCAAGGCGCGCCTGCCCCACGGCGAGCACCGCCAGATCCTCAAGGCGCAGCAGATGATGCTGCGCGACCCCGACATGGCCTCCCACGTGGAGGCGCTCGTTCGTGACGAGCACATCTGCGCCGAGTGGGCGCTGGCGCGGGTGGCCGAGGAGATCCGCGACACGCTGCAGAAGGCGCACGACGAGTACTTCCGCGAGCGCAGCAGCGACATCACCTTCTTGGCCGAGCGGGTGCTGCTCACGCTGCGCGGCGAGGACCCGGCCGAGATCCTGCCCCCAGCGGGCGCGGTGGTGGTGGCCCACGATCTTCCCCCGGCCGACACCGCCGGGCTCGCGCGCACCCAGGTGGTCGGCTTCGTCACCGCGGTCGGCGGCCAGACCTCCCACAGCGCGATCGTGGCGCGCTCGATGGAGATCCCCGCGGTGGTCGGCGTGGAGGGCATCGAGCGCGAGGCGCAGCCCGGCGACACCGTCATCGTGGATGCGATCCATGGCGTGGTGGTGGTGCGACCCACCGCCGACGAGCTCGAGCAGTGGGAGCAGATCCGCGTTCGCTACGAGCGCTTCGAAGATCGGGTGCAGCGCGAGCACGGCCTGCCCGCCTCGGGTCGCGATGGCGTGCACATCACGCTGCGCGCCAACGTGGCGCTCGAGGCCGAGATCGGCTCGGCGCTGTTCCACGGGGCCGAAGGGGTGGGGCTCTACCGCACCGAGTTCATGTTCATGGATCGCGAGGTGCCGCCCAGCGAGGAGGAGCACTATCGCCTGGCCAAGAACGTGCTGCGCCGCGTGGCGCCCTATCCGGTGGTGTTTCGCACGTTCGATCTGGGCTCCGACAAGCCCACCAAGCTCGTCGACTTTGGTGATCGCGAGCGCAACCCGGCGATGGGCCTGCGCTCGCTGCGGCTGGCGCTGCGCGAGCGCGAGATGTTCCTCGCCCAGCTGCGCGGGCTGCTGCGCGCGGCGGTGCACGGCCCGCTGCGCATCATGCTGCCGCTCGTGAGCGGCTCGAGCGAGCTGCGGGCCGCCCACGACGCGGTGGCCGAGGCTCGCCAGCAGCTCGCCGACGCGGGCATCGCCCACGCCGAGCACGTGCAGGTGGGCGCGATGATCGAGATGCCCTCGGCCGCGATCATGGCCGATCGTCTCGCGCCGCTCGTGGACTTCATGAGCATCGGGACCAACGATCTCATCCAGTACACGCTGGCCATCGATCGCGAGAACGACAACGTGGGTTACCTGTACCGGCCGCTGCACACCTCGATCGTGCGGCTGATCCGCGGCGTGGCCGAGGCGGGGCGTCAGCACGGGGTCGCGGTCAGTGTGTGCGGCGAGATGGCCGCCGACCCGCGCTACACCTGGGTGCTGGTGGGGCTGGGCGTGCGCGAGCTCAGCATGCATCCGTCGGCGATTCCGGTGATCAAGAACATCATCCGCAGCTCCGACATCAAGGAGATGGAGGCGCTCGCCCAGCAGGTGCTCGAGGTCTCCGACGTCGACGAGGCCGAGCAGATCGTGCTCGCCGTGATGCGCGAGCGCTTTCCCGAGCACCTGCTGCACGGCGGCGGCCAGCCGCTGCACGGCGAGCGCCAGGAGCGAGGGCCATGAGCACGACGCCAACGCCAACGCCGACCCGGGCGGCCCGGCCCGCCGATCGCTCGCGCCTCGTGCGCACGGGGGGCGGTCGGGTGTACGCGATCGATCGCGGCGAGGAGGCCGGCGAGCGCCCGCCGCTCGTGCTGCTGCACGGCCTG
The DNA here is from genome assembly GCA_041600735.1 of Nannocystaceae bacterium. Lineage (GTDB taxonomy): Bacteria > Myxococcota_A > Polyangia > Nannocystales > Nannocystaceae > Paraliomyxa. Next base: position 14,583 of record JBFIJN010000158.1, read on the forward strand.
CTGGTCACCCACCACGCCTTTCGCGAGATCATCGATCCGCTGGCGGCCGACCGTCGCGTGATCGCGCTCGATCTTCCGGGCTGCGGCGAGAGCGACCGACCCGATCCCGATCGCGCCGACGACTACTCGCTCGCATGGCTGGCCGCGCGGGTGCACGAGGCCCTCGGCGCGCTGGGCGTGCAGCAGTGCGATCTGCTGGCCCACAGCTTCGGCGGTGCGGTCGCGGTCGAGCTCATCACGATGGTGCCGAGCCTGGTGCGGCGCCTGATGCTGGTGGACTCGGTCATCTTTCCGCTGGACCTCCCGCTCGAGGGCCGCATGGCCGTGCTCCCGCGGCTCGGGCCGATGCTGTGGAAGCAGCTGTTTCGGCGCACCGAGCTGCGTCGCTACCTGGCGCGCGTGTTCTCGACCCCCGAGCTGCTCGATGAGCGCGCGGTCGATGTGTACTGGGATCGGCTAGGCCGCGATGGTGGACGCGAGGCGGCCTACGCCATGCTGATGCAGATGACGCGGCTCGATCCGCTGCGCGAGCGGCTCGGCCACGTGCACCCGCCCACCTGCGTGGTGTGGGGCGATCGCGACTCGCTGATGCCCGTGGACACGGGGGAGCGCCTGGTGCGGCTGCTGCCCCACGCCGAGCTGCGCGTGGTCGAGGGCTGCGGCCACGCGGTGCCGGAGGAGCGTCCCGAGGTGCTGATCGAGCTGGCGCGCGCGCACCTCGATCACTCGTAGACGACGAGGCGTTGGTCGCGGGCTACGTCGTCGAGCACGAGCGTCTGGCCCGAGGCCGGCCAGGTCACTTCTACGCGGTGCAGCGGGGCCTCGGCGTCGCCGAGCCCAAAGTGCGCCTCGACCTCGGGCTGCCCGTACAGGTGGCTGCCCACGCCGAGCTCACGCACCTGCCACGGGCCGCCCGGCTCCGCCTGGACCCGCACCTTGGCCCCCAGGCTCTGCGTGTTGGGACCCGCGCCCATCGCTTGCACCACCAGCCAGTGCCCGCGCGCGTGATCGTTGCGGAACAGGGCAGGGGGCTCGGTGTTGCCGACGACGAGCAGGTCGAGGTCACCATCGCGGTCGTAGTCGAACGGCAGCAGCCCGCGGCCCTGATCGGCGAACACGATGCCGAGCGCCGCTGCGCGGTCGGGCCAGGGGCCCTCGGGGCCGTCGTTGCGCCAGACCTTGGTGCGGTCGGTGTGGTACGGCGTGGCCGGCCAGCCCGCGGCCAGCACGAGGTCGAGATCGCCGTCGTGCTCGAGGTCGACGAACGCCGCGCCCCACCCCCAGCCGCCATTGCGCAGGCCTAGCGAGTCGGTCACGTCGAGGAACTGGCGCTGTCCCTCGTTGCGATACATGCGATTGCCGAGCTGCGGATAGAAGTCGGTATAGATCGCCGACACGAACCAATCGAGGTCGCCATCGCCGTCGTAGTCGCCGAACGTCGAGCCCATGGCGTTGCGCTCGGTGGCGAGCCCCGCCGCGAGCGTGGTGTCGAGCAGCGCCACCCCGCCCTCGTTCCACCACAGCCGGGTCGTGCCGAAGTCTGCGGTCAGCGCGAGCTCGGGCCAGCCGTCGTCATCGAGATCGACGAACGCGGGGGCGAAGCCGTAGGTGCCCGCCTTGGCGTCGACCAGCGGCGCGACCGCCCGCATGTCGATGCCCATCGCCAGCGTCACGTCTTCGAAGTAACCGGGCGCCTCGGCGCCGCGGCCCCGCAGCAAGCGGTTGTGATCGACCGAGTTGCCCATCCGATCGTCGGGGTGCCAGTCGCTCACGAACACGTCGAGCCAGCCGTCGAGGTCGTAGTCGCCCACGCCAAAGCCCTGGCCCACGTGGAGCTCGCCCGTGTCCACCGCGAGGCCACGCGCCTCGCCCTCCTCGGTGAACCACCCGTGGCCGTCGTTGATGTGGAGCGTGTTGCGAGCGGCCCCGAGCGCGGTGCGCAGCAGATCGAGATCGCCGTCGCCATCGACATCGGCCCACGCCACGCCCCCGGTGTGCTGGGTGTCGAGCAGGCCCGCGCTCGCGGTGACGTCTTCGAACGAACCATCGCCACGGTTGCGCATGAGGCGATCGGGACCGTCGATCGTGGTGAGGTAGAGATCGGGCCATCCGTCGGCGTCGAAGTCCGCGGCCGCGGCGGCCCCCAAGAAGCGCTCGGGAATGCAGAAGCCCCCGAGCTCATGGTCGCCGCCAAAATC
>JBFIJN010000159.1:0-16777 GCA_041600735.1 Nannocystaceae bacterium
CGAGCCCGGGCTGGGCGAGCGGCTGTCCGATCCGCGCGAGGCGCTGCGACGGCTCGACGCGCCGATCGTCCTGCCGGTGCTCGCGCCCGCGACGGCGGTGGCGGTGACGAGCCCCGCCCGCAGCCGGACGCTCGTGCTCGGCGTGGCCGTGACCGTGCTCGCGGTGGGGCTCGCACTGTCGGTATTGGTGTTGTCGGTCGATGAGCAATCTCCGCAACCCGAGGTGCCCAGGGTCGTGCCGCCGCGCCAGCAAGTGGCCGCGCCATCCCTGCGGGTGTTGCCTCCGCCTCCGCTCCCGCCCGCCCCGGTCGAGGTCGAGGAGCTCACCGAGGCGAACTCGGCGATGCTGATCGTGCGCTCCGACCCGTCGGGCGCGCTCACCTTCATCGATCGCAAGGGCACGTGCTACACGCCGTGCTCGGTGCGGGTGAGCCTGGGTGAGCACGCGGTGCGGCTCGAGCGAAACAACCGCGCGGTGGACCGCACCGTGGACGTGCGCGAGGAGACCACGCTAACCGTCTCGATGACGGAGTAGCGCGGGCTCGCTCCGCCTGGCGGCTCACCCGGGCTCGAGCACGAACGGATAGGTGACCTGCACGCTCGCACCGTCGCTGGGCTTGGGGAACATCCAGCGCGCGACCGCTCCCGTGATGCACTCGGGCACGCCGCTGTCGGTGAGGGTCGTCGAGGAGACCTCGCTGTTGGTCACGCGACCCTCGCTACCGATCGTGAACGCCACCACCACGCGGCCAGAGAGCTCCGGGTCGTCGCGCAGCCCTTCGTTGTAGCAGTAGCGCACCTCGTTGATGTGCGCCTTCACGATGCGGCGAATGATCGGCTGCGGAAGACCGCCCTCGACCTTGGCCTGGGGGACGGGCCTGGCTGCGATCACGCGCTGGTCGGTGTTCGTCGGCTCGGCGCGCGGCGGATCGACGGCCTGGTCGAGGATCGGCTCGAAGGCCTCGGGAGCGCTGACCGGCTGCGGATCCTCGGCCATGGCCGGGGGCGCCGCGAGCTCGGGGGCTGCAGCGGGCAGGGGCGCGCACGCGCACGTGACCGCGACCGCTTCGGAGGCTTCGCTCTTCACCATCGACGTCGCGGCCAGCGTGGACACGGTGGTGGCCATCGCCGTGGCCACCATGAACAACCAGACCGGGCGCGCTCGTTCGCTCTCGTGCATCGACATCGTGTTCCTCGTTCCTCTGCCCTGCCCTTGCCCTTCGGCGGGCGGCGGGCGGCGGAAGCTTGGAAACGGTCGTGGAGGAAAAGGTTCGAGCGCGGCGGGATTTCACGCGGAGGCGCTGGCTCAGCGTGCCATGACGCCTCGGGCCCACGCGGCGTCGCGCTCGAGGGCCTCTTCGAGGCCCTTGGCACCGATGCCCTGTACCAACCGACGCCAGCGCTGGTCGTGGGCGGACGCTGCCTCATGGTGACCGAGGGCGTGCTCCGCTGCGGCGAGAGCGACCAGTGCGGCCGGCTCGTACAGCCGCGTGCGACAGGCATGGATGAGCTCGAGCGCTTGGCTGGCGGACTCGAGTGCGGCTTCGGGCTCTCCTCTCCCCAACGCGATCATCGCCCTCTCGGTGCGATCTCGGGCTTCCCGGGGGCGCAGGCCCTCGCGGGCATGCCACGCGAGGCCTTCTTGGATGCGTGCGTCGGCGCGGTCGAGATCGCCGCGGAGGCGGTCGAGGCGGGCGAGCCGTCGCTCGAGCTCACTGAGGTAGTACCAGCCATCCATCGCGCGGAAGCGGTCGGCGGCTTCTTGGAGGCAGCGACGAGCTTCGTCGTCGTGCACCGAAGCTAGGGCTCGCACGTAGGCGAGCTCGGCCGCGGGGATGGGGGCTTGCCAACCCTTCTGTCGTTCTCGCTCGTCACGGACGACGGGGAGGACGGCGGATGGGCCGGAGAGGGTCCAGGAAGCCTCGGCCCGCACGGCCGCGAGGCCATGGCTTCGTGCTGTCTTCCAGCCGAGGGAGGTTGCGGCTCCTTCGAGGAGCCGCAAGCTCCGAGCGGGATGGCCCGCATCTAGGGTTGCCCGGGACCCGTTCACACGGACGGCAACCTCCAAATAGGCAGATCCGTGGGTGCGCGCCACGGCCAACGCCCATGTCAGAGGATCCAGAGCCTCGATGATGTCACCAGTGTCAACGAGGAACGACCCCTTGGACTCCCACGACCACCCCACTTGGTGTCTTGACAGTGGTGGTAGATCGAGAGGTGCCTTGCTGATGAGCTGCGCCGCGGCCGTATGCTGTCCCAACCACTGTTGGATGGCAGTTGCGTTGCTGAGTGAGATGCTGATCCGGGAAGGGTCGTCGCTAAAGTTGGAGGAAGTGCGGCTCCTTTGCGCTAGAAGCCGCTCGATCTCCGAGAGGGCACGAAGAGGTTGACCTGCGAAGAAGCGCTCCACGGCCAATCCAACGCGCGCATCGGGGTCATCTGGATTGTTCCCAACGACTTCCTCTAGCCTTCGGAGGGACTCGATGGGCTGCCCGAGGTGAGATAGCACTTGTGCTTCTGCTCTCACGACACTGCGTCGGAGCTCGTCATTTCTTCCGAGGGTGAGCTGCAGAGCTTCTTCGACGACGGTCTGCGCCCGAGGAAACTGCCCCATGTTCAAGGCAACTAGGCCCACCGCCAGTAGGTTCGTCACCACCACATCAGTGGACGATTTCCTCGACCGTTCCAAGCGGTCCTCGACGCTAGCCAGGAGCTTGCGCCCGTCTACGAGCTCTAGAGTCGCCGCCGCATCTCTGGCGCCATCCTCAGACTTCGCGACGAATGAATCCCAGTCGATGAACTCGAAGTGCTGCGTGTATCGGTCGAGGTCCGCTGCTCTTCTGTTCCACTTGTCGGCATCCTTCGCCAGCATCAAGAACAAGAAGGCCTCCGCCGGTCGCTCGAAGTCCTCACGGTGAAAATTCAGCCACGCGAGGAATTCCTCTGCCTGCTCGGAGGCCAGGACCTCGGGGAGGCCTCGAAACACGGTCGTTGCAAACCCGTCCCCGTGCGGCCTTCCCAAGTGTTGATCGACCACTTGCCGTGGGTCGGCGCCGGAAGCCACATCCACCCTCTCCAAGCCACCCACGCGCCCTTCGAGCGCTCCCAGCACCTCCTCCGCCAGCGCCTCGCTGCTGGTCACCACCACCGCCCAGGCTGTCGCCCGCGCTTCCCGAGCCGCCTGCAGATAGGCGACGAGCTCATCGAGCACATCGTCCTGCCAAGGGTCTCTCACCCGGTCGTCTCGGGCTTCCACCGCTCCAGGGTCGGTAGGAGCAACGGGTTCACGTCGCACCACCGCTCATGGTTGCGATACTCGACCAAGTGAAGGAAGTGCAGCAGTTCGAGGGTGGCTTCATCGCTCGAGGCTTGCTTGGTTGCGTGCACTTCGTGAAGGATGCCGATGTCCGGTCGATTGAGCCCTCGCTCCAGCTCGGCACGAAGATCGGCCGCGGCATCGCCAACCTCGAGCTTGGTGAGGCGTGTCATCTTCCGACCTACGGCCTTGGTGCAGGCCTTCTGCACGAGCCGCTGCATCTGCTGGAAGAGGCCGCCACCGAGATCGATCGCGCTGGTCAGAGCATCATCGTCGATCAACGAGAGATCCATGCGATGCTCGACGAACTCCTGCATCGTACGGTGTCCTTCTTCCCATCGTCGCCGTCCATCGTCGTTGCTCACGAGCCGCACATTGGGGACGAGCACGCTCTCTCCGAAACGACCCGCGATCTGCGGGAACTTCTTCGAGTAGTGCAGCGCGATCGGTACGGTGTAGACGATGCGCACCGGAGGATCGGCGAGGTAGGGCCCCGTGTCGTGGAACAGTGCTTCGGCCTTGGGTATGTCGGGCAGCTTGTCGAGGTCCTCGATGAGCAGCAGTAACTGCTTGCCGTTGTTCTGTAGCGCGAGCTGCACGTCGAGGAAGAAGTCGGTCACGGTGCCGAGGAATTCCCCGATACGCGGCTGGATCACCTGTCGGGCGACCTCTCGCGTGCTGCGTTCGTAGCGCAGGCGCGTCCCGAACTTGCCAAAGAACCCCAGCAACCCCTTGGCCTCTGCTCCCGCGCCCAACTCGACACTCGCGCCTTTGTCGACCACTTCCATCTTCTCGACGACCCGCGACCGCCAGCCTTCCAGCGCAGCGATCGTCTTGGGCTTCAAGTGAAGCGGTGCTTCGGCCGACAACGCTTCGTATGTGTACCTGACCATCGTGAACAGTAGATCCACGTGGTTCACGTCGCTCAGCTCGAGGGCATCCTTGACCGAGAAGCTCACGATCTCGTATCGAGCCTTCACCTCGGGATCGGCCGCCAGCCGGTTCAGCTCGGTGCTCTTGCCCGTCCCACGATGGCCGGCCAGCAGCGTCTTCTCTACGGCGTTCGGTGAGCTGAGCAGCTGCACACGCAGCTCTCCGAGCGGATCGTCGGGTCGCTCTACATAGAAGGACTCGTTGGTGCTGTCGACGCCGAATTCGATCGGCTGTGCCGAGAATCGGTGGATGGCCTCGGCCAACGTGGACGCCTTCTGCATGACCCGACGCTAGGCGGCTCGCTCGCGGGGTGTCAAGCAAGCCGTCGACGCTACCAGGGAGGCCGCTGCCCTCGGGCGTTTCGTCTCGTGGACGCTCACGAGGCCGCCGCCTCGTCGCCCTGGGCCCGATAGCCCGCCGGATCCACGCCAAAGCGCGAGCGGAACGCCTTGGAGAAGTAGCTGCGGCTCGACAGCCCCACGCGCTCGGCCACGGCCTGCACGGGGAGATCGGTGGTGCGCAGCAGCTCGGCGCCGCGATCGAGCCTCACCTCGCGCAGCAGGTCCATGGCGGTGCGGCCAAACGTGGTGGTGAAGCGCTCGGCGAAGGCGGAGCGGCTCATGCCGGCCGCGCGCGCGACCGACTCGAGCGTGTGCGGGCGCTCGGGGGCTTCGAGCATCACGTCGAGCGCACGCACCAGCCGGTCGTCGCCCAGCGCCTGCAACCACGGCAGCTCGCAGGTGCCGCTGTCGCACAGCCGCCGCAGCACGGTCACGAGCCCCTGGGTCATCAGCGCGCGCATCATCATCTGCGAGCCTGGCCCGGCGGTGGCCTGCTCGGTCAGCAGACCTTCGAACACGGCGCGCACGCGCGGGTCAGCTTCGAAGTCCACGACGAGGGGCTCGCGCAATCCGTCGAACAAGCCCACGCGACCACCATAGGTGGCCCGCACCGCGCCGCACACCATCAGCAACGCGCCATCACCGACGCCGGCCACCAGGCGCCGCAGGCCGTGCTCGGGCCCCGAGCAATCGGCGGCGGCATCGAGCTCGTCGGTCGCGCCGTCGAGCGGCTCGACCCGCAGCGCCCGACCCGGCGCGGCCACGAACACGGTGCCCGCCCGCAACGGATGCTCGTGCCCGTCGAGCTCGCGCAGCCGCCCCTCGCCGCGCACCACGAAGTGCAGGCTCACGTGCCCGTCCGGCGGCATCAACACCCGCCAGCCATGACGCACGTCGCAGACCGCAAACGGGGCCACCTCGACGCGAAGCGAAGCGAGCAGACGATCGAGCAGCATGCGCGGAGATAGTGGAGCATACCGCCGAGGCCTGCGCCAAACCCCTACCGGCGGGTCGAAGGTCTGGACGATCGAGCACCGACGCTGGACACGCGCGCACGGGGCCCGACCCACGCTACGTGCACAAGGAAAACGCCAATGCCTCTCGATCATGCAGCCACCGGTCCCGTCCTCCACACCCAGAGCTCGAGCTTCCAGGCCGACGTCCTCGACGCCAAGGTGCCCGTGCTCGTCGATTTCTGGGCCGCGTGGTGTGGCCCGTGTCGGTCGATCGCGCCCCTGCTCGAGCCCCTCGCGCGGCACTTCGAGGGGCGCGCCAAGGTGGTCAAGCTCGACGTCGACGCCAACCCCGATATCGCCTCGCGCTACGGCATCCGGGGGATCCCGGCGCTGCTGGTGTTCAAGGGCGGCAAGGTCGTCGACCAGATCGTGGGCAACCCCGGCTCGGCCAAGCCCCTCGAGCAGCTGATCGCGCGGAACCTGTAGCCATCGGACCGCACGCCGGGATCGGACGCCCGGGGCCGCTCGCTCGGGCGCTCGGGCGGGGCGTCGTCGCCGTCGTCGGGTGCGCCGGCGGCGACGGGCGCGTATGCTCTGGCGTGCGCAATGCCGGCTCCTGCCACCGACCTCGAGCTGCTAGAGGCCTGGCGCGGCGGTGATCGCCAGGCCGGCGAGGAGCTGTTCGAGCGCCACTTCGACGCCATCGCCCGCTTCTTTCGCAACAAGGTCGACGATGGCATCGACGACCTGATCCAGCGCACGTTCCTCGCGTGCGTGGAGGGCCGCGATCACTTCCGCGGCGAGGCCAGCTTTCGCACGTTCTTGTTCGCGGTGGCCCACAACGTGCTGGGCAAGCACTACCGCAGCAAGCGCCGTCACGGCGATCGCATCGACTTCGGGGTGACCTCGGTTCATGATCTCGCGCCCTCGCCGAGCGTGGTGATCGCGGTGCAGGACGAGCACCGCGTGCTGCTGCAGGCGCTGCGCCGGATCCCGCTCGATCACCAGATCGTGCTCGAGCTCTACTACTGGGAGCGCATGCCCGCGATCGAGGTGGGCCGCGTGCTCGACGTGCCCGAGGGCACCGCACGCACCCGCATTCGCCGGGCCAAGCAGCTGCTCGAAGAAGAGATGAAGCGGCTGGTCACCAACAAGCCGTTGCTCGAGAGCACGCTCATCAACCTCGACACATGGGCCGCGTCGCTGCGCGATCTGCTGCTCGAGGGCCCGGCCTCTTCCAAGCCGAGCTGAAGCCTGGCCGTGCTAGGGTCCGCGGCCGTGGACCTCGTGCGGATCACACGAACCCTGTGTCGAGCCGTCGACGCGCTCTCGTTCGGGCCGCCCGTCACCCACGTGTACAACCCGCTGCGCTACGCTCGGGCGCCGCACGAGCAGTATCTGGCGCGCTTCGGCGCCGGCAAGGGTCGCGTGATCTTGCTCGGCATGAACCCCGGGCCGTTCGGCATGGCGCAGACCGGAGTGCCGTTCGGCGAGGTCGGCCACGTGCGCGAGTTCCTCGGCATCGAGGGCAAGGTGGGCCGCCCGCCGCACGAGCACCCCAAGCGGCCGGTGGAGGGGATGGCGTGCACGCGCGCCGAGGTCAGCGGCGCACGACTGTGGGGCTGGGCGCAGCAGCGCTTTGGCACCCCCGCGCGGTTCTTCGCTCGCTTCTTCATCGTGAACTACTGCCCGCTCGCATTCTTGGAGGACAGCGGCCGCAACCGCACCCCCGACAAGCTGCCCAAGGCCGAGCGCGAGCCGCTGTTCGCCGCCTGCGATCGCGCGCTGGTGCAGACGGTCGCGCTGCTCGAGCCCGAGATGATCGTGGGCGTGGGTGCGTTCGCCCGCGATCGCGCCCGCCTCGTGCTCGGCGACACGCGACCGGTGGGGATGGTGCTGCACCCGAGCCCGGCGAGCCCGCGCGCCAACCGAGGCTGGGAGGCGCAGGCCGAGGCCGACCTCGCGGCGCTCGGGATCGAGCTCTAGCGAAGGCGAGCCGCGCCGCGCCGCCGCTACGCGGCTAGCTCGGGCCCGGCCTTGCGCAGGCTCAAGAACATGCAGCGCTCGGTCTGGTCGAGCACGATCCGCGCCTCGGCGACCTCGGGGAGGCCGGCCGCGAGCTCGAGCATCTCCGCCGGCTCGCGATACAGCAGGTGCCAGGCCACCGCGTGCTCCATCATGAATGCGCTCGCCGGGTCCTCGCGCAGGTTGCCGATGAACAGCTCGCCGCCGGGTCGCACCATGCCGAGCATGCGTCGCACCAGCCGCTTGGCCACGGCGCGCGGGAGGTAGTCGAACAAGCCGGCCGAGTACACGAAGTCCATCTCGCCGAGCACGTCGCGACCCACGGCGGCCTCGGCCTCGTCCTTGGGGCGCAGCAGCTGCCCCACCGAGAAGTGCAGCGCGCTCAGCTCGACGCCGGCCAGCGCGTCGCGGCGCTCGGCCAGCAGGCGATGCAGGGAGCGGTGCGCGTAGGCCAGCGCGTCTTCGTCTTGATCGAGCAGGAACAGCTCGACCGGGTGGGTGACCGCGGGCAGCTCGCTCAGCAGGTTGTGCAGCTCGAGTGCGGGGCCGCAGGCGAGCGAGAGCACGCGCAGCGGGCGACCCGTGGTGATGCGCGCGCGCAGGGCCTCGCGCATGGTTCGCTCGCGGGCGATCACGGTGCGGGCCATCGGATAGCGCTGGCCCACGAAGTGGAGGAAGCGCGCATAGAGGCTCGCGCCCTCCATCTGCGCGGCGAAGAACAGGCGCATCAGCTCGAAGTCGCCGGCGTAGCCCAGCGGCTTGTCGTAGGCGCGCCGATGGATCGGCCCGCTGCGCACGAGTGGCAGCAGCAGGTGCCCGGCGTAGTCGAGGCCGCGCTTGCGGGCCTCGGCGCTCAGCCGCTTGGTCTGCTTGTGCAGGTCGCGGAGCATGCCGTGATACTGCGGACCCCAGCTGTCGAACAGCTCGGCAAACAGGGATTGCTCGTGCTCGTCGGACTGGGCGTCACTGTGAGACTGATCGAGTGACTGATCGAGCGCATCGAAGAAATCCCGGGTGCGCTGGAGCAGCTGAGCCAGGTCGGCGACGGCGGCGCGCCACGAGGCGGGCAGCAGCGTCTGCTCGATCCGCTGGTCGGCCAGGTTCTCCAGCAGGTGATGGATCGAGGCCGCGTCGCGCAGCTGCAGCACGCCCAGATCGAACAGGCCCGAGGTGAGCCGCAGCCCCAGTCGCCGCGACGAGCCGAGATTCACCACCACCACCGCACGCTCGCGCGCGACCACGGTGCCGTGCTGGATCAGCCGCAGCTCGTCGATCGAGGCCCCCGGCGGGCCATCGAAGCCAATGTCGTCGAGCGCGATGCCCATGCCCGTGGGCGAGACGTCGAGCACCGGCATGGGTCCGATCGTCTTGCCCTCGTACACGAGCTCGCAGGTGAGCGCGGAGGCCAGCCCGCTCGCCTCGAGTCGCGGCGGTCGATAGCGAAATGCACTGGCCGCGCCGCTCAGATCGACGTGGACCGCCCCCCGATGGCCCACGCTCGGCGCGATCGCGCCTCCAAGTTGTTTGTTGGTAACGAGCACTGGTCCCCCCCCACTGCCGCTCGCGTCGATCACCCCCATGAGCTCCGCGTGCGTCCATTGGCCAGGTTAGCGGGATTGGTAGGCCATTCCCATGGGGGATCTCTCGTCCATGCGATCCAAGCCACACACGGCGAGCGCAGCGCGGATTCTCTAGGGCGAACCCCTACGGATGGCGTTCGAGCCGCCCGTGAGCGGCAGGAATTGCGCGCATCGTCACGCGATCAAGTCTTGGTCTCGAGCACCTTCGCGCGGAGCGATCGGGCCCAGCTGTCGAGGTTGCTCATCGTGCTCTGCAGGTCGTCGGTCTCGGCGAGGGTCGCGAGCTGTTCCTCGAGCAGCTGCTTGGCGCGGCGGATCCTGCCTCGCACCGTGCCCTCGGGGATCTCGAGCACCTCGGCGAGATCTTTGGCCGTCATCGCTTCCCAATAATACAGCTCGAGCACGACCTGGTGATCGAGCGGGATCCTGCGCAGCGCCTGCAAGATGAGCAGCTGCTCCTTGCGCTGGGCGATGAGCGTGGTGGGCGAGAGCCCCATGTCGAACACCGAGGTCACGCCTGGTTCGAAGCGCTCGCCCTCGCGTCGGCGCTTGCGAAGGTGCGAGCGCAGCACGTTGTGGGCCACGCCGAACAAGTACGTGCGAAAGCTCGACTGCCCGCGGAAGCGCTCCTTGCCTTCCACGCACGCGATGAACGTGCGCTGCACGAGGTCGTCGACGTCGGCCTGCACCTTGTTGGCGAAGAACCGGCAGATGCTATCGAAGTGGCGCTCGAACAGCTCGCTGCCCGCCTTGCGATCGCCTGTCTTCCAGGCCTCGAGTAGCTCGAGGTCGGTGCTCACGCTCGCGAGCGTATCACCGCCCGCGCTCGCGCCCGGCTCGGGCCTGCGGCATGATGAGGCGCGAGCCCATGACCGACCCGCGCGAGCCCGGCCCGCCGTCCTGCGGCGTAGGCGCGGATCTGGAGCCTTCCCCCGGCGCGCTGGGGCTCACGCCGGCACCGGACCCCGAGGCCTCGCAGCTGGGGCCTGCGCCCGCCGTGGCCGGGTCCGAGCGCATGCGGGCCCATCTGCGCGCGCGTCTGTTCGGCGACGACCCGCCGAGCCCCGCGCCCGAAGACCCCGAGGATCGCGATCTCGCCGCGCGCTCGGGGGTGATCGGGGGCCTCGACACCGAGCCCGGCGCGGGCGGACGGCGAGTGGGCGAGCCCGAGCCCGAGCTCGCGGGCAGCATCGGTCGCTTCCGCGTGCTCGATCGCCTGGGGAGCGGCGGCATGGGGATCGTGTACAGCGCCTACGATCCGGAGCTCGATCGCAAGGTCGCGATCAAGCTGCTGCGCGCCGACGTGCACGCGGGCATGGCCAAGGACGCCGCGCAGGCTCGGCTGCTGCGCGAGGCCCAGGCGATGGCGCGGCTCTCCGATCCCAACGTGATCGTCGTGCACGAGGTGGGCACCGTGGGCGATCGCGTGTTCGTGGCGATGGAGTACATCGACGGCTCGACGCTCGGTGCGTGGCTGAAGGGCGCCGACGAGTCGGGCGCGCCGCCGCGGCGACGCAGCTGGCGCGACGTGCTCGACGTGTTCCTCAAGGCCGGCTCGGGGCTGGCCGCGGCCCACCGCGCGGGGCTCGTCCACCGCGATTTCAAGCCCGACAACGTGCTGCTCGGCAAGGATGGGCGCGTGCGCGTGCTCGACTTTGGCCTCGCGCGCTCGCTCGGCGACGGGGCCAAGCCGAGCGCGTCGGTGAGGCACACGCTGCGCGAGCGACCCGATCTCGACTCGCTCGCCACCCCGCTCACCCGCGAGGGCGCGGTGATGGGCACGCCCGCGTACATGTCACCCGAGCAGTACAAGGGCGACCCCGCCGACGCGCGCTCCGATCAGTTCTCGTTCTGCGTGGCGCTCTACGAGGGGTTCTACGGGGTGCGCCCGTTCCTGGGCAGCTCGCTCACCGAGCTGGTCACCAATGTCCTCGAGGGGCGCGTGCGCGAGACCCCCGCCGAGCAGCGCGTGCCCAAGCGATTGCTCGCGGCGATGCGTCGCGGCCTGTCCGTGGATCCCGAGCTGCGCTTCGCCTCGATGGAGGCGCTGCTGGCTGAGCTGCGCCGCGATCCCGGGCGCAAGTGGCGGTGGGGCGGACTGGTGCTGGGCGGGGTCGCGCTCACGAGCTTGATCACCTGGGCCGCGACCGCGGGGGATCAGCGCGATGCGTGCCTCGGCCTCGAAGCGCGGCTGCAGGGCGTGTGGGACGACGCCGCGCGGGCCGAGGTCACGCGAGCGATCGAGGCGACGGGCCTCGCCTATGCGCCGCGGGTGGCGGCAACCACGGTGCAGCTGCTGGACGACTACACCGCGCAGTGGGTGAAGATGTCGGCCGACGCCTGCGGTGCCGCGCTCGTGGCCAATGCCGACGACACGGAGCACCGTCGGCGTCGTCAGTGCCTGGACCAGCGGCTCGCCGAGGTCGAGGCGCTGGTCCAAGCGCTGCGCGAGCCCGATGCCGGCATGGCCGAGGCCGCGGTCAAGGCCACGGCCAGCCTCACCACCGGGCTCTCGGCGTGCGCCGATCCTCGGCGCCTGGCCGCGTACGACGTCGCCGAGGATCCCCAGGCGCGGCAGCGGCTCGCCGAGGCCCACGCGCGGCTGGCCACGGCCAAGGCGCAGGGGGTGATCGGCCACTACGATCAGGCCGTCGCGCTGGCGACCGAGGTGATCGAGCAGGCGCGCGCGGCGGGGGCCGGCCCGCTCGAGGCGCTGGGGCTGCTGACGCGTGGCACCTATCGCGAGCGCATGCGCCAGGCCAAGGAGGCCGAGGAAGATCTGCGGGCCGCGATCGACGTGGCCGAGCGCCACGGCGACCAAGGCACGCGCGCGCAGGCGTTGATCGTGCTCGTCTACGTGGTCGCGCAGGACCGCGAGCGTCACCTCGAGGCGCGCACGCTGGGCGATCAGGCGCGCGCGGTGCTCGAGTACATCGATGCCGATCCGCTGCTGCTGGCCGACCTCGACAACAACCTGGGCGTCGCGGCGCGCATCGACCACGACTTCGACGGTGCGCTCGAGCTCCACCGCCGCAGCCACGAGCGTCGCGAGCAGGTGCTCGGCGGCAATCACCCCGACATCGGCCGCTCGCTGCTCAACATCGGCACCGCCATGGCGGGCAGTCGTGGCCACGAGGCCGAGGCCGAAGACTACCTGCGCCGCGCCCTCGCCAGCCTCGAGCAGGCCCTCGGCCCGCAGCATCCGACGGTCGGCACCGCGCTCACCAACCTCGGCAATTGCCTCGCGCGCCAGGGCAAGCTCGACGAGGCCCTCGTGCTCCAGCAGCGCGCGCTCGAGGTGTTCGCGGGTGCCTTCGGGCCCGATCACCTGACCACGCTGGGCGTGCAGTTCAACCTCGCCAAGGTCATGCAGGACGCTGGGCTCCACGCCAAGGCCGCCGCGCTGTTCAGCCGCGGGCTCGAGGTGCGCGAGCGCGAGCTGCCGGTCGACGATCCGCGCCTCGTGGGCTGGGTGAGCCACCTGGCCCGCAGCGAGCTCGAGCTCGGGCACCTCGAGCGCGCGCGCCCCTTGCTCGAGCGCTCGCTCGCGCTGCGGGTCGCGCATGGCGAGGGGGCGCTGGTCCGCGCGGGCGATCAGCTACGGCTGGCGCGTGCGCTCGCGCCGGTCGAGCTCGAGCGGGCGCGGGCTCGGGCGCTCGCCGAGGAGGCCCGCCAGGCCTACGCGCAGGCCGTCGCGGACGGCGGCCCCGAGAGCCTGCGCCGCGCCGAGGCCGAGGCCGAGGCATGGCTGGCCGCGAACCCGCTGCCGCGGCAATGAGGGACACCCCCTAGTGGCAGGCCCAGCCGAACGCGACCACTTCGGGATGTTGGCGGCACTGAGAGATGTGCCCTGCGCCCAGATCTCCGAACTGGTGACGGCACAGGCCATTGGACTCGAGCTGGAGCAGATAGACCATGCGGGTCTTGCACTGCGGGCACGTGGGGTACTCCGGTCCCTGCACCCACGCCGGCCAACCGCCCAGCTTGTCGCCCGGACGCGGTCGCGTGGCCCCCTGCGTGGTGGGCGTCTCGTCCTCGAGATCGTCGAGCGACTCGGGCGGCAGCGGTACGTCCTCTTCGTAGCCGGGCAGCTCCGCCGGGGCGCGGTCCCAGCCCTCGAGCACCGCCGCCGCCTCGCCGGTGGGGTCGCCGGTGGGGTCTTGGGCCTCGCTCGCGGCTTGGCGCGCACGCTCGAGCTCGCTCGGTGACAGCCACCGCGCCAGCGAAGACTTGCCGAACGGCTGCCACGCCTCGTGGTCGACCTCGCACAGCGGGTCGTCGTTGGTGCAGTAGAAGAGCTGCACCATCCCCTCGCGGTGGGGGTACGGCAGCTCCGCGGGGAGCGTGGCGAGATCGAGCTGCACGAACAGGCTCATCGGTCGCGTGCAGCCGGGGCACAGCGGCCAGGCCTCGCCCGGATGCAGGAGCGCGGCCCCACCGAACTTGCTGGCCGCGACCGGGCCGTCCCCGCTGCGGGTCTTGGGCGCGTAGGGGTGTCGTGCGTGCGCCGCGATCCACCGCTCACGCTCCTCGGCCTCGGGGTCATCGCCCTCGTGGGAGAGGTCGAAGTCGTCGTCGAGGTCATCGAGGTCGTCGAGGTCGTCGTCCTCGTCGTCGTCATCCGCGGCGGGTGCGTGGGTCGCGGCGCCCGGAGCGGAAGCCTCGGTGGCCAGCCGGCGCGCCTGCTCGATCACGGCGTGCTCGAGCGCCTGATCGTCGGCAAACACGTCGTCGATCTCGTCGCGCTCGAGCAACCACTCGCCGAGCACGCCACCGAGGTCGTCCCCGTCGGCGGAAGCCGCCAGGTGATCCGCGAAGTCGTCGACCAGACCACGCCACGGCGTTCTGAAGGCCACGAGCCCCTGCCGCTCGTAGCTCTCGAGCACCCGGCCCGCGAGGCGTATCCAAGGGACGCTGATGCGGTGGAGCCTAACCTACAACGGGCGCGGCTTGCCAAGTCGCCGCGCGATCCCGCGTATGCGCGGGCAGAGGCCAGCGCGGCACGATTCTCGGATCGGATCGTGCATTCGGTATCGGTCGGTTCGCCGGCAACCGGGGCACACGACCATGACCAGCAAGTACGTGTTCGACGAGAGCTCCCAGGCACTCCACCGAGTCGCGGGGTATGCACACACTTGGGAGCAGCTCGCCCCTGGCATCCGAGTGCGTCGGCGCGTGATCAGGCCGATCCGCGCCGAGGACTCCAGCCAGGGGGAAACCCTAGGCTGGGCCCGCCCGCAGCCCGAGCTCTGATCGCCCGCCGACCTCGGCCGGCGTCATCGTTCATACTGTTGGCATCATGACGATCCGTGCCGATCGTCAATCCCCACACTCGGGGAACGACCGACCCTCGCGACGCTAGCCCGAGACGCTAGCCCGAGAAGCTAGCCCGGAGAGACGAGCTCGATCCAGCCGCGCAGCTTCTCGATGTCGGCGTAGGTCAGCGGGATCCGCTCGGTGATGTTGATCGTGCTGGGCTCACCCGCAGCGCCGACCGTGGTGACGTTTGCGACCGTGAGCGTGAAAGCGAACGGCGCCTCGTTGGCGCCTCCACCCTCGGTGCCCAGGCACAGCTGAACGTGGCTGCCAGACTTCGCTTCGGGTGACGAGAAGCAGATCAGGGCCGTGGTCTGTTCGGAGCTCATGGCGTCGTCTCGAGCGGAAACATCAATCACATCATGGAATCGAGGGCGAAACCGCACGTTCGTGGTGCAAAGCTTGCTCGCCTACCCCTGCGGCTCGATGTCCTGCGGCGGCAGCAAGATGAACACCTCGCGCGTGTCGAGATCGCTGCACCCATCGGCGAGCACGGTGATCTCGGCAACGAATAGTCGTGGTGCCGGACCCTGCGGCAGGAACGAGTTGAACGCCTCCACCGTGAACGTGACGCTCGTGTTGGGGATGACGCCGAGGAACGCATCCTCGGTCAGCGTGGGGTCGGGCGCGCCGGGCAGCGGCACGGGGCCGTGCTCGAGTGGAACGACCGAGAGGATGAAGTCCGCGGTGCTCGTGCCGGGCGGCAGCGGTAGACCGCCCGTGTCCGTACCGACTCCGGTGACCTGCGTGGTCACGTCGAACGCGGCGTAGGCGGCCATGTTCTGCACGCCATCGACCACTCCCGCCCCGAGGCCCGATCCGTCGGAGTTCACGCGATAGACCAGCGGGCACAGGCCATTGCCGTCCGCGGCCACGCCGACGCCGTCGATGCCCGTGCAGCACTGGTCGGGGGCGCAGCCGCTCGGTCGTCCGCCGGGCGCCAGGTCCCACGCCACCGGGGGAATGATGGCCCCGGTCCCGTTGGCCAGCAGCTCGCCGTCGGAGAGCGGCCCGCACGTGGGCGAGAAGTCCGTAGCCACGACGGTGACCACGCGCGCACAGATCGCGGTCAGGGCATCCAGCGTCTCCTGGCGGTCGTGGGCCACCGCGGACACGCCCGGATTGATCGCGTACGACTCGCCCGCGAGGCAAGGGTTGGTGTCGTCATCCTCATTGGAGATCGCATCGGTGATCGACACGACGACCGGCATCGAGCCCGCGCGAAAGCCCACCCCGCCGACGCCGCTGTTGTTGGGCGGCACGTTGGTGGGGCCCGGCCCCATGATCCCCTCGCCGGTCGCGATCTGATAGAGCGACTCGAAGTGCGACTCGGGCGTGTTGTTGCCGCAGCCGATCGGCGCGCCGCCGGGGAGCGTCATCGCGTTCACGGCCGCCTGCACGTCGGCGCTGGTGTCGGTCATCTCGGCGAGCAGCTCGAACGGCTGGTCGGGATCGGTCGGCCCAAAGTAATCACACACGGGCTCGCCAAACGGCACCACGGGAAAGTCCTCGAACACGCCGGCGCCGAAGAACGTGTTGGGGATCTGCGCCTCGATGCCGGGGATCACCGTCGCGGTGATCGAGCTCTGCAGGTTGGCGATCGGGCCGCCCATCGAGCCCGTGGTGTCCATGTTCACGAACACGTCGAGCGCCTTGATGTCGGTGGTGAAGGTGAGCGGCTTGCTCTGCGGGCCCCCCGGGTCGGCGAACGGCAGCACGAAGAAGAAGTCCTGCTGGAGGCCCGTTTGTCGGTAGGCGGCCACGGTGAGCTGCGCTTGGCCCTCCACGTCGCCGATCGTCGCGGTGACGAGGGTCGAGGCGAAGAACGATCCGGGGAAGGCGGGCACCTCGAGCGTTGCGCCGTTCATCTCGCCCACCTCGGGGTTGGAGACCTCCCAGCTCTCGACGTCGGCCGTGACGTCGATCTCCGAGCCGTCTTCGAACACGCCGATCACCGTGTAGTCGAGGCTGCCGGGGCTGTTGAGGTCGATCTCGAGCACCGCGTTGCGCGGCGAGAGGCGCAGCAGCTGCAGCACGCCCGCGTCGCCCGTCGTCCCATCCGCGGTGCCATCGGGATCGATGGTGTCCCCGCTGTCGGCCGTGCCGCCCGTTCCGCTCGCCGTTGGATCGGTGTCGGTGTCGAGCGGAGTCGTGTCCGGGTCGAACGGACAGCCGGTCAAGAGGGGCAGAGCGAGCAAGAAGAGCGGCAAGCGGGAAGCACAATGCATGGAGCCGTCATGCTCGCCCGGACCGCCGGCCTGCGTCCATCGGTCCGCTCGTTCGGGGGTGAGGCCACGGCGAGGTGAGACA
>JBFIJN010000160.1:0-16638 GCA_041600735.1 Nannocystaceae bacterium
CGTGGCGCCCGAGCTTCCGCTCGGTACGGTGCAGTTGCTGGTGGTCGATCGCGAGGACCAGCCGCTCGCCAACCAGAGCGTCACGATCGTCAAGAAGGACTTCACCGGCACCGAGCAGCGCTTCGTGCTCGAGACCGACGCCGACGGCATCGCCCAGCAGAGCGAGCTCCCGGTGGTCAACGACGCGCTCTACTACGTCGCCATCGTCTACGACGGCGGGCCCTACACGAGCGCGTTCTTCGGGCTCGACCGGCGCGGCGGCGTGCGGGTGGCGATGCGCGTGTGGCCGGTGACCTCCGATCCGGCGGTGGTGCAGTCGGCCGTGCAGTGGGAGGTCATCGAGGCCGAGAACGACCACGCGCAGGTGGTGCAGATCTACGAGGCGCTCGTGACCGGCGACGAGGCCTACTGGCCCGCCGAGGAGCTGCGCATCGTGGGGATCGAGGGCGCCAAGAGCCTGGTGGTGCTGCGCGGAGGCGAGGAGTGGCTCGACCACGACGACGAGGTCGCGCCGTTTGCCACGCTCGGCCACCCGATCGTCCCCGGCGAGGTCGCTGCGCTCTCGGTCGGCTACGTGGTCGATCACGACGGCGAGGTCGTGATCGACTGGACCCCGCCGTTCGAGGTGATCGAGTCGGCGATGGTGGTGAAGGAGTCGCTGGGGCTCGAGGCCCCGGGGGCCAAGCGCTCGGATCGGCCGGTGCAGCCGCAGCAAGGGCTCGACTACGCGCGGGTCGCCTACGAGCTGGGGCAGAAGGGCACCGGCACGATCCACGTTGCGGTGACCGGTCTGCGTCGCACCAATCAGGTGTTCCGCTGGGTGGGGATCGGGCTCGGCTCGGTGCTGGGGCTCGTGCTGGTGCTGGGGCTCGCGCTGCGCCCCTCGGGGGATGCACGCGCGCGGCTGCTGCGTCGTCGCGACGAGCTGCTCGGCGCGCTCGAGCAGCGCCGTAGCCCCGGCGATCGACGGCGAGTGGTGGCCGCGCTGGATCGGATCTACCGCCAGCTCGACGCACTCGATGCCCTGGCCGCCAAGCTGGCCAAGCCCGACAGCAAGCCAGCCTAGCGTGGGGCCGAAGTGGGTTGGTCATGTCCGATGAGGTGACTCCACTCGAGCTGTGCGGCATCGGCAAGCGCTTCGGGCGACTGTCGGTGCTGCGCGGGGTCGATCTCCGCGTCGATCCGGGTGAGGTGGTCGGGCTCATCGGCGCCAACGGCTCGGGCAAGACCACGCTGCTCAACATCGCGGTGGGCCTGCTCCCGCCGAGCGAGGGCGAGCGACGGCTGGGCGGTCGGCCCGCGGCGCAGGTGGAGCTCGAGCAGCGGGCGAAGCTCGCGTTCGTCACCCACACCACGCAGCTGTACGGGCGGCTGACCGCGCGCGAGAACATGGCGCTGTTCGCCGAGCTGCGCGCCGTGGTGGGGGCCCCGACCGCGCCCGCCGATCCGCTGCTCGAGCGGCTGGGCCTGCTGCACGCCGCCGATCGCATGGTGGGGACGTACTCGCGCGGGATGATGCAGCGACTCGCGCTGGCTCGCGCGCTCCAGGGGCGACCGCAGCTGCTGCTGCTCGACGAGCCGTTCACCGCGCTCGATCGCCCCGGCCGCGAGCGCCTGGCCGAGGTGCTCGTGCAAGAGCGCGCCGCGGGTCTCGCCGTGCTGCTCTCGTCGCACGACTACGACGCCGTGGTGGCGGTGACCGATCGCGTGGTGCTGCTCGAGGGCGGTCGGCTCGCGGGCGAGGTGCAGCGCGGGCGCGGCGACGAGGCGCTCGGCTACCGCGACCGCGTGGCGGCGCTGGGCCTGCTGCGGCCGAGCGTGGGGATCGAGGCGCCGCCCAAGGAGGAGCACGCGCGTGCCTAGCCCTCCGTCGATCGCGGTGCAGTGGCCGCCAAGCGCGACCTTCCGTGCTACAAACGCGGCGATGCGCTTGCCCCGCCAGGCGTGGCTACTGGCCAAGAACGACCTGCGGCAGGAGCTTCGCGACCTCGAGCTCGTCGCCACGGCCAGCTTCTTCACGCTGGTGGTGCTGGTGATGTTCGGGCTCTCGTTCGCGAGCCTGGGCCGCAGCGTGCAGCCGCTCGCGATCCCCGGGATGCTGTGGCTCGCGGTCGCATTCGTGGGCGCGCTGACCCTCACCCGCATCTTCGATCGCGAGCGCGAGTCCGACACGCTGCGGGCGCTGCTGATCGCACCGGTCGAGCGCCTGGCGATCTACCTGGCCAAGGCCGCGGTCACGCTGGTGGTGCTGGTGGGCTGCTGCTTCGTGCTCGTGCCCGGCCTGGTGTTCATGTTCCCCGCCGCGTCGGTGTTCGCCGAGCGCCCCTGGGATACCGCGGCGCTGGTGGTGCTGGGCTGCACCGCCTACGCCTCGGTGGGCACCGTGTTTGCCGCGGGCCTGGCCACGTCGAGCGGCAAGAACGTGCTCTTGTCGGTGATCCTCTATCCGCTCACCAGCCCCGCGCTGATGTGGGCGCTCGTCGCGACGCGGGCGCTGCTCGACGGCCACCCGGCGTTCTCCACCTATCTCGCCCAGCTCGCCGCGCTCGACGTCCTGCTCGTGTTCCTCGGCGGCTGGCTGTTCGAGTCGGTGCTGGTGGGCTCGGGTCGGCGCGGGGCCTCGCCCCGGCGAGCGCGGGCCCGAAGCCGCAAGGGAAGGCAATGATGGCGCGCACGCTACCGATCATCCTCCTGTTGTTCGCGGCGGTGGTGTTCCCACTGAGCGTGAGCACGATCTTCCTCGACGTGGGCATCGAGCGTCAGCTCGGCACGGTCCAGAAGATCTTCTACTTCCACGTGCCGCTCGCGTGGATCATGATGCTCTACGGCATGGTGTGCGGGATCGCGGCGGCGGTGCAGCTGCGCCGCGAGTCGCGGATGGCCGAGGCCATCGCGATCGCAGCCGGCGAGATGGTGATCGTGGCCGGCCTCGGGGTGCTCATCACGGGGCCGATCTGGGGGCATGCCTCGTGGGGCAAGGCGTGGACCTGGGACGCGCGCCAGATCACCACGGGCCTCTTGTGGCTCGTGTTCGTGGCCTACGTGCTGGTGCGGCGCTACGGCGCGGCGGGCTCGGAGCGGCTGGCCGCGGCGCTCGCGATCTTCGGGGCCGTAGACGTACCGATCATCTACTACGCCGTGAAGATCTGGAAGACGACCCACCCGAGCAACGACGTGGTCGCGACCCTGCCCCCCGAGATGTGGGCGGCGCTGTGGCCGGCCTTGGGCGCCCTCTTGGCGACGGCGACCGCGATGGTGGCCGTGCGTGCGCGCCAGGAGCTGGCCGAGATGGATCTCGATGATGCGTGGGTCGAAGCCGAAGACATCGCGCCGGCCGCAGCGGTGATGGTGAAGGGAGACGCATGATGAAGACGATGCTGTTCGAGCCCGAGGCCAAGCAGGCCCAGCAGGCCCAGGATTCCGGCGACGAGTACGAGGCGGTCGAGGGCCTCGACCGCGCGGCGATCGAGTGCCAGCGCTCGTTCGAGGCCGTGGCCGCCAAGAAGACCGCCTCCGACTACTCGCACATCGTGTGGGCCTACGGCGTGCTGTGGAGCCTGTTCGCGATCTACGGCGTGCTGCTGTGGCGTCGCGGCCAGCGCCTGCGCAACGACGTGCAGACGCTGCGCACACGCATCGACTCGGCCCGCTCGCGGCCGGAGTCGACATGAGCCTCGCGCACTTCATCTACATCCCCGCCTTGCTGATCCTCGGCGCGGTGGTGGGCTACATCTTGGGCGGTCGCGCCTCCGAGCTGGCCAAGGCCGAGACCGACGACAAGGCGCGCCGCCGCAGCGCCCGACAAGAGGCGCGGCGCGCCCGCGAGCGCGGCCTCCACTCCGACGCACCGCCACCACCCGCCGAGCCGGGCGGCTAGCACCCCGATGGACAGCGCTACGCGCAAGTGAGGGAGCGCCGCGCGCCGAGGTTCCTTTGCGGTCGAGATCCGGGCTAGAACCCGCGCGATGTTCGATCCCACGTATACCGAAGAGCAGCAGGCGCTGGTGGATACGGCCCGCAAGTTTGCGGCCGAGCACATCATCCCGGTCGCCGGTGAGTACGACGAGAAGGGCGAGCACCCGCATGCGGTGTTCGAGGCCGCGTGGGGTCTGGGGCTCATGAACGTGGAGGTGCCCGAGGCCTACGGCGGGCTGGGGCTGTCCACGCTCGAGGGCTGCCTCATCTCCGAGGAGCTGGCGTATGGCTGTGCCGGCATCGCGACCAGCATCATGTGCAACCACCTCGGCGCGCTGCCGCTGATGATCGCGGGCAGCGAGGCGCAGAAGCAGAAGTACCTCGGCTGGCTGACCAACGAGCTGGTGTTCGCGAGCTACTGCTGCTCCGAGCCGGAGGCCGGCTCGGACGTGGCCGGCATGCGCACGCGCCTCGAGAAGGACGGCGACGGCTGGGTGCTCAACGGCCAGAAGCGCTGGATCACCAACGGCGGCTACGCGAGCTTCTACACCGGGTTCGCCACCATCGATCCGCAGCTGCGCCACAAGGGCATCACCGCGTTCGTGATCCCGCGCGATCTCCCCGGCGTCTCGGTGGGCAAGAAGGAGAACAAGCTCGGCCAGCGCGCCTCCAACACCGTCGACGTGATCTTCGAGGACGTGCGCCTCGGCCCCGACGCGATCCTCGGCGTGCCCGGCGGAGGCTTCGCGATCGCGATGGAGACGTTCGACAAGTCGCGCCCCATGATCGCCTCGTGCGCGGCCGGGCTCATCCGCCGCGCGCTCGAGGAGTCGGTCGGCTACGCCAAGGACCGCAAGACCTTCGGGGTGCCGATCGCCCAGCACCAGGCGATCCAGTTCATGATCGCCGAGATGGCGATGGCCTACGAGACCACCAAGCTGCTCTACAGCAAGGCGGCGTGGGAGGTCGACAACGGGGTGCTGCGCACCAACACCTCGGCCATCGCCAAGGCGATGGGGGCCGACCTGGCGATGAAGGCCACCACCGATGCGGTGCAGGTGTTCGGGGGCTACGGCTACACCAAGGAATACCCGGTCGAGAAGCTGATGCGCGACGCCAAGCTGCTGCAGATCTACGAGGGCACCTCGCAGATCCAGCGCATGGTGATCGCCAAGAACATCCTCCTGCGCGGGTGATCGAGTGTCCAAGCTCGCGCCCATCGGGGTGTTCGACTCGGGGGTAGGGGGCCTCACGGTGCTTCGCGCGCTGCGGGCCCACCTGCCGCACGAGTCGTTCGTGTACCTGGGGGACACCGCGCGGCTGCCCTACGGCACCAAGAGCCCGGGCACCGTCACGCGCTACGCTCGGCAGGCCGCGCAGGTGCTGGTGGATCGCGGGATCAAGCTGCTGGTGATCGCCTGCAACACCGCGTCGGCCGTGGCGGTGGAAGATCTCGCGCAGCGCCTGCACCCGCTGCCCGTGGTGGGGGTGGTCGAGCCCGGCGCGGCGGCGGCCTGCGAGGCCTCGGTGCACGGTCGCATCGCGGTGATCGGGACCGAGAGCACGATCCGAGGCGGCGCCTACGAGCGGGCGATCGCGCGCCAACGCCCGTCGGCCTCGGTGCAGGGGCGGGCGTGCCCGCTGTTCGTGGCGCTCGCCGAGGAGGGCTGGTGCGAGGGGCCGATCCCCCACGCGGTGGCCGAGCGCTACCTCGGGGATCTTCGCCCGGTCGCGGGCGATCCCGCCGCGATCGACTGCCTGGTGCTCGGCTGCACCCACTTTCCGGTGCTGCGGCCGGCCCTCGCCGAGGTGCTGGGCCCCGGGATCACGCTGGTCGACTCGGCCGAGACCACGGCCCGGGCCGTGGCCGGGATGCTGGTCCAGGCCGATCTCGCCGCGCCCCCGCGGGAGGCGGGCGGCGTGACGCTGCTGGCGACCGACGGGCCCGAGCGCTTTGCCCGGGTAGGGGCGCGGTTCTTGGGGCTGGCGCTGGCCGCCGATGCGGTCGCGCTCGTGGACTTATAGAGGTCGGATCCCACGAGGCTGGTACCGAGCCGCCGTCGTTGTTAGCCTGCCGCGTCCCATGAGGGCCTACCTCGCTACGCTGCTGGGTCTCTCCCTCGCGGTGCCGTCCGTCGCCGCCGCTGCGCCCCGCTCGGTCCCCGCGATCCATACCTCGTGGGGGTCCTCGTGGGGGGTCCCGTCGGTCCTCGCCGCGCCCGACACCGGCAAGGCGCCCGAGGTGCTCTACGAGGAGGGCAAGAAGGCCTACCGCCTGGGCAAGTTCGCCGAGGCCGTGGCCAAGTGGGAAGAGGCCTACGACAAGAGCGAGCGCCCGCTGCTCCTCTACAACATCTCGCTGGCCTACAAGAGCCTCTACGACGTCACTGGCGACGTGGAGGATCTCCGCCGCGCGCGGGCCTTGATGAAGAATTTCCTGGTGCTGGCCCAGGCCGATCCCGACGTGGACTCCGATGACGCCGAGGAGCGCATCGCGGAGCTCGACGCGTTGATCGCCGAGGCCGAGGCGGCCGCCCCCGGTCCGGGGCCCAAGCCCGGTCCCGACCCGGATCCCGACCCAGATCCCAATCCGGCGATCTCCAAGGGCCCCGACCCCGGTCGCACCTTGCGCATCGCGGGGGCGTCCACGCTGGGCGTGGGTGGCTTGTTCGTGGTCACCGGCTCCGTGCTGGGGATCTACTTCGGCGTACGTGGTCAAGAGTTCAGCGACGAGCTGCGCCAGCTGCAGGCCGACCGCGGCAGCCTCTGCGATGACGCGCCCGACTCGACCGCCTGCCTTCAGCAGGACGCCAACATCGAGACCGCGCGCAACAACGGTCGCACCGCCAATTTGGGCCTGGGCCTGGCCCTGGGCATCGGTGGGGGCCTGGGCCTGGTCGCGCTGAGCGCGGGGGCGATCCTCTTCGTGCAGGGCAACCGCCGCACGGCCGAGTGGAAACAGACCGGCGCGGCCAGGTCGCTGCGCCTCGTGCCCAGCGGCCGCGGCCTCGTCCTGTTGGGTCGATTCTAGGGTTCGCTTCGGTCCCGTAACCGTGTGGTCGCTCATGGCTCGTCAACCCGTACCTCGAGAGCCGACGGTCGAGGGATGGCTCGCCGTAAGGGCCCGAGGGTCGAGCCGTTGGCGGCCTGGTTCCGGGTCCGGGGAAACGTCCCCGGGAGCACCGAGCCGTCCCAAGAGTCAGGGGCGGCTGTCCTCACCGCGGGGCAATCGTGTTATACCCGCGCACGCTGCTCCGGTCCCCCTGGGCCGCGGCTACGGCTCTTGCAACCCGTCACGGCTCTTGCGCAAAAGGAGCTCTACCCTGTGAAGCGCGCCTGCACGCTCCTCTCCCTGCCCCTCTCGCTCTCGCTCGGCACCGCAACCGCAACCCTGGGCACCGCCCTCGGAACCGGGCTCGTCGCGGCTGCCGTGCTGCTTGCACCCTCCACGGCCGAGGCGGCTTCCAACGGCACCATCAGTGGTGTCGTTACCGACCAGAAGACCAAGGAGAGGATCCCCAGCGCGCTGGTGATCCTCCAGTGCTCGTGCCTCCAGGGCTCACGAGAGACCCAGACCAACGAGAACGGTCTGTACGCGTTTCGTGATCTCCCCCCGGGCACGTACACGATCCAGATCTTGGCGGGCCAAGCCGACGTCTCCAAGGTGGCCACCTTGCCGGCCGGCGCGAAGTTCCGCGCCAACTTCACGGTCGACCCGAACAACGAGTTCCGCCGGGTCGTGCGCGTCGAGGCTCAGCCGGTCGAGCAGAAGACCTCGGTGGGCCGCACCGTGAGCATGGAGGAGTTCCGCAACATCCCGGTGGGCAACTCCACGGGCCGCGACTTCACCCAGGTCGTCGAGTCCTCGGCCACCGCCTCGCGCGACTCCGCCGGCATCTCGCTGGCCGGTACCACCGGCGCCGAGTCGAAGTACACGGTCGAGGGTGCCAACGTGAACAACCCGTCGTTCGGCACCGTGGGCGCGTCGATCGTCCAGGAGTTCGTCGAGACCGTCGAGGTGCAGGAGTCGGGCTACGACGCCGAGTTCGGCGGTGCCGCGGGTGGTCAGGTGAGCGCGCGTCGCGTGTCGGGTACCAACACCCTGCGCGGTGTGGCTCGCTTCACCTATACGCCGCGCCTCGCCCGGCCGCGCTTCATCCTCGCGACCGACAACGCGATCCGAGCCACCGAGACCCCCGACTTCCTCATGCAGGGCGTGGTGGTCGCGAGCGGCCCCATCATCAAGGACAAGCTGTTCTGGTCGGCGGGCGTCACGGCGACGGGCGGTCGCAGCTCGCTCATCCAGTCGTTCCACCATCGCATCGACAAGGACGGCTCGGGCGGCTACGAGGACTGCCCCTACAAGAACGGCGACTTCGACTGTGTCGACGGCGGCGACTACATCGCCACCGAGCAGTTTGCCGACCAGAAGTTCCGCGCGGGCGCGGTGGGGGCGGGCTACCAGTTCGGCCTCGACTGGGCCATCAATCCGCGGCATCGACTGCGCGCCACCGTGTTCGGCCAGCCCGAGTTCACGCGTCGCACGTACCGCCGAGCCACGAGCTTCTCGCTCGACCCCAGTGCCTTCGGCACCAGCCTCAACTCCGACCCGCTGGGCGGCGGCTCGAACACCGCCAACGGCGTGGTCAACGAGCACTTCGGCTGGGACCGCGCCAACTCGATGTTCGTCACCCTCGGCTACCTCGGCCGTGTGGCCGACGACAAGATCGAGATCGACGCCAACATTTCGTACTCGCAGTTCACCTCGCAAGAGGCGTGGCGCCTCGACAATCCCGAGCTGCTCGATCGCCCGGCCACCCAGGAGTTCGACACCGAGGGCGCCAACCTGTTCGAGTTCCTCGACCGCGACGGTCGCCTCGACCTCGTGCCCGGCGTCGCCGAGGCCTGCAACGACTCCAACCTGCCCGGCCTCGCCTGTCCGGTGCGCAGCTGGTTGTCCGGCGGTGTCGGCCAGTACAGCCGCGACGTGTCGCGCTCGGTCGGCGGAGATCTCTCGCTGACCCACTTCTTCAACGCGGCGGGCTCTCACCAGCTCAAGTACGGCAGCGAGATCAGCCACACCGAGCGGCGCAGCATCTTCCGCTACTCGGGCCAGAATCGCGGCGACTTCTACGACAACTGCTCGCAGATGGGCCTCGGCGGCCAGGCCGACGACGAGGGTGGCGAGTGGTGCTACGACAGCTCGGCGGGGAACTACCAGATCCAGACCGCCAACCGCGTCAACAACAACCGCTACATCTTCGTCGACACCGACAACCCCGACCTTCGCACCGCCGTCGGCTTTGGTCGCGTGCGCAAGGAGCAGGGCCAGCTCCGCGCCATCGCCACGCCGCTCGGCGCCGGCATCCGTGCCGACGAGTACAACGAGAAGCTGTCCACGCAGAACTACGGGATCTTCCTGCAGGACAAGTGGGCGATCCTCTCCAACCTGTTCCTCTCGGCCGGCGTGCGCTGGGAGCTCCAGGACATGCGCGACATCCTGGGCGATCGCGCGATCCTCATCTGGGACAACGTGGCGCCGCGCGTGGGCGTGGTCTACGACTGGACCGACGAGGGCCGCAGCCGCCTGTTCGCCAGCTACGGCTGGTTCTACCAGACGCTGCCGCTCCAGCTGAACTCGCGCGTGTTCGGTGGTCTGGTCAACGTGTCGCGGACCTACCGCAACGCGCAGTGCCAGGGCCAGCAGGTCACCATCAACGGTGAGGCCTTCGACAAGGTCCAGAACGGCCAGCCCACCGAGTTCTGCACCGACTTCGCCTCGAGCACCACGCAGCTCACCGAGGGCGCCGTGGTCCCGCGGCTGCGCGGTCAGTACAACCAGCAGTTCCAGATGGGCTACGAGCAGGAGGTCATCGAGGACCTGACGCTCGGCGTTCGCTGGCTGCACACCGACCTCGGGCGCGCGGTCGAAGACGTCTCCACCAACGGTGGTCTCAACTTCATCATCGCGAACCCCGGCGTGGCCGTCTCGCAAGAGGACATCACCCGGCAGCAGGCTCAGTGCAGCGAGCTCGGCTCGCAGCTCGATGCGTTCGCGCCGGACGACCCCAACCGCAACCAGGTCGCGCGCGAGCTGCAGCGGTGCCAGTTCTTGGCCGACTCCTTCGGTCGCATCAACCAGATCTTCGACAAGCCCGCGCGCAACTTCGACGCCTTCACCTTCGAGGTGAAGAAGCGCTTCGCTCGCAACTGGTTGCTGCTGGGCTCCTACACCTTCAGCCGCTTGGTGGGTAACTACGACGGCTTCGTCGACCCCATCACCGGTGCGATCAACCTCGGCTCGAGCGTCCAGTACGACATCCCCGAGCTGGTGCGAAACAGCTTCGGTCCGCTGTCGTTCAACACGCCGCACCGGGCCAAGGTCGACGGGTTCTACTCGTTCGACCTGCAGGAGGCCGGGCGGCTCACGCTCGGTACCAGCTTCCGCTACCAGTCGGGCTATCCGATCTCGCTGCGCGCCGGCAACAACCGCTACAACGGTCTGTTCCCGGTCTACGTGGTCCCGCGTGGCGCGGGTGGTCGGGTCGAGCCCAACTACTCGTGGAACCTGAGCATCAGCTACGCGTACCCGCTGCCGGGTGACCTCGAGATCGAGGCCGCGATGCGCTTCATCAACGTGACCAACTCCAAGGCCGTCATTCGCGTCGACGAGGTCTACTCGTTCAGCAACACCCGGCCCGTGGCCGGTGGCGATCTCGACGACCTCAAGCACACGAAGATCCAGAACGCCGGCAATCCCACCGAGTTCTTCCAGCGCACCGTGCTGCCGCCCCAGGGCAACTTCGGCGTCGAGTCTTCGTTCCAGACGCCTCTGGCCGCCAGCTTCGAGCTGCAGCTGAGGTTCTAGCCCGGCCCCCACGAGGGGAGAGCAGCCAAGAGAAGGGCGGGGCCGCGAGGTACCCGCCCTTCGTCGTACCGTGAACTGCGCAAAATGCGCACCGTGAATTGCCGGTCCGGCGCACGCGTCGTACGATCCGGAATCATGACGAGCTCGTCGCTAGGCTACGAAGTCAGGGAAGTCCTGGCGGACGATGGTGGGCTGGAGCTCGAGCTGTGGGTAGAAGAATCGCGAGTTGCTCGCGCCCGAGCCAGCGTGGCTCAGCTCCACGACATCGAGCAGTTCCTAGGCAAGACTCGCGACGAGATCAGGGATGACCTCGAGCAACGGCTACAGGATGTGCTCAAGACGCAGGGGCAGTTCGTCGACCTCTCGGAGCCAGTCGAGAGCCCTGAGAGCAGCTTGCGCTTCATCAGCCGCTTCGTGTGGCGTCTGTACGACGAGCTGTCTACGGGACTTGTTTGGTACGATATTGGGGAGTCCGTGACCGGGCCAGAGTCGTTGCCTGCGGTCGTGCGCAACAAGATGCGCCACGAGGTGCTGCGCAAGCTGACCGAGCCGGGCGGAACAGCGCGCGCTCTGATCGAGCGTGATGGCCGAGCAGAGTCCTGAATCGACCTGAGAGGCGGCTCGTCGTGGCGGTTCCTCTGCTGGTGTTCGACACCAATGTTCTCTTGGATATGTTGCTCCGCCGGGACGGCGAGCACGCAGCACTGCTCGTCGAGCTCGCGGAGCTAGGCCGTGTCGATGTCGTCGTGCCCGAGTATGTAGTGCGAGAGTTCAGAGGGACTGCGCTGCGATGGATTCGTGACGAGCGAGAGCGCACCGATGTCGTGCGGAACAGTGCGAATGGCTGGGGGCGGTGTTTCGAGCTCGGTGCCCCAGCCGACGACATCCGCAGGGCCGCCAGCATCGTCGCTGAACAGCTTGCCAAGCTGGAGGCCCAGGTCGACGAAGTCATCGCGCGGCTCCGCAACGCGGCTCAGGTGCCAGCTCATACCCAAGCGGTGCACTTTCGCGGCGAGATTCGCTGTCTGGAAGGGCGCCCTCCCAATCGGCCCGGGGTGGGTCTGGCGGACTGCCGGATCTACGAAGCGCTCCTCGAGATCGCAGAGCAGCATTCCGGGAGCACCCAGCACAAATTCTTCGTGACTCGCGATTCCGACTTCGACTCGCCCGAGCTGATCGAGGAGCTCGCCCGACATGGCTTCTCGATCCGCAGGGACCTGGGACGTCTGTACGGCGAGCTGCGTGGCAAGTGAGCGTGCTCAGCCGTGCTTGTCGACGTAGGCCTGGGCGGTGCCGTTGCCCGGCTCGAGCTCGAGGAGCTTGCGATAGTAGTCGACGGCCGAGCGCCGGTTGCCGAGCTGGTCCTCGATCTTGGCGGCGAGCAGGAGGGCCTTCTTGTTCTTGCTCGAGCTGCGAAGCACACGCTCCACCATCGCCCGCGCAGAGGGCAGGCGACCCAGCTTCATGTGGCCCTCGGCCATGCACAGCACGACCTTGGTGTCGCGTGGGTTGTGGTCGAAGGCGCGCTGGAGCATGGCGAAGCCCTGCTCGGCGCTGCCACCCCGCACGAGCTTGCACCCCTCGGTGACGAGATCGGCGACCGAGGCCTTGGGCTTGGGCTTCGGCTTGGGGTCGGGCTTGGGGTCGGGCTTGACGGGCTTGGGATCGGGCTCGACGGGGTCCGGCGTGACGGGATCGGGCGTGACGGGATCGGGCGTGACGGGATCGGGCTCGATGGGATCGGGCTCGACGGGGTCGGGCACGACGGGATCGGGCAGCTCCGCGACGGCGACGGTGTCGCCGCGCAAGCGGGCGAGCAGGCCTGCGGCGAGCGGCTGGGCCGGGGCGGCGGCGAGGACCTCGCGGGTGAGCGACTGGGCGCGCTGGTCCTGATCCGAGGGCAGCGCGAGGACCAGCAGCAGGCGCTCGAGCGCGGTGGGATCGGCGAGCTGCTCGAGCCCCAGCGCAAGCGCGGCGCGGCCGGCATCGTCGAGCACGACGTCGGACTCGGGATGCCACAGCGGGGCAGTCAGCAGCACGCTCTGCAGCTCGCGATCGCGGAACGCTGGCAGCAACACCAACGGATGGCGCGAGATCGCATCGTCTCCGGCGACGAGGGCCAAGCGCGCCCGGGTGGCCCGCGCGACACCGGGATCGAGCGCGGGCTCGAGCTCACCCACGAGCTCCTCCGCCCCGTCGAGGTACTGGGCCGCGCGCGTGCTCGCGCTGCGATCGCCGAGCAGGGCGCCGCGCACTGTGGCCTCCACCGCGAGGGTCCCGAGCACGGCCAGCCGCTCCTCGCGGGCCTCGCTGGCCTTGGGGGCCGAGGTGGTGGCCTTGGCGGCGGCCGCGAGCTCGCGGTCGAGGCGCTCGAGCGTGGGCGTATCGAGCGCCGCACGGGCCGCGCGGGCGCGCTCGATCAAGCCCGCGATGGCGGGGGTCTCCGTTGGCTCTGCGGCGACGCCCTCGATCTCGGCCTTGGCCTCGTCGCGCTCGCGTATCTGCACGTAGCCATAGCCCAGCAGAGCACCAGCCCCGACGACGGCCGCGGCGATCACCACTAGCCGACTTGCGTTGGGATCACCCCGTTGCTCCGTGTTCGCCAAACGCTCGCTCCTGCGCGGGATTCGAGGACCCCGCGGCCGTGAAACCGTCGAGGATCTTGGCAGGCCCACCGGGGGCGCGCAACCCGAAGGGCGTGCGAACGAGGGTGCCGCCGGCGGAAGCTAGCGCAGTGAGAGGGCCCGCAGCAGCCACGTGGCATCGTCCAAGCGCAGGGTCGCGACCGCGTCGACTCGGCCGTCTTCCACCAGACCACGGTCGCGCGCGAGGGCCAGCAGCGCGCCATCGAGCTGGCCCCCGAGCCGGGTCGCCAGCAGCAGGCGAGCGCGCCGCAGCATCGCGTCGAGCCGCGCCAGGCCCCCGGGGGCGGTGAGCCAGTGCGCCAGCTCGTCGAGCAACGCCGCGCGCTGGCCCGCCCGCAGGCCAATGCTCCGCGCCTCACGAGCGGCCAACAGGTCGGCTAGGGCCACTGCATTGGCGCCCGTGGGCTGGTGGGCCGGATTCGCGAGCTGACCCAGCGCATCGAGGAGCACGCCCAGATCGATCTCCCCAGCCTCGAGGACGGTCATGCCCAGCGCGACCCCAGCCGTCGCCCACGCCAGTCGGAAGCTGAGCTCGGGCAGGCTCTGCGTGGCACATGCACGGCCCAGCACGATGCGAGGGGGTCGGTCGTTGCGTACCGCGATCCCGCCGGGCAGGGGACTCTGCGTCCACGCCAGCGGCAGGTCGACGCCAAGGATCGCCCGCCACGGCTCCACGATGGTCTCGGCGAGCTCCATCCGTCCCGGCCACCAGCCTGCGGCACCGGCCTGGGTCGCCGCCGGCTCCGGGGCGCCGCGGGTTGCGATGCCGGTCATGTGGTCCCGCAGCGCAGCCAAGACCTCGCGCAGGGCGCTGCGGCCCTCCATCGGCGCCGTGCTGACGCGGTGCAGGTCGGTATCTCCGAGCCAGCCCGCGGGAAGCCGCGCGACCAAGGCCGGGACCGGGCCGCGCGGCGCCATGAAGGCGGCGAGCTGGTAGTGGTGACGCGCCAGGTCGCCGGCGCCGCGGGCCTCGAACAGGCGCGCCAGTCCGAGGGCCAGGCCGGCATCGGGGGGCTGCTCGCTCGCCCACCCGTGGAGCGTATCGAACAGGTGGCGGCGGCCGCCGAGCAGCGAAGAGGCGGCGGCGAGCAGCGCGTCGAGACGCGGCAGCGGGCCCCGCGAGGCGACCTCGGCCAGCAGCAGCTGCAGCGCGGGCAGCAGCACGCGACGCAGCACTTCGAACGGATGACGAAATCCGATCTCGCGCGCGAGCTTGCGCTCGCCGCGGCGGAAGGCCTCGACCAGCGCGGCCGGGCCCAGCACCGGCTCGTCGTGGCCGGACTGGGTGACGATGGCCTCGGCGAGCTCGAGCACCTCGTCCCAGCGGGCCTGGGAGAACGCGAGCGGCAGCAGGGCCACGCGCGGCTCGGGGCTGCGCGGTGCGACCTCGGCCGCGCGCAGCAGCAGCCGTCGTGCGAGCTTGGGGCCGTCGCCGCTCGGGTGCAGCCCCGGGCGCTGCAGATACACGGCCGCGGCGCGGGTGAGCCACTCGGCGTGCTCTTCGTCCTCCACCGAGAGCTGCGCGAGCGCTTCGAACAGCTCGACGGTCTCGGTCCAGTCCTCGGCCTGCTCGGCGAGCTCGGCCAGCATGCGCAGCAGATCGCGGTGCTCCGGCGCCTCTTGCCGCGCGGCTTCGCCGGTACGGCGCGCGGCGGCGCGGTCGCCCTCCTCGTAGTGGAGGCGGGCGAGCTCGAGGCCGATGTCGCCTGCGCGAGGGTCGTGGCGCGCGAGCGCGAGCGCGAGCCATGCCTCGAGCACGCGACGGCGCTCTTGCTGCTCGCCGCGGCCCGACAACAGCGCATCGAGCTGTCCCAGCGCTTCGAAGCGCACGTCCTCGGGCATGCTCGCGTCGGCCAGCGGCCGCACCAGTCCGAGCGCGTGGTCGTCGTTGCCGCTGGCGGCCGCGAGCGCGGCGAGCCGCAGTCGCAGCGCCGGGGGGGCCCGCGAGGCCTCGCCCAGTGCATGCTGGATCGCCGCCGCGGTGGCCGGATCGGTGGCCTCGTGGGCGAGCTCGTCGAGCAGCTGGGTGGCGCCCTCGTGGTCGGGTGAGAGCGCGAGCGCACGGCCGAGCAGCAAGGCGGCCTGCGCCGGCTGTCTCTGACCGCGCCACGCGTAGCCGGCCGCGTCGACGAGCGCCGCCGCGGCGCGCACGGGGTCCTCACCGCCCGCGTGCGTGGCGAGGCGCTCGAACAGCTGCACCACCGCGCCGTACTCTCCGCGGGCCGCCAGGAGATCGCGCAGGAACACGCCGGTGGTGCTCGACTCGGCGTCGCTCTCGTCGAGGTCTTCGGCGAGCTCTACCTGCCCGCGACTCGCTCGCGCGACCAGGCCGGGGTCGTCGAGCGCGAGGCCGATGTCGTGGAGCTTCACCAGCAGCTCCGCGCGCGCCTTGGGCAGCGGCGCTGGCTCGCCGTCGAGCTGCGCCAGCACGCCCTCGCCCGCTTCGGCGAGCGTGGCCGGGTCGCCGGGCTGAATGCGCGCGAGCGTGCGGGTGGCGGCTGCGGTCGCGTCTTCGGGGGCGGAGGGCAGGTCGAGCACCCGTCGCGAGGCGACCTCGGCCGCATCGAGGTCGTCCGTCTCCATGCGGAGATCGGCCGCCAGCAGCCACAGTCGCGCTCGCGCGGCGTCGTCGAGCTCGTTGTCGGGGGCTGCGGCGATGGCTTCGAAGCGGTCGGCGGCGCCGCCGTGGTCGGGCATGCGACGCGCGAGCTCGCCGGTCTGGTAGGTCACCACCACGTCGGTCGGTGCCTGCTGCAGCGCGCTCTCGATGTTGCGCATCGCGCTGTCGGGATCGTCCAGGTGGTCGAGGTAGGTCGCGGCCAGCTCGAGGTGCACGCTCGCTCGCGAGGCTCCGGGCGGCAGCTCGCGGATCGCCAGGTAGTGCATGTGCGCGACGATCGACCACTCGCGTCGGGCCGCGGCCAGGGCCAGCAAGGCCTGGCGGGCCGCGGCGTGGCGAGGGTTGGCTCCGAGCGCTTCCAGCAGGTAGCTGCGGGCGCGCTCGCCCTGCGGGCCGTGGGGGACCACGTCGTAGATCGGCTGGAGCAGCAGCGCGCGGCGGTACGCGACCTCGGCATGCAGCGAGCCGGGCAGCGGCAGCTGGGCGAGCTGGTCGAGCACGGTCGCCAGCTCGTGACTCCGGTGCGTGCGCTCGAACAGGCGCGCCAGCTCCATCAGCACGCGCGTGGCCTGGGGCTGGTGGCTCAGCGC
>JBFIJN010000161.1:0-16590 GCA_041600735.1 Nannocystaceae bacterium
CAGGAGGCCGCGCTCACGCGGATCGTGCAGCGGGCCCTGTCCGGCGAGCCCACGACGCATCCCCACGCGAGCGAGGCCAAGCACGGCATCGATGCGCTCTCGGCCGGTCTGCGACTGCACGGCGGCCCACCCCAGCGGCGCTGAGCCCGGGCGCCCGCGTCCACCACCGACGCCGTATCATCGACGCGGTGACGCGTCAGATCCGAGCCCGAGCGCGAGCCCGAGCCCACGCCCGAGCCCACGCCCGAGCTTGGCCGTGCGTGCTCCTCGGGCTCGCGGCATGCCCGGGTGCGGGCGGCTCGAGCGACGGCTCGAGCAGCTCGAGTGAGACGAGCGTGAGCAGCACCGCCGACACCACCTTGGGCGACCCCTCCACCTCCACCTCCACGACCGCGACGACGAGCGAGACCACCGGCCCCAATGCGCTGCCGCCCACGCCAACCCTGGTGAGCCCGCTCGACGGCGCTACCGACGTCCCGATCCAGACCGAGCTGTGCTGGACGCTCGTGGACGACCCCGACGGCGATCCGCTGCGCTACCGCGTCTTCGTGGATGGCATCGAGCTCGGCGAAGGCATCCAGGGCGAGCGCTCCGGCTATGCCGGCCCGTGCACGGGCCCGCTCGATTTCGCCTACGAGCGCACGTTCTCCTGGGAAGTGCTGGCCTTCGAGGCCGACGACCCCAGCCGCGCCTCCGCGCCCAGCCCGGCCTGGAGCTTCACCACGATCGACGACGGCATCAGCAGCACCGTGTTCGAGGATCGCTTCGACGACGATCTGGGCTGGCAAGTGAGCGGTGACGCGAGCAGCGGCGCCTGGGTGCGCGGCGATCCGGTGGCCGCGCTCCACCTCGGCCTTCCCTCGCAGCCCGGCCGCTGTGCCGGCGGCAGCGCCTGCTACTTCACGGGCCAGAACGTCGGCGGGGTACCCAGCAACGAGGACGTCTCGGGCGGGCGCACGATCCTCACCTCGCCTCCGTTCGACCTCGACGGCGCCGCCGCAGCCACGGTGCGGATCCAGCGGTTCTTCTACAAGTCCGACGCCGACGCGGGCCCCTCGCTGCTCGTGGAGCTGCTGGTGCCCAGCGCCCGCGCTCCCGGCGGCTACCAGGCGTACGCGCTC
Source organism: Nannocystaceae bacterium (assembly GCA_041600735.1). Classification (GTDB taxonomy): domain Bacteria; phylum Myxococcota_A; class Polyangia; order Nannocystales; family Nannocystaceae; genus Paraliomyxa. Next base: position 1,122 of record JBFIJN010000161.1, read on the forward strand.
GAGCAGCTCGCCACCGCCACCGCGAGCGCGCCCGCCAACCTGTGGACGCCCCGCGAGTACGCCGCTTGCGGGATCCCCATGGTCGAGGGCTCGCGCCTGCGCATCACCGCCGTCGATCCGGGAGCCGGCATCCTCGAGGCCGCGATCGACACGGTCTCGGTGCATGCCCACGATGACGCCGCCGTCTGCGGCAGCGGCGAAGGTGGTCTGTGCGATCCCGCCCAAGGGCCCGCCGCCTGCCCCGACGAGCTGCTGTGCTGCGCGCAGGGCTCGGTCAACGCCGGCGTGAACCGCTGCACGCCCGCTGCGGCCGGCCTCGACTTCGACGATCCGCCCGCCGATCCCATGGCCCCGGGCAATGGTCCGCTCGGGTGCAGCTCGCCCGATCTCATCATCGACGACTCGTGGATCATGCCGGTGCTCACCGACATCTTCGTGCACGAGGGCACCTGCGAGCTCTACGAGGGCTGCGTGGGCGCGCTGGGCTGGCGCACGCTGCTGCGCTTCACCCTCACCGCCTCCAACATCGGCGCGAGCGACCTCGTGCTGGGCGTGGCCGCCAACCAGCCCGATGTGTTCCACCATAGCGAGTGTCACGATCACTATCACTTCGATGAGTTTGCGACCTTCGAGCTGCGCGACGCCGGCGGGGTGGTCGCGAGCGGCTTCAAGCCCGGGTTCTGCTTGCTCGATTCCTACAGCTGGGCGTGGCCCAACACCCCCACCCACTACGATTGCGCCAACCAGGGCATCAGCCGCGGCTTCGCCGACATCTACGAGGCCGAGCTCCCCTGCCAGTGGATCGACGTAACCGACGTCCCGCCGGGCGACTACACGCTGCGCGCGTCGGTGAACCAGCCCCGGGCCGACGCCGCGCTCCCCGTGCTGGTCGAGCGCGACTATACGAACAACACGGTCGAGGTCGCGGTCACGATCCCGTGATCACTCATGCGCGCTTGGTTGGATTGCCGAGCGTGCGGTTGAGCTGCACCGCCGTCTTCACCAGCTTGGTGAACCCCGCAGCATCGACGTCCTTGGGCCCGGTCACCTTGATGTGAGCCATTCGCTGGCCGCCGCTCTGCAGCCGGTGCTTGGGATCGGTCAGGTCCGCGCCGCGCCAGAACCCCAGGTTCACGTGGCTCTTGAACGCGCGCACGTAGCAGAACGGACCGTGATCCTCGTAGACCGGCTGCGCCCACTTGATCGATCCGCTCGCCTGCGGCGCCGCCTTCTCGACCAGCGCACACAGCTGCGCCACCACGTCGCGACGCCAGTCGCTCAAGCTGGCGATGTAGCCGGCGATCGTCTGCGTCGCGGCGGGTGCCTTCGCGGCGGGTGCGTTCGCGGCGGGCGCCTTCGCGGCGGGCATCTTCGCGGCGGGTGCTTTCGCGGCGGGCATCTTCGCGGCGGGTGCTTTCGCGGCGGGTGCTTTCGCGACGGGTGCTTTCGCGGCGGGCGCTTTCGCTGCGGGCACCTTCGCTGCGGGTGCCTTCGCGGCGGGCACCTTCGCTGCGGGTGCCTTCGCTGCGGGTGCTTTGGCAGCGACCTTCTTCGCTGCGGGTGCCTTCGCGGCGGTCGCCTTCGCGGCGGTCTTCTTCGCGGCGGGTGCCTTCGCTGCGGTCTTCTTCGCTGCGGTCTTCTTCGCGGGCGCGGCCATCGTGCAGAGCGTATCGCGATCACCGCCTCGATAAACCGCCAAAAATGACGTCTTAGGGAGGAAAATTCCAGATAATGACGCAAAATAGACCTCCTATGTCGCAGCCTACGCCCTCGTTCCCGTTGCTGACGCCGGTCGAGATCGCCGCCGAGCTCGGTCGTCGACTAGAGGCGCTTCGGCTCGGCAACCACTGGCGTCGCGCGACGCTGGCCGAGCGCACGGGCGTGAGCGTCTCGACCATCGCGCGCTTCGAGCAGGGCGGGAGGATTACGCTCGAGAATCTGCTGCGGCTCGCCGACGGGCTCGGTCGCGCGGATGAGCTCGCGTCGCTGTTCCAGCCCAAGCCTGCGCGGTCACTCGATGAGCTCGAGACCCAGCTCTCTCGCCCGCTTCCCAAGCGAGGACGTCGATGAAGCGCGTCGTCGTGAAGCTGCGCTTTGGGCCCGATGACGAGCTCGAGGTCGGCGAGCTGGCCGAGGCCGAGCGGGGGCGCATCTTCTTCGAGTACGCCCCCGCGTTCCTCGACCGCGGCTGGGAGCTGTCCCCGCTGCGCCTGCCCGCGCGGCCGGGGCTCCACGAGCACGTCGAGCGTGCCTTCGGTCCGCTGCCGGGCGTGTTCGACGACTCGCTACCCGATGGCTGGGGTCGCCTGCTCATGGATCGCCACTTTCGACGGACTGGCCTCGATCCCGCCCGCATCTCGCCCCTCGCGCGCCTGCTCCATCTCGGTCGCCGCACGATGGGCGCGCTCACCTATCACCCGCCCGACTCGCCCTCGGAGCCGCCCGCGAGCCTGGATCTCGCACGCTTGGCCGAGCACGCGGATCAGGTGCTGCGTGGCACCGTGAAGGAGGTGCTGCCCGAGCTCCGACGCGCGGGTGGCTCGCCCGGTGGTGCGCGTCCGAAGGTCGTGGTGGGGCTTCGCGACGACGAAGTGATCTCCGGCGACGATGAGCTACCCGAGGGCTTCGACGCATGGATCGTCAAGTTCGCCGGCCATGAGGACGGGCCCGATCACGGCGCCATGGAGTATGCGTACATGCAGATGGCGAGCGCCGCCGGGATCGATGTGCCACCCCACCAACTGCTGGGTAGTGGCCCTTGGTTCGCGGTTCAGCGCTTCGATCGGCGCGCCGGCAATCAGCGGCTTCACATGCACAGCCTCGGCGGCCTGCTCCACAGCGACTTTCGCGTCCCCGCCTGTGACTACGACCAGCTGCTTCGTGCCACCCGAGCGGTCACCCGCGATCAGCGGGCCGTGGACGCGTGCTTTCGTCGCATGATCTTCAACATCGTCGGTCACAACCGCGACGACCACGTGAAGAACTTCGCGTACCTCATGGACGCGAGCGGCGCCTGGAGCCTGGCCCCGGCCTACGACCTCGTGTACTCGATGGGTCCGGGCGGGGAGCACTCGATGACCATCGATGGCGAAGGCCGCTCACCGGACCTCGCGGGATGCACTGCGCTCGCCATGCGTCATGGCATCGGGACCGGCGATGCCGCTGCGATCATCGAGCAGGTGACGAAGGCGGTGACCCGCTGGCCGGTGCTGGCGCGCCGCGCAGGCGTGCGAGCGACCACCATCGAGGAGATCTCGCGGGCCCACCAACGCGTCGCGCTGACGAGCCCCTCGGGGAAGCGTCGTCGCTGAGCCAGAACGAGAGCGCCCGAGATCCCGTCGCGGAGATCTCGGGCTGCCCTTGGCTCGCGCCCTTCGAGCGCTCGCGTTGCTCAGCCTACCGGCGGCGGCGGAGGCGGCATCGCGTCGCCCGGGATCGGCAGCTCGCAGTCGCCGAGCGCGGTCTTGTCCTGCTGCGTGATCTCGGCGTCGTGATCGATGAGCGTGCTGTTCATGATCGTGCCACCGCCGTAGGGCGTGCCCTGCACGCCGTACACGACCTCGGGCGTGTAGAAGTCGAGCGCGTCGCCCGTCATCCACACATAGCCGTTCTCCTCGAAGTCGTGGTCCACGCCACCCGCCGCGCTGTTGGGCAGCTCGCCGACCACGTAGGTCGTGCCCACCACCTGCCACACGCCCGCGATCTGCTGGAACTCGTAGGTGGTCGACTGGTGCGCGCTGGTCTGGGCGTCGTTGAGCATGGTGCGCTCGGCGGCCAGCATCCAGCCGGTGGCGGCGAAGCTGATGTCGGAGACCGGGTTGCTGTACGAGTTGCCGTTGAGCCCGGGCACGGTGGCCTCGAGCCGCGCGGTGGGCCCGTCGGGGATGCCGTCCATGTCTTGGTAGGCGACCGACCAGATCTCGTTCTCGACCACCTGCGACTGGCGACCCGAGTCCTCGTTCCACACGCTGTAGTAGAGACGCCCGGCGTGCGACTGAACCGCCCACACGCGATCGCCCAGCGGCGAGAATGTTCCGTTGGGCTCGCCTGGATCGTTGGCGGGACCGATCGTCACATTCTGCGTGCTATGGCGATACGTGCTGCGGATCGTGCCATCCATCTCGATCTGCCAGATGCGACCATCTTCATGGTTGGCGGCGTAGATGGTCTCGCTGGTGCAGTCGTAGTTGATGTTGCCCAGCGCAGGACCCGTGTTGGGCAGCTGCACGAGCGCCGAGATCGCGGCCGTGACGGCGTCTACGCGGTAGATCGTGCCCGGCGTGGAGCTGGCGCCACCGTACACCCGAGTGGGCGCCACGTAGATGTTGCCGTCGGAGTCGAGCGTGAGCCCGAAGATCGGCCCGCCGAAGTTCTGCTGCTGCCACGACGGGTGGGTGTAGATCGGCGCGTAGTAGTTGAGGTTGGGTGGCGGCGGCGGACCGGAGATGTCGATCACCCGCAGCGCGTACCCGGTGGGCTGGTACCCGTTGTTGGTCATCACCAGCACGGTGCTGTCGAACGAGGCGTAGGCCGGATCGTTGAAGGCCGGGAACCCGCCCGCGGCCCCGTAGGCCTCCGACTGACGACACGAGCCCGGTCCTCCGGGCGGCGGCGGGCCGTCGGTCTCGCCGAAGGTGGCGGCGCCGCCGACGTCGAAGATGAAGCCCCCCGAGGTGTCGGGATCGGGGTCCGTCATGGCGGTGGTACCGGGCAGCGTGGTCGCGCCCATCGTCCCATCGGCCACTCCCGTGCTCACCGAGTCGACCGTGGTCGCGCCAGGCGTGGTCGTGGCGGCCGTGTCGGCCCCCGAGGTGGAGCCCGCCGAGTCGCCGCTGTCCGGATCGGGGTTGAAGCACCCCACGGCCAGACATGACAAGAACACGGCCCAGCGCCCCCCTAGCTCATAATTCGTAGACATTCGACGGTCCCCCTTCGCGACAAGAAACGGCGGTGACCATACCACGGAATGCCACCCCCCGGGCGTGCGTAGCCGCGCGACCGATGCGGCTCATCCACGACGCGGTTCAGGGAATCCACTTGCTGCACTGGCTCACGCTCGCGGTCCCGCTGGCCACGTTGCTGGTCGTCTGTGGGACGCTGGGCACCAAGCGGGCCGCGCGTTTGTTGCTGATCGGGGTCGCGACGACGCTGGCCACCGCGGGGCTGACCTCCATGGACCCCACCGCTTCGCACATGCGCTACGGCGCGCCGCTGTCGTTTGCGCGGGTCGGTCTCGACCCCCTCACCGGGGAGCTCGGGCGCACACTGTCGGTCCTGCGCGCATGCTTCGTCGCCGACCTGCTGTTCTGGTGCAGCAGCGCGCTGCTGCTAGGTGCGCTCATTCGTGCGTTGACGCGGCGGGCTCGTCCTCATCGACGCGTGGGTTCCACTGCATGATCTCCTCGAGCGGCTTGCGCTGCAGGTCGGGCACGCTCGCGTCGGGCGCCGGATAGCCCACCGGAAACAGGATGAACGGGCGCTCGTGCTTGGGCCGCCCGAGGATCTCGCGCAGGAATCCCATCGGGCTCGGCGTGTGCGTGAGCGTGCTCAGCCCCATCTGGTGGAGCGCGGCGACGAACAGACCGCAGGCCAGCCCCACGCTCTCGCGCACGTAGTAGTTCTTGCGCGGGCGACCGTCGGGGAAGAAGCCCTGCACCTCCTCGAACACCGCCACGAGGTAGGGCACGGTCTCCAGATAGGGCTTGTGCCAGTCGGTGCCGAGCGGGGCCAGGGCCTCGCGCCACTCCTCGGACATGCGCCCGCCCTCGTAGCTGTGCCGCTCCTCTTCCTCGGCGGCCACGCGGATGCGCTGCTTGATCGCGGGATCGTCCACCACCACGAAGCGCCACGGCTGACGATGCGCACCCGAGGGCGCGGTGCCGGCCGTGCGGATCGCCAGCTCGATCGCCTCGCGCGGCACGGGCTCGTCGCTGAAGTGCCGCACGCTGCGACGCGCGCTCATGCTCGCGTAGAACGAGCGGCCGCGCTCGAGCGCAACCTCGCTCGGAACGCGAGCCGGGCGATAGGGCACGAACGGAAACTTGGGCTCATCGACCATGCGCAACCGTGCAGGTACCCCGAAAACAGCGGGGTCGAAAGTGAAATGGGCGAGGGTGGGTGCGTCGTGAAGCGGCGCGACACGACGCGTTCGAGGCAGGTTCACGAGCTCGAGTCAGCGCCTCGGGTCAGGGCTCGCGACGCGGGTCGGGGGGTGAGCGCTGAGCCAGACGCTCGCGCACCAGCGAGTGCATGAAGGTCTCGTCTTCGGGCTCGATGTCCGTGAACAGCACGCCGATGCCGGGCGGCTCGCCCTCGCCGGGCCAGACGGTCCGCACCACCACCCCCTCGATCTCGAGCACCCGGCGGCCGACGTGGACCTGCAAGCGGATCGACGTGCCCTCGGGGCGTGGCTTGGGCATGCGGATGAACACCCCGCCCTCGCTGATGTCGACGGTGCTGCTCTCGAGCGCGGCCTCGGCCGAGGCGAAGCGCAGCTCCACGGTGAGCGCGAGCGGGATGCGACGGAACTCTCTGCGCTCGCGCTGAGGCTTGGCCTCGCTCGGCAGCGCGGTCTCGTCCCAGGCCGCGGGGCCTGGTCTTGGCTTCTCGCCGTCTCCCATGATCATGCGCAGATATGCGCGCAATCGAGCTGACCATGATTTCGCGATGATTACAACATTCCCAGTGATACAGTGATCCGATGCGGGGTGCGGTGAACTCTTGGATCTACCTACACATAGGGGTGCTACTGGTCGGGACCGCTTGCTCGGTGGACGACGTCGGCGGCGAGGGTGGCTCGGCGGCCGTCGATTCCACCAGCGCAGCAACCGACGGGGCGACCAGTCAGAGCTCGGTGGACAGCACGATGGGCCCAGTGAGCGAGGATGGGCCCATCATCGACGACTTTGGCAACGCGTCGGACTTGCCACCGGTGAGCATGGCCGACTGTCGCGAGCCTCCGCCGCCCGGCGCCGCGATGCCGCCACCGTTGCCCACCTACGACGGCGCGTGTCCCGAGATCGTGTCGGGGTTCAACACGATCGACAGCTCGGGCAACGCCCGCGAGTTCATGTTCGTGCTGCCGAGCGATCTCCAGCCCGATGAGCGCGTGCCCGTCGTGTTCCTGTGGCACTGGCTCGGCGGCGATGCCACCGCGTTCTTCGAGCAGGGCGACGTGCAGAACGCCGTCGATCAGTTCCGCTTCGTGGCGGTGATCCCCGAGGAGAAGGGCGACCTCGCGTTCCGCTGGCCGTTCTCCAGCCTCGATTCCGACTCGCGCGCCGAAGAAGAGTACCGGTTCTTCGACGACATGCTCGCGTGCGTGGGCGAGCAGTTCAATGTGGCCGAGGACTGTGTCGCGAGCGCGGGCGTGAGCGCGGGGGCGCTGTTCACCGGCCAGCTCGCCTCGGGCCGCGGTGCCCACCTCGCCAGCATCTTGTCGCTCTCGGGCGGCACCGGGGGCAACTACGTCAAGCCCTGGGGCGGCGCCGAGCACAAGATGCCCGCGATGGTCCTGTGGGGCGGCCCCAACGACTTCTGCGTGGCCGTCGACTTCGACGAGACCTCCAAGGACCTCGAGTCCCACCTGGACGAAGATGGCCACTTCATCCTCGAGTGTATTCACAACTGTGAGCACTCGGCCCCACCCTTCGACGTGGCCGCCGGCGAGACTGCATTTGCCCCGCTGTGGAGCTTCGTGATCTCGCACCCCTACTGGCTCGGCGACGGCGACTCCCCCTACCTGGCCACCGGCGTGCCCGACGACATGCCCGAGTGGTGTGGCGTCGGCGTGGGCGGGTCGACCCCGCGCGAAGGCAAGTGCGGCGGCAGCAGCTGCTAGCGCTCACAGGCCTGCGGTGAGGTCTTCGAGGTCCTGCGGCACGTAGCCCGCCTTCATGATCCGCGCTCGAGCCCCGAGCTGGAGCTTGGGGGCGATCGCCACGCGCTCGACCGTCCAACCACGATAGCTCGCGTGCGTCTCGAGGAAGCGTGCGATATGGGCGTCGCAGCTGCCGAGGTCGCGGACCAGCTTGGTGGGCGAGCGCTTGCACGTACCCAAGCGAATCCTCCGCGAGTCCTCGTCGACGGCGACCAGATCGATCTCCACGTCGCCGCGGTCCCAGTAGCCCTGGATTCGCTCGCTCATCGAGAAGTCGCCCAGGCCCTTGCGACTACGCTCCTCGTAGAGCACCCCCGCGAGGCGCTCGAGGCCATGGCCCTCGGCATCGACCAGGCGGCGATCGGCCTGGGCCACGAGCTCTGCCTCGGGGCGAAAGCGGAGCGCTGCCGCGGGGCTGGCCAGCGCAGCCAGCCACGCGCGCAGGAAATTGTCGCGCAGGTAGTAGCGGCCAGTCTTGGCGGTCGGCTTGGCGAACACGGGGAGCCGCTTCTCCACCATCTCGTACTTCTCGATCAGCACCTTCAGGTAGCCGCCGATCTCGTCGGCCCGCTGTCCACTCGCAGTGTGCAGGTGATCCACGAGATCACCATGCGAGCACCCCGGACGGCGCGCGATGAACTTGAGCAGCGTGTCGTAGCGACCGCGCAGCTCGCTCAGGAACCAGCGCTCGGCCTCGTCGCGCAGGGGCGACGAGCTGCGAAAGAACAGCTGGCGCAGCAGCTGGCGCCGCGGTGCCCCCAGCACGCCTTGTTCGAAGCAGTCGCGGTAGAACTTGGGCACGCCCTCGAACAGGTTCCACAGCAGCAACAGGCGCTCGGGCGAGGGTTCGGCGTGAACGCGCAGGATCGCGAGCACCGAGGAGATGTCGAGGTGCCCCAGCAAGAGGTGGTCGGTGGTGCGGTTGAACAGCGGCGCATCGCGGTCCTCGAGCAGCGCCACCAGCTCGGTGTGCAGCGAGCCCAGCACGAAGAGACCGCCGGGAACCTCGGCCGCTCCGCGCGAGAGCTCGTCGACCACCGCCTGTAGGTGTGAGGTGAACTCGTGGAGGTGCTTGCGGCTGAAGTACTGGAACTCGTCGAGCGCCACGACGTAGCCGCCCCGCGCGAGCTGGCCGATGGCCTGCGCCAGCTCGAGCAGCGTGGAGGGCCGGGGAAACCGCTCGGGGTCGATGGCAAACGTGTCCATCGCATCGGCAACCGCCGAGAGCACTCCGGTGGGGCCGGAGTCGGGGATCTGCACGTAGAGCACCTTCGTCGTCGCGGTCGAGCGCAGCGCCTCCTGGATGAGCGCGGTCTTGCCGATGCGACGCCGACCCGAGACTCGCGCAAAGAACCAGCGGCCGCGACGAAGGATCGCCTCGAGCTGCTCGAGCTCGAGACTGCGACCGTAGAATCCCCAGCGAGCGGGCGCGTCCACCATGAGGTAAAAAATATTACCTTAGCCTAGTAGCTGCCGCAAACCGGCTCGAATGCCTTGCTGTTGGCCGCATGGACCCGATCTCGGAGCTTGCCTCGGGGTTCGTGTGTGGCGTGCGTCGCCACCAACGCCGAGGGCGAGATGACGTGTCGGGTCGAGGCCGAGCTCGATCTCGAGGACTGCGAGGCGTTCACCGAGGGCTGCGGGGGCTGAGCGGCCCCGGCGGCCCTCGCCGAGCGCGCGGTGCTACTCTCCCGCGCTTCGATGACCGACCCCACCCATGAGCGCACGTCCGAAGAGCGACCCACCGCCGTCCTGGTCGCCGTGCGCCTGCCCGGCGTGAGCGAGGAGCAGCACGCGGCCGATCTCGCGGAGCTCTCGCGGCTGGTCAAGACGCTCGGGCTGCGCGTGGTGGGGCAGGTGAGCCAGACGATGTCGCGGGTCTCGCCGGCCACGGTGCTGGGCGGGGGGCGACTGCTCGAGCTGGCCGCGTGGACCGGCGGCGACGGGAAGGTCGAGTCTTCGATCCCCAGCCGCGACCGCGCGATGGAGCGACGCGAGCGCATGAAGGCACGCCGCGGCCAGCCCGACGACGTGGAGCCGCTGCCGCACTTCGAGCTCGATGACGAGGACCCGAGCGACTGGAGCCCCTCGGAGGATGACGAGGACGGCGACTTCGGCGGTGAGACCGATGAACCCTACGAGACCGACGAGGCCGACCGCGAGGCCGAGGCGCGGGCCGACCACGAGCTGGCCAAGGTCGTGGTCGTCGATCACGAGCTCACGCCTCGGATGCAGCGCAACCTCGAGCGCGCGACCGGGGCCGAGGTGCTCGACCGCACCCACGTGATCGTGGAGATCTTCCATCGCCACGCGCGCAGCCGCGAGGCGCGGCTCCAGGTCGAGATTGCGCGACTCACCTATGTGGCCCCGCGATTGCGCGAGGCAGGGGCCGGCAAGGATCGCGTGCGCGGCGGCGTGGGGGGCAAGGGCGCGGGCGAGTCGGCGCTGGAGCTCGATCGTCGGAAGATTCGCGACCGCGTGGCCGAGCTGCGCCGCGAGCTCGCGCAGATCGAGCGCGAGCAGGCCACCCGCCGGGCGGGCCGCAGCGACCAGAGACGCGTCGCGCTGGTGGGCTACACCAACGCGGGCAAGAGCTCGCTGATGCGCGCGCTGACCTCGAGCGGGGTCTACATCGCCGACAAGCTGTTCGCCACGCTCGATACCACCGTGCGCGCGCTGCGGCCCGAGACCGAGCCGCGGATCTTGGTGAGCGACACGGTGGGCTTCATCAAGAAGCTGCCGCACGAGCTGGTCGCATCGTTTCGCTCGACCCTCGACGAGTCGCTCGAGGCCTCGCTGCTGCTGTACGTGGTCGATGCGGCGGACCCCACGTTTCGCGACCAGCTGGCCGTCACTCGCGAGGTGCTCACCGACATCGGCGCGGGCGAGGTGAGCTGGCGGCTGGTGCTCAACAAGCGCGACCGCCTCGACGCGGCTGCAATCGCGGCGCTCCACGAGGAATTTCCCGAGGCGATCTCGATCTCGGCGCACGACCCCGACGACGCGCTGCGGATCCGCGAGCTGATCGTCTCGTTCTTCGACGGCGAGCTGCGCCAGGCCGATCTGTTCGTGCCCTACACCGCGCACGGCTTGATCCGTCACGTGTACGAGGGCGCAACGGTGCTGTCCGAGCGCCACACCGAAGAGGGCACGCACCTGCGCGTGCGCGCGCCCAACGAGACGCTGCGGCGGATCGAAGATCGCCTGGCCACGCCCCGCGGGTGAGCCCGCTCGGCGGCTCAGCCCGGCTCGTTCAGCCAGGCCGCCACGCGCTCGGGCGGAGGCTGGGGCTGCGTGCGATAGAGCTTGCGGGCCTCGGCGCGCAGCGTGGCCGCGCGCTTGGCATCGCCGCCGGTCTTGACCAGCGACCGCGCCAGCAGCAGCCGCACGAGCGGAGCGTAGTCGCCCTGGCCTTGGCCGCGTAGCGCGAGCGCGCGCTCGAGGGTGGACCTGGCCGCCTCGGGTCGCTCGAGCTCGAGCTGGGCCCAGCCCAGGCACATGAGCGGCTCGGGTAGATCGCGCGCGGTCGAGCCACCCTCCTTCTCGAAGATCGCCACGGCTCGCTCGCAGCGATCGTGGCCGCGCTGGGCCGCGCCTTCGCGGAGATCGAGCATGCCGAGATTGAACATCAGCAGGGCCACCTGGGTGTTCTCGGGGCCGCCGGTCTTCTCCAGGATGGCCAGCGCGCGCTCGTACAGGCGCCGCGCCCCGCCCCAGTCCTCTTCGCCGAGCTCGAGCGTGCCCGCGAGGTTGGTCAGCGAGTTGGCGACCGCGGGGTGATCGGGCCCGAGGGTCTTCTCGCGCATGGCGAGGGCTTCCTCGATGAGAGCTCGCCCCGCCGCGACCTGACCGCGCAGCACCATGATCCCGCCGAGGTTGTCCATGGTGAGCGCGGTGTTGGGGTGATCGCCGAGCGCCTCGCGCTGGATCGCCACCGCTTGCTCGAGCTGGGCCTGAGCCCCCGCGTAGTCTTGGCGCCCGAACAAGATCACCGCGTAGTTGTTGTAGAGACCGGCGAGCTCGGGGTGCTGCGCACCGAGGGCCTTGCGGTGGATCTCGATGGCTTGCTCGAAGTTCGCGACCGCGGTCTCCGACTGTCCCGACTGCTCGAGCACGGCGCCGAGATAGGTGAGCAGCAACGCCACGCGCTCGTGGTCATCGCCGTGGGCGGCGCGCTCGAGCGCGAGCGCTTGCTCGTAGTTGCGCTGGGCCTCGGCCAGCTCGAAGCGCTGGAAGTGCAGCGACCCGAGCGCCGCGTAGAGGCGCCCGCGCAGCCCCTCGCCCTGCCCTCCGCGCTCGAGCGCCGCCTCGGCGTGGCGCCCCCACGCGAGCCCGTCTTCGCCGCGCGCCATGTGGATGCCCTCGGTCGTGACCAACGCCGCGGCCGCACGCGCGGCGACCAGATCGAGGCTCTGCGCGTTGGCCTCGAAGTAGGCCTGGCGCAGGTGCTCGGCCGCGTTCGGGTAGTCGCCCGCGAGATCCTCGGCGATGCCGAGCTGCACGAGCGCCTCGCCGTGGAGCTCGGTCTCACCGTGCAGCTCGGCCTCGGCCGCGACCTCGCGCGCGAGCGTGGTAGCGTCGTCATAGCGCCCCGCGTGCTCGAGCGCCTCGGCCCGCAGCATGCGCCCGCGCATGCTCTCGAGCCGCTGCTTGCGCTCGGGGTCGGTCTCGTCGTCGGCCTCGTCGAGCGACTCGCTGGCGCAGGTGCCCGGCCCTCGCAGCGCGCTCACGGCCTGGGCCGCACGCTCGGCCACGCGACGATCGGCCTCACCGAGCACCTGCAGCAACGCCTCGAGCTCGGCCAGGCGCGCATCGAGGCACGCGATGCGCAGATCGAGCGCCTCGGGGCTCTGGGTGCCGTGCACCGCGGTGGCCTCGCAGACCTCGGTGTACACGCCCACCCACGTCTTGGCGTAGTCGTCGATGCGCTGCTGCGCCCGCGCGAGCGCCTCGTCGGCATAGGTCACCCCGGTGGCTTCGAACGCCGCCGCAATGGCCTTGGCGCGCCCGTCGTTCCAGACCTGCTGCAGGCGATCACGACCGCCGCGGCACGGCACGGTGGGGGGCACGAGCGCGTACGAGAGCCCGCCGCCCGCCGCGACCAGGCCCGCGGCGATCAGCCCCGCTCGCTGCACGCGACGACGACCCGCACCTTGCACGAGCGCATCGAGCAGCACCTGCATCGACGGATAGCGGCGCTCGGGGTCGGTCGCCAGCCCACGCCGCACGAGTCGGCCGAGCCACCCGGGCACCCGGGCCCCGCGCGGAGGCGCGGTGATGCGCCCGCGCTTGGTGTTGAAGGCCAGCGCCGCCATCGTCTCGCCCGCGAACGGTCGCACCCCGTAGAGCCCCTCGAACAGCGCCACGCAGAACGCGAACTGATCGGTCTGCGCATTGGCCTCGCCGCCGTCGAAGAGCTCCGGGGCCATGTACGTGGGCGTGCCCAGCACCTCGCCCGAGCGCGTGAGCTCCACCGGCCCTTCCATGGGGATCAGCCCCGACTCACCCTTCCACCAGTCGCGCCCGGGATCCTCGTCGGGCTCGGTCGCGGTGTCGTCGACCACGCTCGGCTCGGCCCCGTCGCCGCTCGAGCGCCGCGCGTCGGTGACCCCCGAGGAGCGCTCGCCGGCGCCGCGCGGGCGCGCGAGCCCGAAGTCCATCACCTTGACCGAGCCATCGTTGCCGACGAGCACGTTCTCGGGCTTGAAGTCGCGGTGGATCACGCCGGCCGCGTGGGCGGCCGCCAGCCCCTGGCCCGCGTACACCAGCGTGCGCAGCACCTTGTTCCACGGGCGCCGCTTGGCGTCGAGCCAGTCGCGCAGCGTCTGCCCCTCGACGTAGTCCATCGCCAAGAACACGCGCCCGTCGGCCACGCCCACGTCGTGCACGGTGACCACGTGCGCATGGTTGAGCTGCGCCATCGCCATCGCCTCGCGACGCAGCCGCTGCTGGCGCTCGTGCGTCGCCCTGGACGAGCGCCGACGCCGACGCAGGACCTTGAGCGCGACGCGGCGATCGAGCTTGGGGTCGTAGACGAGGTAGACCATCCCCATCGACCCCTCGCCGAGGCGCGAGACCACCACGTAGCGACCGATCGATCCGCCGGGTCGCTCCCCCTTGTCGACGTCCTTGCGCGGCCGCTCCTGCCCGTCGTTGCTCATTCCTGAACCCGCCCAGGATAACCCAGGCTGGCGGCTATTCCACGACCACCACATCGCCGCTGCCGCGGCCGAAGGTCTCCGGGTGGTACATTTCCTCGGCCTTCGTGGGCGGCACCACGAAGCGGCCGGGCGTGGTGGCCCGGGCGACGTAGTCGTAGTCGTACACGCCCGACCACAGCAGCGAGGTGAACGCCTCGACGCGCTCGTCGCGGAGGTTCTGGTGCTCGTACCAGGTCCGCGACCACCACCAGAACCCGCCGCGGTCGGCCTCGTCGGTGGGATCGGGGGGCAGCGCGCCGGTGGTGGCGAGCGCAGGGTTGAGCGGCTCAAGGCCCGCGGGGAGCGGATCGACCAGCGCGACGTGGTAGCGGCGACCGTCGGCCACCATCTTCACGCGCACGCGCACGCGCGCGCCCGCCTTGATGTGCCAGCTGCCGTCGGCGTCGCGGCGCACGTCGTCTTCGTGATCGACCGCCTCGTACTGGCGCTCGACCACGAAGCCGGCGTCGTAGGGCGGCAGCTTCAGGTCGCGCGGGGCGTAGCGCATGCCCACGCGGTAGTAGAGCCGGCCCTTGCCCTTCTTGTCGATCACCAGGTCTTGCTTGCCCGCGTGATCGGCCAGCCACTGCATCGGCACGTCCACGTGGTGCCGCTCGGTGGTGCGCCCCTTGAACGTGTGCTGGCCCGCGAACGCATCGCCGATCCACGCCTTGGCCACGAAGTCCGGGGTGGCCTTCTCGTACTCGTTGAAGTAGCGATCGAGCGCGATCAACACGAAGCCGTTCTCTTGCGTGTTGCTCCAGCGACCCGCCGTGCGGTGACCCAGCAGCCCCCGCACCAGCTTGGGCACCAGATCGCTCTTGGGATCGGTGATCGTGAGCGCCTCGAGCACGAGCGCGTCGACGCGACGATCGGAGTGCAGCACCAGGTGCGCCCCATCGGCGTACTCGGTGGCGTAGTGGGCCATGGCCGCGGTCTCGGTCACGCGGTTGCCCAGCAGGCGCTGGATCTTCACCGCGAGCGGCCGCGCGGTGGCGTCTTCGTGGAGCGTGGGCAGCACCCACGCCAAGGCCTCGAGCGGCTGCTCGTCCAGCGCGACCTCGTCGACCAGCGCCTGCGCCTTGCGAGCGTTGGGCTGGCCGGCCAGGCGCAGCACGTAGAGCGCGTAGGCCCGGATCACGCGCCGCACGTCGGGCGGCGTGTGCCGGTCGAAGTGCCGCTCGATGTCGGCGAGGTAGGCGAGCGCCTGCTTGCGCATGGGGCCGGGGACCTTGAAGCCCTTGTCGCGCGCGCGCTCGAGCGCGTGGGCCACGTGCACCGTGAGATACGGCCACGAGGGCCAGCCGCGGCCCCAGAACGAGAACCCGCCGTCGTCGGTCTGCATGCGGCGCAGGCGATCGAGATCGCGATCGACCGCGGCCACGAGCTC
>JBFIJN010000162.1:0-16590 GCA_041600735.1 Nannocystaceae bacterium
CCGCATCGAGGCCGCGCGCGCGCAGGGCCGCCCCATCGTCGCCGTGGGAACCACGACCACCCGCGCGCTCGAGGGCATCGCGGCCGCGCACGACGGCCGGCTGGTGCCCACCCGCAGCGAGACCGCGCTCGTCATCACCCCAGGGTTCCGCTTTCGCGTGGTCACCCACCTGCTGACCAACTTCCACCTGCCACGCAGCAGCCTGCTGATGCTGGTGTGCGCGCTCGGGGGCCGCGAGCGCGTGCTCTCGTGGTATCGCGAGGCGGTGCGCGAGGGCTACCGCTTCTACAGCTATGGCGACTGCATGCTCGTGGCCCGGGCCGCGGCGGAGCCCGCATGAGCGTGGGTCCCTCGCTCGACGCGCCCGATCCCGCGCTGCGCCCCGATCCCGCGCACGGGCTCCCCGCGGACGATCCCTCGCTCGAGCGCCGTGCGCCGGGTACGTTCGAGTTGTTGGCGCAGGCCGGGCCCGCCCGCGCGGCGCGGCTGTGGACCGCCCACGGGCCCGTCGATACCCCGTGCTTCATGCCCGTGGGCACCTACGGCGCGGTGAAGGGGCTCACGCCCGAGGAGCTGGCCTCGGTCGGCTCGCAGGTGGTGCTGGGCAATGCGTACCACCTCACCCACCGTCCTGGAGCTGCGCTGGTGGAGCAGCTCGGGGGGCTGCATCGCTTCATGGGCTGGCCTCGCGCGATCCTCACGGATAGCGGCGGCTTCCAGGTGTTCTCGCTGCGCGGCCTGCAGACCATCGACGAGCACGGGGTGGACTACCGCACCCACTTCGACGGCTCGGCCCACCGCATGACCCCGCGCAGCGTGCTCGAGAACCAGGCGCGACTGGGCTCGGACATCTGCATGATCCTCGATCACTGCCCGCCGGGTCGCGCCGATGCGGCGGCGATGGGCGAGGCGGTCGATCGCACCACCCGCTGGGCCACGGAGGCGGCGGCGCTGCGCGACGAGATCCTCGCGCCGGGGCAGCTGTGCTTTGGCATCGTGCAGGGCGGCACCGATGTGGAGCTGCGCCGGGCTCACCTCGCCGCGCTGGGTCCGCTGCCGTTCGATGGGCTGGCGCTGGGTGGGCTGAGCGTGGGCGAGCCGATCCCGGCGATGCACGCGACGCTGACCGCGGTCGCGCCGCTGATGCCCGAGGAGCGTCCCCGCTACGTGATGGGGATCGGCACGCCGCACGATCTCCTCGCCGCGGTAGCCGCGGGGATCGACATGTTCGACTGCGTGATGCCGAGCCGCAACGCCCGCAACGGCCAGCTGTTCACCTGGCACGGGCGCATCAACATCCGTGGGCTCCGCTTCAAGGACGACCCCGGGCCGGTCGATCCCACCTGCGGCTGTCTCACGTGCCGGCGCTTCAGCCGCGCTTATCTGCGGCACCTGGAGCGGCAGAGCGAGCCGCTGTTTGGGCGCCTGGCCACCGTCCACAACCTCTACTTCTTTCACCAGTGGGTGGCGGTGCTGCGCGGAGCGCTGCGAGCGGGGTGGCTGCCCGACGCCATGGCCGCGCTTTCTTCCGTGATCACGCACCATTACCCGCGCGCGGCGGCGCCCTAGCCGGCCTTGACCGCCCGGGGGGCCTCTGCTACCCCTGCCGCCTCTCGCGCGCCCCCGCGAGGCCCGATCTCGGTGTGTCGCTCGCGACTCACTCGTCAGATGGGCACCACGCGGGCGATATCTTGGCGCTCGTCCTCAACTCCTCCGGCTCGCCGGTCTCGCGGTCCACGATGCTCTCCATCTTCTCCTCTCCGGGTCCCTTGGTGGCCGATGGTGCCGCCGCAGGCGGGTCCGCCTTCGGTGGGTTGCTGCCCATCATCCTGATGTTCGCGGTCATCTACTTCATCGTGCTGCGGCCGATGAGCAAGCAAGAGAAGGACCGAAAGAAGCGGGTCGAGGGGCTGAAGAAGGGCGACCAGATCGTGCTCCAGGGCGGCATCCTCGGGCGGATCTCGAACGCCGACGATCCCAAGATCGCAGTCGTCGAGCTCGCCGACCGCGTGAAGGTCCGCGTGCTCAAGAGCAAGATCGAGGACCTTCAAGAGTCCGTGCTCAAGGATGAGAAGGACAAGTCCGACAAGGACAAGAAGGACGACAAGGCCGCGGCCAAGGACGACAAGTCCGACAAGAAGGCCGACAAGGCCAAGGCGGACGAAAAGGCCAAGGCGGACGACAAGGCGGACGACAAGGCCGACAAGGACGACAAGGACGAGGACGCCCAGAAGGGCGCCTAACCCGAAGGCCAGCAGGCTCCACGATGCGTCGCTTCCTCAAGCTCAAAGCCGCGGCCCTCGCCCTCTTGGTCGTCTGGGCGGTTCTCACCGTGCTGCCGTCGCTCAACGCGATCGCGCCCGACTCGATCCCGCTGCCCGCGTGGATCACCGAGAACTTCCAGAACAAGTTCCAGCTCGGCCTCGACCTCCAAGGCGGGCTTCACCTCGAGTACTCCGTGGCCGTCGACGAGGCGGTCCAGAAGAAGCTCGACCAGGTCGCCGCCGAGCTCGAGGCGGGGTTCCGCACCAAGAAGGACCTGGAGGTCACCGTTGCCCGCGAGGGCAACGACACCCTGCGGATCACGTTCCCCAGCCCCGACGACGTGGCGACCGCCACGCCCGACGTGCTGGGCGTGGCGCTCGATCTGCTCGAGCGCGTCGATCCCGACACCGGCCCGCGAGAGGCCGATGGCGTGATCACGCTGCGCATGCCGGAGGCCAAGCTCGCCGACCTGCGCCGCGAGTCGGTCGGCGCCGCGCTCGACACGGTGCGCAGCCGCGTCGATGCGATGGGCGTGGCCGAGCCCAACATCTACCCGAAGAACCGCCAGCTGGTGGTCGAGCTGCCGGGCCTCTCCGATACCGCCACCGAGGTGCGCGCGGCCGCCAAGGATGCCGCCCGCGGGCTCACCGAGGTGCTGCAGGCAGCGGGCTACACGCTGCCCACCGAGCAGGAGGTTCGCGGCGATCCCGGGGCCTTCAAGATCACCATCCCCGCCAAGACCGGCGAGCCGGCGATCGACGCCCGGGCGGTCATCCGCGAGCTGTTCGCCGACAAGATCGTCGAGGGCGACACCATCGTCGACGATCGCATCACCTCCGAGCTCACGCTGCTCGAGCCCGACGCCGAGCTCGCGAACGACCCCTCGAGCGTGGTCCTCGCCTTGTCCGAGAACGCCCGCGCGGCGGTGCTCGACGACGCCGGCGACTTTCGCCGACTGCTCAAGATCATCGAGCGCCAAGCCGTGCTGTCGATGCACCTCGTCGACGACGAGACCCCGTTCCGCGACACCGGCAAGCCCTACCTCAAGGCGCTCTACGAGGGCGGTCGCGTGACCAAGGGCATGGGCATCGCCGTCAACCGACTCACCGACTACGGCAAGGAGGCGGGAGTCACCGTCAAGGAGCCGTTCGCGTTCTACGCCAAGGAGCGCAGCACGCTCGAGTCGTTCTTCCGCAGCCAGCCCCCCGAGTGGCGGCTGCCCGGCGACCTCGCCGTCTTCTACGGCCCCGTGTCGGTCAACACCAAGCGTGGGGCCGAGCCCGAGATCGTGTGGCGCACCTATATGGTCAAGGCGCGCGCGGGGGTGACGGGTGAGGACGTGATGAGCGCCTCGGTGCAGCCCGACCCGCAGACGCAGGTGCCCCAGGTCAGCGTCAAGCTCAACCGCATCGGCGCCCGCCAGATGGAGGAGCTCTCCGGCAACAACGTCGGCCGCCGCATGGCGATCGTGCTCGACGACGCGGTGCGCTCGGATCCGGTGTTCAACGAGCGCATCGGCGAGAACTTCGTGATCACGCTGGGGGCGACCCCCGGGCAGTCGGTGCGCGAGGCCGCCAACGACCTCACCAAGGTGCTCAAGAGCGGCTCGCTTCCGGCGCGGCTCGAGAAGGAATTCGAGATCCGCGTGGGCGCGGACCTCGGCGCCGACTCGGTGGTGCGCGGCGCCAAGGCGTTCGCCTACGGGCTCGGGGCCGTGATCCTGTTCATGTTGATCTACTACCGCGCCTCGGGCTTCGTGGCCGTGTTCGCGCTGCTGCTCAACATGGTGCTGATCCTCGCCGCGATGGCGCTGTTCAAGGCCACGCTCACGCTGCCGGGCATCGCGGGCATCGTGCTCACGATCGGCATGGCGGTGGATGCCAACGTGATCGTCTTCGAACGCATACGCGACTACCTGCGCGAGGGGCACACGGCCCGCGCGGCCATCGAGTCGGGCTACGACCGGGCGTTCACCACCATCCTCGACGCGCAGCTCACCACCGCGATCGCGGGCATCGTGCTGTTCCAGTACGGCTCGGGTCCGATCCGAGGGTTCGCGGTGACGCTGCTCATCGGCATCGCCACCTCGATCTTCACCGGGGTGCTGTGCACACGCCTGTTCTTCGACTTCCAGGCCAACCGCCGCGGCTTCGACCGGGTGTCGATCTAGTCGCTAGGGAGGGAGCCGAGCCATGGCCGATACCAAGCCCCACAAGTTCTTCGAGATCATCAAACCCGGCACGACGATCAAGTTCGTCGAGAACCGCTGGCGCTTCATCAGCGTCTCGATCGTGCTGATCCTGATCTCGGCGTTGTCGCTCGTCTACAACCAGGTCACGACGGGCTCGCCCCTCAACATGGGGATCGACTTCGCCGGCGGCTCGCAGGTGCAGCTCGCCTTCAGCGAGGGCGCCGACGTCGACGTCGAGAAGGTCCGCGTCGCGCTCGAGGAGCTCGGCTACGAGGGCAGCTCGGCCGTCGAGGTGCCCGACCGCGGCAACGAGATCCTCGTTCGCATCAAGGAGACGGTCAGCATCGAGGAGTCCACGCTCGTGGCCTGCAAGGCCGCGGTGGAGCGGGTGGGCGAGGCGAAGCTGCTCGAGTTCAACCACCCCGAGGAGGCCTCCAAGATCTTCTTGCGCTTCGACGCCGAGCCCAACTACCGCGAGGTGGGCCGCTTGCTCGCGGGGGCGGGGTGCGTGGGCTCGGCCGACAAGGGCAACACGGGCGGTACCGCGATCGGGCCCGATGGCCAGCCCCTGGCCGAGACCTTCCCCGTCGAGATCGCGCTCGTCGGCATCGGCGCCAAGGTCCGCGAGGATCTCGAGAGCAAGCTCGGGGCCGGCACGATCGACCACATCGAGCGCGCCGAGACGGTCGGCAGCAAGGTCGGCAGCCAGCTGCAGACCGACGGCATCAAGTCGCTGCTGTTCGCGATCGGCTTCATCTTCCTCTACGTCATGTTCCGCTTCGACCTGCGCTTCGCGCCGGGCGGGATCGTGGCGCTGTTGCACGATGCGTTCCTCGTGATCGGAGCCTTCGCCCTCACGGGCAAGGAGTTCAACCTCCAGACCATCGCCGCGGTCCTCACCGTGGTGGGCTACAGCATCAACGACACGATCGTGGTGTTCGACCGGGTGCGCGAGCGCGTCTCGCTGCACCGCGATGCCCCCATCGAAGAGACCACCAACTCGGCCCTCAACGACACGCTGAGCCGCACGCTGCTCACCTCGCTCACCACCCTCGTGGTGGTGTTCGCCACGTATCTGCTGGGCAGCGGCCCGATCAAGGACTTCTCGTTCGCGCTGATCGTGGGGCTGTTGGTAGGCACGTACTCGTCGCTCTACATCGCGACCCCCGTGTTCCTGTGGGTGAACCGGCGCTTCTACGCGGGCCAGGGGCATCTCCTGCTCGCGAAGGCCGAGGAGCGCGAGGGCACGGGCACGCTGCTGGGCAACGTCGACGATGGCAACCGCGGCGGGGCCGTCGACGCCGAGGGGCTCGAGGGCGAGGCCCCGGCCGGCGATGCCGACGAGGCCGGTGACGCGGCCGAGGTGGGCGAGCGCGATGCCGCCGCAGCCGAGAGCGAGGCCCTGGCGGGCGCGCGCAAGACCAGTCGGCGCCGTCGTAGGCGACGCCCCGAGGGTGAAGGCGAGAGCGAGTAGTCCGGTCTTCCGGACGGTCTCCGGTACGGGGAAGTCCGCGAAGCGATCTCCTCGCCCGCGCGGCGCTTGGGCGCTGACGGCCCGTTCCAGCCATGGCGTGCTCGAGCGGATGGGAGGACAATGCCGCGATGTCGCTGGCTACCGCACAGGTCGAGAGGCCCTCGGCCTCGGCGGAGCCCGCTCCCGCGGCACCTCGGCTCGAGCTGCGCGGAGGCGAGCGTGCGGCGGGCGAGGTCGAGGCGCTGGCCAAGCGGCTGCGGGTGTCGCCGCTGGCCGCGGCGCTGCTGCTGGCGCGCGGCGTCGCCGATGAGGTGGCCCAGCGCCGCTTGCTCGACCCGCGGCTCTCGGATCTGCGCCGCCCCGATGCGATGGCCGGCTTTCCCGCTGCGCTCGCGCTGCTCGAGGAGGCCTGCCGCGACGGCCTGCGCGTGGGCGTGTTCGGGGACTACGACGTCGACGGAGTGAGCACCGCCACCATCCTCGCCACCTTCCTCGAGGCGCTCGGGGTCTCGGTGGTGGCTCGGGTCGCGCATCGCAACCGCGGGTATGGGCTCGGCTTGGCCGACGCGGCGGCGTTCGTCGAGGCCAAGGTGCAGCTGCTCGTGACCGGCGACTGTGGCACCTCGGACATCGAGGCGCTGCAGTGGCTGCGCGACCAGGGCCTGCGCACGGTGGTGATCGATCACCACCAGGTGCCCGAGCAGATGCCGCCCACCGACGCGCTCATCAACCCGCACCAGCCCGGCTGCGCCTTCCCGTTCAAGGGCATGTGCTCGGCCGGCGTGGCGTTCTACTTGTGCGCGGCTCTGCGCACGCGGCTCTCGCAGCGCGGGCGCGCCGGGCTGCCCGATCCCCGCGCGTGGCTCGACCTCGTGGCCCTGGCCACGGTCTGCGACATGATGCCGCTCGTCGACGAGAACCGCGTGCTCGTCACCCATGGTCTGCGCCTCATGAACCGCAGCCTGCGGCCCGGTCTCGCCGCGCTGCTCGGCGCCTCGGGGCAGGAGCACGGCACCATCGACGAGACCCACCTGGGGTTTCGCGTGGGCCCGCGCATCAATGCACCGGGGCGGCTGGGCCCGGCCGAGCCCGCGCTGCGGCTGCTGCGAGCGCGCAGCGAGGCCGAGGCGATGCCGCTGGCCGAGCAGATCGAGACGCTCAACGCTCGTCGCAAGCGTCACCAGCAGGAGACCGTGGTGCAGGCGCTCGCGCTGCTCGCGGCCGAGCCGGAGCTCGAGGCGCGGGCCGCCTTGGTGGTCGCGCACCATGGGTGGCTGCCGGGGGTGGTCGGCATCGCGGCCGCGGGCGTGGCCGAGCACTACCGCCGACCTGCGCTGGTGCTCGCCATCGATCGCGAGGCGGGAGTGGCCCGCGGCTCCGTGCGCAGCTTCGACAAGGTCGACGTGCGCGCGGCCCTGGTCGAGTGCAAGGCGCTGCTGGTGCGCTTTGGCGGGCACCGCGAGGCCGCGGGCGCCACGGTGCGGGTCGAGCACCTCGCGGCGCTCACCGAATCGTTCGACGCCGCCGTGGCCCTCCAGCGCACCCATGCCGTTGGGGGGGCCCACGCCGAGATCGTCGATGCCGTGCTTCCGCTCGCCGAGCTCGACCCCGACATGGTCGACTCGATGCGCAGCCTGGGACCCTTCGGCCAGGGCTTTGCGCCGCCGCGCTTTGCCTGCGACGAGGCGATCGTCGACAGCGTGCGCGTGCTCAAGGACAAGCACCTGTTGCTCACCTTGCGCCAGGGCACGGCCCGCTGCGATGCGATCGCGTTTGGCCAGGCCCCCGCGGTGCCGCTCGCTCGCGGCGACCGGGTTGGCTGCATCTTCACCCCCGAGCTCGATCACTGGCGAGGTCAACGACGCCTGCGGATGCACGTGGAGCGGCTATGGCGGCTAGGATGATCGGTCCCTTTGACGAGGCGAAACTCACAATGCTAAACCGAAGCATGTTCGGTTCTTCGTCGACGCTGCTGGCCTCGTCGCTGACGCTCTCGTTGGTTGCGGCGATCGGTTGCGGCCTCCGTTCCGATCCGTTCGCCCCCGACTACGTGCTCGACGGCGAGACCTCGGCGGGCAGCGACGAGTCGGGAGGCGATCCCAATCGCCCCGGCACCTGCAACGATCCGCTGAGCCTGCCGTTCGCGCCGATGACCCTGCGCGGCGAGCTCTCCGGCCCGAGCTTTGCCGAGGGCTGGTGCGGCTCCGACGGCGGCCCCGAGGACATCTACACCTTGGTCCCGGACTACGACGTCGACGTGATCCTCACGCTCGACCGCGAGACCGAGTTCCGCCCCACGCTGCGGGTGATCGAGGACGGCTGCGCGCCCGACACGGGCTTCACCCAGATCTGCACGCGCAGCTTCGACGAGCAGCCGTACCACTTCCTGGCCCGCGCCGGGCACACCTACTCGGTCGTCATCGACAGCCCCACCGGGAGCGGGGGGCGCTACGCGTTCAAGGTGGACTTCGGCTGGCCCCCGCTCGATCAGTGCTCGCCTCACCCCGAGGTCATCACCCAGGTGCCGGGCTCCGCGTTCATCTGGAACAACGACTTCACCGAGGGCCAGGGCCGTGTCGACGGCTACTGCGGTGGCCCGGGTCGCGAGAACATGTTCCCGCTCGTGGCCAACTACCCGGGCAACGTGTACGTGCAGGTGTCGACTTCCGGGGGCTTCGCGCCAGTGGTCAGCCTGCGCACCGATTGCGCCGCGCTCTCGGAGCTGGCCTGCGCCGCCGACGGCCCAGGGGGCGTGGCCGAGCTCGGGTACTTCCTCCCCAATGCCGGCCAGTTCTACTTGGTGGTCGACCAGGGGCAGATCGGCAGCGGCGGCTACCAGCTGCGCGTGGACTTCGAGTAGCTCGCCACGCGCGCGCTCAGGGCCCGGTGTTGCCTCGCACCTGGCCGTTGCGGATCACGCACAGCGGCGGGCAATCGGGCCCGTTGGGCGTGACCTCCTCGATCGCATCGAGGCGCACCGCCTCGCTCACCCCTTCTTCGGCGCCCACGGCGATCACGGTGACCACGACCTCGCGCGCGCTGGCCAGCGGGTGGCCCTCGAGTCGAAAGCCCCCCGCATCACACGTGAGCCCCTCGGGGTTCTCCGCGGTCTCGGGGGCGCCGGGGTCGAGGCAGCGGGCGGTCGCCATCTCGGTGCCGCTCTGCAGCACGAGGTCGTAGGCGCCGCTCACGAAATTGGGCGGGAACGTCACGGTGGCCTCGGAGACGCAGCCGATCTCGGTGCACTCCGAGCTGCTGTCGCAGCTGGGGACGAGCACGGCGATGGCCACCAGGAACGCGCCAAGGCGGGGCAGGCGGGGGCGAAGCCTGAGCATGGCCGAAGGATACGCGGGGCCAGCGAGGGGAGGGAAGGCTGCTAGTCTGTCCGTCCGTGCTGCGGCGCTTGCTCTGCGTGGTTCGCCCCGACGACTGGACGGGCATGGTGGCTCGCGTGGGCGTGGCCGTCGCGTTCCTGTTCTTGGTGGTCCTCATCCCGCTGGTGCGGCTGCCGCCCGCGTGGGTGGAGCTCGCCGGGGGCCAGCCGTGGGTCGTGCGACTCGCCCTCGTGGTGGTGGTGATCGCGGTGCTCGGGCTGACGCAGGGGCTGGTCGTCGCTCGCTTGCCCCGCGCCGTGGTGCTGTGGGGTCGCAAGATCCACTTTCACGATGGCACGCGGCGGCGCGCGGTCGCGCTCGACGAGGTCACGGCGCTCCACGTCGAGCAGCGCGCACCGCCCCAGCGCGAGGTGTTCGTGCTCGAGCGGGGCAACGGGGTCGAGCACGACCTGTGCCCCACGCACTGGCCGGGCGCCGCCGCGCTGCACCGGGCGCTCGAGCGGCGGGTGGCCGCGGCCCATCGTCGACGGACGCGGGCCCGCGCGCGACGCTCTTGACCGCGCCGTGCTGCCGATTCCGGCGCTCGGGGGCCGATCAAGCGTGAGCGCTCGGGGGCCGATCAAGCGTGAGCTCTCGGGGGCCGATCAAGCGTGAGCGCTTGGGGGCCGATCAAGCGCGAGCGCCCAGTGTGGACAGCCACGCCAGCAGCATCCCCAGCGTCTTGGGCGCGAGCAGCCGCGCCAGTGTCTTGTAGGCCCGGTGCGCGCGCACGCGGACGGCCCCCTCGCGCAGCTGCAGGCGCTCGGCGACCTCGGCCATGCTCATCCCGCGCAGCTTGTGCAGCTCGACGACCTCGCGCTGACCCGCCGGCAGCAACGCGATCGCCTCGCGCACGCGCTCGATGATCGCCTCCTCCGCTTCGATCTGCTCGCCGAGGGCCTGGGGATCGGGGGCGGCATCGGGCAGCGCGGCGACCTCGTCGCGCTCGTCACCACCGGCCCGCCGCTGCGCCCCGCGATAGTGCTCACGCAAGAAGTCCATCGCCACGTTGCGGCCGATCGCGAAGTACCAGGCTTGGACCGCGCCGTCGGGGTCCCCGCCGTGCACCGCGAAGCGGTCGCGGGCGAGGTGAGCCTTGAGCAGGGTGAGCTGCACGAGGTCGTCCACCGCCACCGCGTCGCCCACGATCTTGAGCAGAAGGCGGCGCAGACGGGGCTCGAGCTGCGCATGCAGCCGCCAGTACGCAGAGGGGTGGCCGTCCACGTAGCCCTCCATCAATTCGTGGAGTCCCCCGAGCTCCGAGGTTCGCTTGCGGGGGCTCACGAAGCAGACGATCCTGGCGGCAGGGGAGGGGCGGTCACTGGGGGCGGCGCACGCCCCTCGCCAGGGTAGCAGCCGACTCGAATGGATCCGACGCCCCTGTCGCGCCGCCCGCCGGCGGCCCTCGTGACCCGAATTCCCATGTATGGACGCCAGCTTCGCGGGCCGCCCCCCCAAGGGGAGGACGGGCCCGAGAACCCCATCGAAACGGCCGATTGGCGGGCCTTGCGGGCTATTTTTCGCTGTGCTAGATGCTGACCCGTCTTCACACCACGACGTACGTCGGGAGTGGGCACCTTCGGGTCCCGCTCTTTTTTGTGCTCTCCACTTCCGCGACCGCGGCCCCGATGACCCCCACCACCTCGCAATCCGCCCCCGCAGCGCCCACCGGCCTCCCCGGTGTGGTCGAGCGTGCGCGTGGCCGGATGCTCGAGGAAGTGCTCGAGCCCGTGCTCGTCACGCTGGGTTTCGAGCTGGTCGACCTCGACTGGACCTCGACGGGGCGGCAGCGCAAGCTCCAGGTGTTCGTCGATCGTCCTGCCGACCACCCCGCGGGTGGGATCGATCTCGGCGACTGTGCTCGGCTGAGCCCCGTCATCAGCAATGCCCTCGATGCGGCGGAGCTGGCCGACCAGGCCCAGGGTGACCACGGCGGTGAGCTCGCGAGGCTGCTCGAGAGCCACTATGTGCTCGAGGTGTCCTCTCCGGGCCTCGAGCGACCGCTCGCGCGTCGTAGCCACTACGAGCGCTTCATCGGTCGCCTCTGCAATTTGCGCGTATTCTCTCCGCTTGCGCCGGGCGACGCCCAGCGCAACTTCCACGGTCGGATCGAGGCGGTCGCGCCCGATCCAGCCCATCCCCATGACGACCGCTCGGGAACCGTCACCTTGAGGGACCCCGACGGCGGGCTCGAGCATCGCATCCCCATCGACAGGGTGCGGCGCGCTCGACTCGTCTTCGAAGGATGATCCCGTTCTACGGCCCAGAGCCTCCAGTGCAGGTCTCACGATGGAAGAAGTAGTCAACCTCAGCACGGTCATCGACCAGGTCTGCCGCGAGAAGAACATCTCGCGCCAGGTCCTCACCGACACCGTCGAGCAAGCGGTGCTGGCCGCGGCCAAGAAGGTGTTCGAGGACCGCGAGATCGAAGCCAACTTCGATCCCGAGACCGGTCACGTGAACCTGTTCCAGGTGCTCTACGTGGTGGGCGAGGTCACCGCGCCCAACCGCGAGATCAGCACCGAGCAGGCCCAGCGCTCGGGGCTCGAGGCCGAGGAAGGCGACGAGCTGCTGTTCCAGATCTTCTATCTCGACGCCGACCGCAAGCGCGCCGAGCAGCAGTCCAAGGACTACCCCGAGATCCCGGCGCTCCAGTTCACCGGCCACGGCTTCGGTCGCATCGCCGCGCAGACCGCCAAGCAGGTGATCATCCAGCGCGTCCGCGAGGCCGAGCGCGAGAACCTCTACGACGCCTACAAGGACAAGAAGGGCGAGCTCATGACGGGCATCGTGCGCCGCTTCGAGCGGGGCTCGATCATCGTCGAGGTCGACAACGGCAAGGCCGAGGCGATCCTGCCCGTGCGCGAGCAGGTGCCGCGCGAGTCGCTGCGCCCCGGCGATCGCATCGTGGCCTACGTGAAGGACGTCGACAAGAGCGCTCGCGGTCCGCAGATCATCTTGTCGCGCACCCACCGGGGCCTGGTCGAGAAGCTGTTCGAGCACGAGGTCCCCGAGATCTACGAGGGCATCGTGCGCATCGAGGCCTGCGCCCGCGAGCCCGGCGCCCGCAGCAAGATCGCGGTGTCGAGCCGCGATCGCGACGTCGACCCCGTCGGGGCGTGCGTCGGTATGCGCGGTAGCCGGGTGCAGGCGGTCGTGCAGGAGCTGCGCGGCGAGAAGATCGACATCGTGCCGTTCAACGACGACCCTGCGCGCTTCGTGTGCAACGCGATCCAGCCCGCCGTGGTCAGCCGAGTCCTCATCGATGCCGAGCGGCACACGATGGAGCTCGTGGTCCCCGACGACAAGCTCTCACTGGCCATCGGCAAGAAGGGCCAGAACGTGCGGCTCGCGTCGCGCCTCACCGGCTGGCGCATCGACATCCACTCCGAGAGCAAGATCCGCGAGATGGAAGCCCGTAGCCTCGCCGAGATGGCCGCGATCCCCGGGGTGGGCCACGACCTGGCCGCGGCGGTCTTCCAGCTCGGCTGGAGAGGCCTGCGCGACCTCGCCGTCGCCGACGCCGAGGAGCTGGCCGACGTGCCGGGCATTGGCAGCGCCGAGCGGGCCGAAGAGATCATCGACATCGCCAACGACGTGGCGAGCGGCAACCTCAAGCTCGAGGTCCAGTACCCGCCGCCCGAAGAATTCCTGGCCTACGACGGCGCCGGAGGTGCGGATTGAGCGAGCCGGTACGAACCTGCGTCGCGTGCCGTACGCGACGGCCGCAGCGGGCGCTGGTGCGCCTGCGACGGCGATCGGACGGCGTGGTCGTGCCCGCGGTGGGCCGCCATGTCAGTGGACGCAGCGCGTACCTGTGCCCCGCCCGCCCGTGTTTCGAGCAGGCCACCCGTCGACACGCCCTCGAGCGGGCGCTCGGCCGCAAGGCGGCCTCCGTAGAAGTTTCCACCCCCTCGTCCCCAGACCTTCGGGTCGGGGGCGGCCCGGCACCCTCGCCGCGGTCCACCCGAGTGCGCAGCCCCGAGCTGGAGGTCCTCTGGCCTTCCGTGTTGGCGGCCCTCGATCAAGAGCTCCAGAACATGCAACGGTCCGGCGATATCGGCCAAAGTCCCCGCTATGGCGCGCTCTTCGAGCTGCGTCGGGGTCTTGGCGAGCCGGGGAGGTCTGCCTGATCCCATGGCAAAGATCCGCGTATACGAGCTCGCCAAAGAGCTGGACCAGGACAACAAGTCCCTGGTCGAGGTGATCCGAGGCTACGGCATCGAGATCAAGAATCAGATGAGCACCTTGTCGCCCGAAGAAGCGCAGCGCGTCCGCGATGGCCTCTCGCCATCCTCCTCGGTCTCCTCCAGCGGAGGCAGGGGCGGCGGTGGCGGCAATGCCAACGCTGGCGCCCCAGTCCGTGCCAGCTCCGGCGCCACGTCAGGTGGCGGCTCGGGCGGGACCTCCGGTGGGGGCTCCGGTCCTGGTGGGACCTCTGGTCCTGGCGGGGGCTCCGGTCCCGGTGGGGGCTCCGGTCCTCCGCAGAAGCGCACCAAGTCCGTCATTCGTCGCAGCGGGGCCGAGGTGCGTCGCCGTCGAGCCGAGCGCGAAGAGGCCGCCGAGCAGGCGGCCGCGGTCGCCAACAAGGCATCGGGGGCCATGGTCACCGACACCGCGCGCCCCGCGTTCCGCCCGGCCCGGCCCGGTGAGGCGCCACGCCCCGCGATCCGCCCCGGTGTGCGACCGGGCCAGCCCTCCGGCCCACGGGCCGAGGGACCGGTGCGCCGCGAGGCGCTGCGCCCCGAGACCCGCCCCGATCCGCGGCCCGAGCGCGGCGAGGGTCCACCCTCGTCGGCCCCGGTCGCCGAGGGGCGGTCCGCCGAGGGTGAGGCCGGAACCAAGGCGCCCGCCCTCGTGGGTACCCGCATCGAGCTGCCCCGCGGCACCCGGCGTTTGCCCGGGGGGATGGCCGCGCGCATCGAGCAAGAGCGGGTCGAGCCCGTCATCGAGCATCGACCCGTGCGCACCCCCGCCGCTCCGGGCCGCCCGGCCGCCCGACCGAGCGGGAGTCCTCCTTCCGCCTCGCCCGCGGCAGAGCGGCCCCGAGCCGAGGGCGACGAAGCTGCGGCGGCTCCGGCCGAGACCGTGGTCGTCGTCGACGATGGTGGCAATCGCCGCGTCGTTCGCAACGAAGCCGGCGTGATCGTCGGAGCCCGCTCGCAGCGCTCCGAGCCCAAGATCCTCGGCTTCATCCCGCTCGCGCAGACCAAGCGGCGCCAGACGGTGATCATCACCGACGCGACCGAGGACGATCGCAAGGGTCGCGCCAGCCAGCGCAAGCAGCGTGAAGAGAAGGCCCAGGCCGCAGGGCGTCGTCGCAAGATGACGCGCGGTCGCGGCCGTGGCCCCGGTGGACCGCCCAAGGTCTCCACCGTGGAGATGAGCGAGGACAAGAAGCGCATCCGGGTCGACGAAGCGATCCAGGTGAACGACCTCGCGCATCAGATGGGCCAGAAGGCCTCCGTGATCCTGCGCCAGCTGTGGAGCATGGGCATGCGGGGGATCATGATCAACCACGCCATCGACTTCGAGACCGCCGAGCTGGTGGCCGCGGAGTTCGGCTACACGGTCGAAGACGTCGCGTTCCAAGAGGACGAGATCATCAGCCGTGGCGAAGACGACGTGGGCGAGACCCGCGCGCCCGTCGTCACCTTCATGGGCCACGTGGACCACGGCAAGACCTCGCTGCTCGACAAGATCCGCGAGACGCGAGTCGCCGCGGGCGAGGCCGGCGGCATCACCCAGCACATCGGCGCCTACAAGGTCGACACGGCCAAGGGTCCGGTGGTGTTCCTCGATACGCCCGGTCACGAGGCGTTCACCGCCATGCGCGAGCGCGGGGCCCAGATCACCGACTTGGTGGTGCTGGTCGTCGCGGCCGACGACGGCGTGATGCCCACGACCATCGAGGCCATCAAGCACGCTCGCGAGGCCGACGTCGCGCTGGTCGTGGCGATCAACAAGGTCGACAAGCCCGGCGCCAACCCGGGCCGCGTCAAGCAGGCGCTCATGGAGCAGGGCCTGGTCGGCGAGGAGTTCGGCGGCGACACGGCAATCCTCGAGGTCAGCGCCAAGACGGGGCAGGGCATCGACGAGCTACTCGAGAACCTGGCCCTCCAGGCCGAGGTGCTCGAGCTGCGCGCGCCCGACGAGGGCCGCGGTCAGGGCGTGGTGCTCGAGGCCCGCATCGACAAGGGGCGCGGCACCGTAGCCACCGTCCTCGTGCAATCGGGCATGATCAAGCGCGGCGACATCATCGTCGCCAACGAGTACCAGGGCAAGGTTCGTGGGCTCTACGACGACCGCGGCAAGGCCCTCAAGGAAGTGGGTCCGTCCACTCCGGTCGAGGTGCTCGGGCTCTCGGGGGTTCCGGCCGCGGGCGACCGCGTCGACGTGGTCGAGAACGACCGCGACGCCAAGGCGCTCGTCACCCACCGTCGCGAGCTTCGCAAGCGCAAGGAGAGCGTGCGCACCGGGCCCTCGATCCACGAGATGCTCCAGCGCAAGAAGACGCCGGTGCTCAAGATCGTGCTCAAGTCCGACGTGCAAGGCTCGGCGCAGGCGGTCAAGGACGCCCTCGAGGAGCTCAGCACCGAGAAGGTCAAGGTCGAGGTCATCAAGGCCGAGGTCGGTCAGATCAACGAGAACGACGTCAAGTACGCACGTGCGGGCGACGCGGTGATCTTCGGCTTCAACGTGAAGACCGCGGGCAAGGCCGCTCCGATCGCCGATCAGGAGGGTGTGGCCCTCTACACGTTCTCGGTGATCTACGAGTCGATCGACAAGTGCAAGGAGCTGATGATCGGTCTGCTCGAGCCCGAGTATCGGGAGCGCGAGCAGGGCGAGGCCGAGGTGCGGGCGCTGTTCCCCATTCCCCGCCTGGGCGTGGTGGCCGGCTGTCGCGTGATCAAGGGCCTCATCCAGCGCACCAGTCACGTCCGCGTGATCCGAGGCGACAAGGTGCTGCACGACGGCACGATCGGCTCGCTGCGCGTGTTCAAGGATGACGTCAAGGAGGTCAAGGATGGCTTCGAGTGCGGCATCGTCGTGGACGGGTTCGCCGAGATCCAGCCGGGCGACATCATCCGGGCCTTCGACGTGGAGGCGATTCCGCCCACGCTCTAGGTCCCGAGGCGCCCCCCTTCACCAAGAGGGGGGGCGGGTCCGTGCCGCAAAGGCAGCCCAGTCATGAACATGCGACTGTCGCGGGTCGAACAGACCCTCCGCCGCGCGCTGGCCGAAATCCTGCTGCGCGGCGATCTTCGTGATCCGCGACTGCGGCA
>JBFIJN010000163.1:0-16535 GCA_041600735.1 Nannocystaceae bacterium
CTAGGGGGTGTCCCTCATTGCCACGCGAGCGGTGAACACCGCCCCCGGGCCGCATTGCCGCGTTGCTCGTCAGTCACTTGTGCCCGACAAACTCCCTCCTCGCGCCTTGCCCTGCGGCCCGCTGACGGCGTTCCCCACTCACGCGGCAATGAGGGACACCCCCTAGTCCCCCGGAAGCTCCGCGCGGAGCTTCGTACGGGGACTAGTTGTTGAACATCACCACGACGATCGCGATCGCGACCGCCACGACGAAGACCCCGATGGCGATCATGGCCGCGGGGTTGCTCTTCTTCTTGGCGGGCACCAGCGCGTGGGAGCCCGTGGGGACCGGGAAGCCGCCGGAGACCGGCCCGGAGATCGGTCCCGAGAGCGGGCCAGACCCCGGCGTATCGGGCGTGATCACGGTGACGACCCGCGGCGGGGCGCCTGCGATCGGCCCCGAGCCGGGGGGCGTGACCAGGGTCTTGGGGCGCGACGTGACCGCGGCTTCGGGTCCGGTGGTGGAGACGAGGGTCTTGGCGCGCGAGCGGCTGTCGTCGGCCGCGGCCTGGGCATCGCTCGGGTCGGTGCTCCCCATCGTCTGCCCCGACGCGGCGAGGAGCGGGCCGCCGCTGGTCGGCGCGAAGCCCTGGGGTGCTGGGTGCTGGACCTCCGCGGCGGGGGCAACGCGCGGCTCCTCCGGCGGGGCTACGGCTTGGGCCGCTTCGGCCTCGCCGTGAACGTCGGCGGCGGGTGAGAACACGGTCCAGCCCTTCGCGTTGGACTCGCCGGTGGCGGGCACGACACCACCCAACGCCTCTTCCTTGGCGTCGGAGATCGGCTTCTCCATGAACATGGTCCAGCCGCGCTTCTTGGCGGGCGCGTCGGTGTCGCTGCGTCGACGAGTGGTCGCGGCCGCCGGCGCGTCCTCGGCTTCGCTCGCGGCGGGCGGCGGGGCGGCCTCGGCGGAGGCCGCCTCGGCGGGAGCCGCCTCGTCTTCGGCCTCGGTGAACATGGTCCAACCGCGGCTCTTGGGAGCCGCCGCGGGGCTCGCCGGCGACGCAGCGACCGGCGGTGCGGCGACCGCTGGCGCGGCGACCGGCGGTGCAGCGACCGGCGGTGCATCGACGGCAGGCGCAGCGACGGCCGGCGCAGCCGCGGCCGCGTCGTCCTCGGCGCTCATGAACATGGTCCAGCCGCGCGTGCTCGGCTTGGGCGCGGCACCGCCACCCACGGCGGGAGCCACCGCGGGCGTCGACGTCGACGACGGCGTGGTCGAGGGCGAAGCGGCGGGGTTCGCCGTCGCGGCCTCCGCCCCCTCGTCCTCCATGAACATGGTCCAACCGCGGGTCTTCGGCGCCGTGGGCTCGGCCGGAGCGGCGGCGGACGCAGGCGGTCTGGCTTCGCTCGCAACGGGGCTCGCGGTCACGGGCGCGGCCTGCCCCTCGTCGTCCTCGGTGAACATGGTCCAGCCGCGCGTGCTCGGCTTGGGCGCAGGCTCGGCGCTTTCCTTTTCCTTGGCCGCGGCGCCCTCGTCGGCGCCCTCCATGAACATGGTCCAGCCGCGAGTCTTGGGCTTGGCGGGCACGTCGGCGGCCGCGACGGCGGGCGTGGGCGTGGGCGTGGGACCAGAGGCCGCGGCCGGAGCCGCGTCGCCCTCGGCCTGCATGAACATGGTCCAGCCACGGCTGCTCGGGGCCGCCGCGGGCGCGGCCGCAGGCCTGGCGACCGGCGCGGGGGAGGCGAGGTTGCTCCCGGGCATCGGGGGCGCGTTGGATCCTCGGGACGAGGGCGCCAGCGGGGCACGAGCCGCGCCGCCGCCGATCGCTCGCAGCTCGGCGAGGAACTGCTTGAGCATCATCGGGCGCATGCGCGGGTCCTTGCCCAGCGCCCGCCGCAGCCGCGAGTGCAGATCCTCGGGCGGATCGACGCTGAGGTGGCCCGCGAGCTGGCCCGCGACGTCGACGGCGAACATCGGCGCGCCGCTCAGCAGCATGTGCATCAGCGCGGCCAAGTTGTAGATGAGCGTGCGCTGGTCGACGACCTTGCCCTCGACCTGCTCGGGCGCGATCGTGTCGAGCGGGCCGTTGCTCTTGCCGCCGTGCGGCTCACCCACGGCAAAGCCGCCCACCACCACGCCGCTCGGGCCCACGAACACGACGCGCGGGCCGAGGTTGCGGTGGATGACTCCGGCCTTCTGCGCCTCGAGCAAGCCCTCCCCCACCTGCTCGATGATGGCCGCGGCTTCGGGAGCGCTCATCGGGCCCGCGCGGACGACCTCGTCGAGGCGCGTGCCGCTGAGCATCGCATTGACCTCGTAGAGGCCGCCGTCCGGGAGCTTGCCGCAGCCGAGCACGGAGGCGACCCGCGGCGACGAGAGGCTCTGCAGCTGGCGTAGCTCGCGGAGGCTTCGCTCGAGCACGAGGCCCGACGAGAAGCAGGCCGGGGCGTACGTGGTGAGCAACACCGCCTGCCCCTGATCATCGGTGGCCGCGTAGCTCTGACTCCCCGCGCGCGCCCATGTTGGGGCACCGATCGTGAACTTCTCGTCGACGATCGTACCGGGGGAAAGCTGTGCTGTGCTCATAGACCGCTCCGAGCGCCCGGGGGCGCTGGCGAGAGACTACGGCGCGCACGGCACGTGGATCAAGGAACCGACCCATCCGCCCGCGGCGAGGCGCCCGCGACCCCCGCGGCGAGGTGGGCGCGACCCGATCGGGACCCGACCCGCGACCGACTCGAGCCGGCTCAGCCGCCCGAGCTCGAGCTGCCTTCGCTGGCCTTGGCGTCGCGCGGCGCTCCGCACTTGGCGAAGAGCTCCTCGTACGACAGCGTGCTGCGCTGCCCCAGCTTCGCCTTGCGAGCGCGGCCGGCATTCCTCTTGTTGCGGGCGCGCTTGCTCTCGGAGATCTTGGTAAAGGATGCCATGGCGAGCGGTTGATACGAGCGGCCAGGCCAGGGTGTCAAGCCCCCCGTGGACGCCGAGCCCGAGGGCCAAGCCCCTCGTCGTTCGGCGCTAGGGCGCAACCGGGCGCTACACGGGGCGCTACACGGGGCGCTACACGGGGCGGGGGTAGCTGCCCGAGCCCTGGGTGAACACCCGCTCCACGCCAAGCACGCCGGTGATGTGCTTGAGCGAGTGGATCAGCGCCTCGAGCTGCGCGAGCGTGCTGACGGAGGCCTGGAATGTGTTGATCGCGCGGTCCCCATCGGGCAACGACCGACAGTTGGCCTGCTTGATGTTCACGTCGTTGGCCGAGAAGGCGCGGCTCATCTCGGCGAGCAGCCCGACCATGTTGGCGGTGCGCACCTCGACCGTGACCGGGCGCTCGAGCGCCAAGCCCTCTTCCCAGCTGAGGTAGACCTTGCGCTCGCTGAGGTGCTCGAGCGCCGCGGGGCAGCCCTCGACGTGCGCCGTGATCCCGCGGCCCGCCTCGAACACGCCCACGAGCGAGTCGCCGGGCACGGGCGAGCAGCAGGGCGCCAGCTCGATCACGGGGCGGCCGCCCCCGGGCGCGGTGACGCGATCGCGGGTGACCTCCATGGGCGCGGAGGGGGTGGCCCCGTGGAGCGTGCCGCCGCGACCCTCGCGGCCACGCCGGCCCAGCCGAAACATGCGGGTGATGAGGTTGCCGCGCTCGTGGTCCTCGTGCTCGGCCTTGCCGTCGCGCGTGGCGAGCCGCTGCGCCAGCGACTCGGCCTCGAATTGGCCGGCCCCGATCGCCGCGTAGACGCCCTCGATGTCACGGGCGTCGCGGGGCAAGCCGAGATCCTCGGCGAGCTCGGCGACCCAGCCGCGCTGCTCGTAGTCGGCGAGCACCAGCCCGCGCCCCTTGAGCACCTGCTCCACGAGGCTGCGACCGACCTCGCGCAGGTGCTGGCGGTCTTCTTGGCGCAGGTGCTGGCGGATGCGGGCCTTCGCCCTCGAGGTGACGCACATCGACATCCACTCGGGCCGCGGGCCGTGATTGGGATTGGTGATGATCTCGACCGTGTCGCCCTGCCGCAGGTGATAGCGCAGCGGCACCGCTTGGCCGTTCACGCGTGCGCCGGAGCAGTGCATGCCCACGTCGGAGTGAATCGCGAACGCGAAGTCGATCGGCGTCGCGCCCTTGGGGAACATGTGGACGTCGCCGCCGGGCGTGAACACGTAGATCTCGTCGGCGAACAGGTCGGCCTTGACCGCGGCGATGAACTCGTTCGGATCGGAGACGTCCTCTTGCCAGTCCATCAGCCCGCGCAGCCAGGCGAGGCGGTCGGGGTCGGCGCCCGGGTGCGCGCCGTCCTTCCAGGCCGCGGCGATGCCCCGCTGCGCCACGTCGTCCATGGCGCGCGAGCGGATCTGCAGCTCGAGGCGCCCGCCCTCGCGCGCGACCAGCGAGGTGTGCAGCCCGCGATAATGGTTGGGCCGCGGCAGCGCGACATAGTCGCGAAAGCGCCCCGGCACCGGCTGGAAGTGAGCGTGCAGCACCCCCAGCGCGCTATAGCAGGAGGCGCGATCGGGGGTGATCACCTGGAAGGTGAGCACGTCGGAGAGCTCGAGCGTGCGACCGGTGGCCTCGCGGCGGCGGTGGACGCGATACGGGGTGCGCAGGCTGACGCGTACGTCGACGGGCCCGCTGACGACCGGCCACACCACGCGCTCGTCGTCGGGGGTCGCGACCGCCGAGGTTCGCTCGACGTACCCCGTGGTGCTGGCGAAGGCCTCGCGCAGGCCCGCCATCGCCTTGTCGGGCTGGCCGGGGTGGCGCGCGAGGACGGCCTCGATGTCGGCGCGCACGGCTTCGAACACCACCGGCTCGAGGTAGCGAAACGAGAGGTCTTGGAGCTCGCGCCGCACGCCCTCGAGGCCGAGCCGGTTGGCCAGCGGGGCGTAGATCTGCATGGTCTCGCGGCTGATCCGCTCCTGCTGGTCGCCCGTCATGTGCTCGAGCGTCCGCATGTTGTCGAGGCGATCGAGCAGCTTGACGAGCAGCACGCGGATGTCGCGGCTCATCGCCAGCAGCATCTTGCGGAAGCTCTCGGCCTGCTGGGTGGCGCGGGTGAGGAACGGGACCTTGCCGAGCTTGGTCACCCCGTCGACGATGTTGGCCACCTCGCGGCCAAACTGCTCGGTGAGCTCGAACACCGTGATCTCGGAGTCCTCGACCGCATCGTGGAGCAGGCCAGCCGCCACCGAGGAGGAGTCGAGGCCCAGCTGCGCGATGCTGTGGGCCACGCGCACGGGATGGATGAAGTAGGGCTCGCCGCTCTTGCGGCGCTGCGAGGCGTGGGCCCGCTGCGCCGCCTCGAATGCGCGTGTGATCAACCCCTCATCGAGGTGGGTGTGTCGCCGCCGTAGCTCCTCGAGCAGCTCCTGCAGGGCGCTGCCGTCGCCAAGCGTCTCCTCGGTGACCACGGGGACGACGGGCCCCCAACCTGCCCCGCTCCACCCTGCGTCGTTGGCAGCGTGGAGACTAGGCGCGAGGCTCATAGCAGCTGCTCCTGACCCGAGAGCACCTGCTCGGCCGTGGCGGCCTGGCGCGTGCGCGAGTGCATCTGCGAGACGTACACCGCTCGCAGGGCATCGTAGGCGCGATCGAGGTCGTCGTTCATCACGAGGAAGTCGTACTCATCGTAGTGCCGGAGCTCTTCGCGGGCCACGCGGATGCGGCGCTCGATCACCTCGTCGGAATCGGTGCCTCGCCCGCGAAGGCGTCGCTCGAGCTCCTTGATGCTCGGCGGCAAGATGAACACGAGCACCATGTCATCGGGAAACTTCTGGCGAAGCTGGCGACCGCCCTGGTAGTCGATGTCGAACAAGATATCGTGCCCCTGCTCGATGGCCTGGGCGACGCGCTTGGCCGAGGTCCCGTACATGTTGCCGTGCACGAACGCGTACTCGGCGAATTCGTCGCGCGAGACCATCTCTTGAAAGGTGGCCGTGTCCACGAAGCTGTACTCCACCCCGTCGGTCTCGCCCTTGCGGGCGGCTCGCGTGGTGTATGAGACCGAGAAGCCCAGGCTGGGGAACTCCGCGCGCAGCCGCTTGCAGAGCGTGGTCTTGCCCGCGCCGGAGGGCGACGAGACGACGAGCAGCAATCCTCTGTGTTTGTGGCCCGGCGCGGTCGGCGACCTACTCGACATTGTGCACCTGCTCGCGGATCCGCTCGAGCGTGCCCTTGGCCTCGATCACCAGGCGGCTGCCTTCGTGGCTGGTGATCTTGCTGCCGATCGTCGTGATCTCGCGCAGCAGCTCCTGCGCCACGAACTCGAGCGTCTTGCCCTGGCCGGCGGCGGCGGGGCTCTCGACGGTCTCGCGTAGCTGCCCGAGGTGGCTGGCGATGCGCGCCAGCTCCTCGGCCACGTCGCCGCGGACGAGCATGATGGCGATCTCCTGGGCCACGCGCTCGCGGTCGACGGTCTCGGTGCCGAGCCGCACGCAGAGCTCTTGCAGTCGCGTGGTCACGCGCTCCACGATCCGCTCGCGCTCGGGGGGCAGGCACGCCTCGAGCTGCTCGACCTGCGAGGCGAGGTCGACGGCGAGCTGACCGATCGCCACGGCCAGCGCCTCGCCCTCGCGATCGCGGAACGTGCACAGGCCATCGACCGCTTCGTCGACCACCTCGGTGAGGAACGGCGGGGGCGTGGGCGGGGCGTCTTGCTGGGGCGTGGGGCCGCGCCCGATCGTCTGCGAAAACCTCAATATTTCCAGAGCACTAGCTTGCGATAGATGAACCGATGAGTGAGCTACGCGGCCGACCTCGGCGGCGGCCCGGATCGTCTGCTCGACGCGGCCGCGCTCGACCCCCAGCGCCGCGAGCGGATCCTGTCGATCGAACTCCTCGGGCACGGTCGCGCGCAGGTGCACCGCGAGCTCGACGCGGCCCCGACCCACGCGCCCCTCGACGCGTCGTCGCAGCTGCTGCTCGACGGCGGCGCCGAACGGCTGACGGACCTTGACCTCGAGGAAGCGGCCGTTGACCGAGCGAGCCTCGACGTCCACCGACCACGGACCGTCCGAAGAAACCCATCGCCGGCTGGCGGTGCCATAGCCGGTCATGCTGCGCAGGGGCACCGGGTCGGGCATACCCCCTGCGGCGGGCCCCTCGCAAGGGGGGGAATGCCCGATGGCCCAAACGGCGCCGTCGAGCCGGGCCGCTGGCGGGCCGGCAAGGCCCCGAGTGTGCGGCGGCCTCGCGAGACGAGCTGGCGCAAGCCGAGCCGCCGGGGGCCGAGCCGAGCGGGCGCGGGCTTGTTATGCTGGGGCGGCCGGTGCTCCCTGCTCTCACCTCATGGCTGGCGCTCGCCTTCGTCGCGCCCGCGGGTTCGGCGGCGGTGGGCGATCCCCCAGCGGAGACCGCCGCTGCGGCCCCGCCAAGCGAGGCCTCCGTCCCCATGAGGACGCGCGGGCCTAGGCGCGGCCTCTCGTGGTCGCGGGCCAATGACCCGGTGCCCGAGCGACGCTTCTTGCTCGGGCTCGAGGGCGTGGTGGTGCAGGCCCCTCCCCTGCGCCCCGAGATCGTGCGCTTCGATGCGCGCTTCTTGGGGCGTAGCGTGTCCCTCGGCGGCTTGGGCATCCTCGGACGCCTGCAGCTGCACCCGCACATCGCCCTCGAGGCGACCGTGCGCTCGGGCTCGGTCCGCTACGCCGGCCGCGAGGACGAAGAGGGCCCCGTGGTCTCGCAAGACCAAGTGATGGGCGATCTAGGGGTGCTCCTCTATCTCGCGCGGGGCGACATCGCTCAGCTCGCGTTCGATGCGGGAGTGGGCGGCATGGGCTCGCGGATCGTCTACGAGTCCGACCGCAAGGGCACGCAGATGTTCGGCTCGGGCTTGGTGCGCGTGGGCGCCGATGCGGAGTTCCTGTTCGAGCGCATCGCCTTCGTGGTCTCGGTGCGCTCGTATGGAGTGTTCACCGATCGCGACCGGGTCTCGAACCGCGGCGCGCTGCTCGAGGGCAAGACGTTGCTCGCCCCCGTGCCCACGCTGCAGACGTTCTTGGTGGCCAGCGCAGGCGTGGCCTACCGCTTCTGAGCCCGGCGCCCACTACTTGCCGTGGGTGTCGAGCTGGGCGAACAGGCGCTCGATGCCGATGTACCGCGGCTCGGTGACGGTCACCGTCGAGAGCTCGGGGGTCGGGGTCGCTTGGGCGCGGTCCATGACCTGATTGAGCGGCTCGACGACGGGGGTGAACAGGGCGCTGATGACGAAGATCCAGACGTTCATCGGGGCTTTCCTCGCGATGGGAGTGCCCGCCCACCTTGCCGCCGACGCTCGCGGGAACCAAAAAATTGGACGTGTCGCGCGGGGTATGCAATGCCCCTCGAAGTTGACGACGACGGTAGTCAGCGAGGACGCTGGCCCAAGATCCAGGTCTCGAGCGGACGCAGCCGCAGCCGGTCGAGACGCGGCTGATCGTCGAGGAACTCGAGCCCGACCACTCGCTGCGAGACGAGCATCACCTGGGTCGGCGCGCGCACGACCGAGATCACGCGTAGCGCGGTGAGGCGCTCGGCCACCGCCCGACGGGCGGCATCTCGCTGCTCGCGGGTGCTCGCGGCGCGGAAGGCCTCGAGCGCGCCATCGAGGGCCACGTCGGTGACCCCGGTGAGGTTGAGATCGCCGCGGCTGTGGAAGTACGGATAGAGGTCGGCATCGGTGCGCTCGGCCAGCCGCACGAGCGCGACGTCGAACTCGCCCTTGCGCATGAGGCCGAACAGGTAGGACCAGCTGGCGGTCGCGTAGGGCACCACGATCCCGAGATCTCGCCAGGCGTCGCGGATCCCCTGGGCGAGGATCTGGCCCTCGCCCCCGGCCCCGTTCCACATGAGCACCACCCGCAGCGTGCCGGTGACGCGACGCCGGACCCCGCGCTCGAGCACCCAGCCCAGCTCGTCGAGCGTGGCCAGGGCGCGGGCCTTGCCGGCGTCGTCGAGCGTGACATCGCGTGCGGCCGGCAGCCCGGCCATGCCGAAGCGGGCCGAGACCCCAGCCTCGTAGAGCGCCGCCAGATCGATCTCGACCGGGTCGACCAGATCGACGGGGGCCGTGGCATCGACCGCCGGCAGGTCGCCGAGGGCATCGGCCAGGGCGGCGCGCGGGAGCGCATCGTCGAGCATGCCACGCATCCGCGGGCCCGCCTGGGTGCCGCTGCGCAGGTTGTAGAGCAGCACGTCGAAGCGCGGCGGGCTGAGCACGAACGCGCGAAAGCGCGGGGCCATCCCGGGCTTGGCCAGCTCGTCGGGGACGTGCGAGGGCGCGAGCTCGGCTCCGATGTGGACGTCGCCGCGGCGCATCGCGGTGAGCAGGGCCGCGCCGTCGGCGATCTCCCGCAGCACGATCCGCGAGGGGGCATCGCCCGCGAGCTCGTCCTGCGGGGGCAGCGACTCGGGCGAAGGCCACAGATCGAGGACGAGCAGATCGGGCTCCAACGCGCTGACCTTCATCGGTCCGGTCCCGATCGGCGCCAGGCCGAACGCGCGCGCCTTGCCGCGGTGGGCCTCGCGGGGGACCACCGCGAGATCGGCGAGCATGGCCAACGCCAGCGGCTCGGGGCGATTGAAGCTCACATGGGCCCAGCGTCCTGGATCACGGGCCGTTCCGGGCGGCGGGGTCCCGGGAGGGCCGTCGACCATCTCGACCTTCTTGAGCCCCCCGAGGCCCAGGCGCAGTCGCATGGCCCCGCGACGCGGGTCGAGCCACCAGTCGAGGCTGTAGAGGACGTCGGCGGGGGTGACGGGCTTGCCGTCGTGGAACACGGCGTCGTCGCGCAGGTGGCAGTAGACGTCGCGGGGCTCGTCGAGCGGACGCGGCACGCAGACGTCGGCCAGCGCGGGCTCGGCCCAGGGCGCCCCGTCGCCCGAGCGCCGGGTGAGGCCCTGGAACACGAGGTCGGCCGCGACTCGCGCACCCCAGGGGTCCAGGTCGCCCAGCGGGTCGAGCGTATCGGGCACCCGCCGCACCCCGATCACGAGGCGGGTGTCGGCTCGGTCGGCCGCCAGGGACTCGGCGATCTCCTCCTCGAACCGGTCGAGGGGCGTGGCCGCGTCGGTGTCCCCGGGGACCTCGCCTTCGACCGTGCACCCCGGCCCCCACGCCAGCGACCCCGCCACCAGCGCCCAACCTCGTAGCCAAGCGGGCGCCCAGGCCCCCGGCATGCGGTCATAGCGGTCCCGGCACACGCCTGGGGTGTACCGCGTCCGGACTGGGTTGAACATCGCGTAGAGGGCGTGATACGTAGCCGTCTCGACCGGTATGCGCCCGATCGGGCGCACGAGTCGTTCCACGCCGGACATGGCCATGCGACGCACCAACTCCCCCGCCTCGTTCCCCACCGTGGTCGCCGCTCTGCTCGGTGCCTCCTCCCTCTTCGGCCTGGTGGCCGGCTGCGACAAAGAAGAGGAAGCGCTCGAGATCAAGGGCGAAGGCAAGGACGAGGAGTCCGGGCCCCCCGTCAAGGTGAGCCTCCCCGCTCCGCCCAACTTCGACGAGGGCAAGGCCCCCGAGCAGTGGGAAGACGGCGCCTGGTCGATCTGGGGTCTGCGCCGCGACATCGACAAGCACGTCGCCGAAGGCGAGGCCAACACCGAGATCATCGTGAAGGGCTGGGTGCAGGAGATCTACGTCCCGCCCGAGTGCCCCGAGGGTGGGTGCCCGCCGCCCAAGAAGCCGCACGTGTGGATCACCGACCAAGAGGGCGTCGAGGGCAAGAAGCGCGCGATGATGGTCGTCGACTACAGCTTCGTGATCCCCGAGTGGCAAGCGAAGGACTGGAAGGACCAGCCCAACGTCATCCTCGAGAAGGGCAAGCGCTACACCTTCAAGGGCTTGTTCAAGCAGTTCTCCGATACCGGGTTCGCGAGCGACCACGGGCTCGTCGAGTTCAAGTGGTACAAGCCGCTGGATCCGGTGACCGGTGCCGAGAGCCCGGTTTGGATCGCGCCCCCGGGATCGGCTTGGCACCCGGTGACGATCGCAGCGACGGACGCCGAGAACGCGAAGCTCGCCGAAGCGGCCGCGAAGTCGGCCGTCAAGCAGCCGTAGGGCCTGTAGCGCGCGCGGCGTGCCGCTCGCGGTACGCCCTCGCAGCACGCCCGAAGGTCGTGCGCGGCTCGATCCCCTCGCGGCACGCCCGAAGGTCGTGCGCGGCGGACGAAGGTCGTGCGCGGCGGAGACTAACTTGGGAGCGGGTAGTACCAGCCCGCGCCTTCGATCCGCCCCCAGCCCTCGCCTCCCTCGAAGGCGAACGCGGTGCCTTGCGTCGGCAGCACGCGCAGCTGCCAGGTGCGCGCCTGTTTCGGCTCGCCCTCCACCAGCCCCTCGGCCTCGCGCTCGTGTAGCTCCCGCAACCAGGCGTTGACCTCGAGCGCC
This sequence comes from Nannocystaceae bacterium, assembly GCA_041600735.1. Taxonomy (GTDB): domain Bacteria; phylum Myxococcota_A; class Polyangia; order Nannocystales; family Nannocystaceae; genus Paraliomyxa. The sequence goes on from JBFIJN010000163.1 coordinate 11,332, forward strand.
GGTCCGCCGCCCTCGTCCACCCAAGCGCCACCTCGCTGGTGCAGCCGAACGACGGGTTCCCCCTCGAGCGTGACCTCGAGCCCGCGCGCGAGATCGATCCCGCGCTCGAACGGCCGCGCCACCAGCAGATCCTGCTGAAGCGTCTCGCAGGCCCCCTCACCGAGCTTGGCGGGTCGCTGGCCGGGCACTCTCACCACGCAATCGGGCAGGAGCTCGAGCTCGAGCACCGGCTCTTGGCCGCGTCGCGGCACCTGCTCGATCCGGAGCACGCGCACCGCGGCGACGTCGACGGCCCCGTCGACCCAGGCCTGCGCTCGCAGCCCGCTCACCGCCCCCAGCAGCGCCTCGAGCCGCAGAGAATCGAGCGCGGCGTCGCCCTCGGGGTGCACGGGTGCATCGAGCCGCCAGATCCCGAGATCGAAGTGCACGCTCTGCCGCACGACCTGCGCCCCCGCGGGTCCCGGGAGGATCTCGAGCGCGCGCAGCTCGTCCACGCGCAGCGCGGTCAAGCGGCGCTCCGCGAACGCATCCACGTCGAACGCCAGCGCGGGCAGCTCGGCGCGTCGCAGCTGCAGCAGCGGGCCGTCGTCTTGGCGGCAGAGCAGCGGGGCCGTGCCCGCGCAGCGCACCCGCAGGGTCACCGTGCTGTCGGTCACCAGCAGCAGCTCGACCTCGTTGGCCTGGGGCCACACGGCCTCGGCGGGCGCGAGCGAGACCTCGGCCTCGTGCAGCGCCTGGTACCAGCGAAACACCTCCGGCTCGCTGACATCGAACACCGAGGTCCGCCCCCCCACGTCTTCTTCGATGCGCCAGCCCCCGCCGTAGCGCGCCAGCACGCGCGGTCGATCGCCGCGCAGCTCGACCCGCAGCACGCGCCCGTATTCGTGCGGCATGAGCCGCGGCTGGAGCAGGGCGCCCGCGTCGCCCGCGTCGCGCCCGGGCAGCGGCCACGGTTCGAACAACGCGGCATCGAGGCACCCCCAGCGACCCGGGCCTCGGTCCACGAGCACGCGATGAGCTCGCCCGGGGCACGTGCCGTGGCGACGCAGCGCATGATCGACGCCGTCCTGCCCCTCGAGCCCGATCCAGGCCTCACCGGCGTCGCCCGCCACGGGCTCGACCAACGGATCGAGGCGCGCGGAGATCAACCGATCGAGCCGCGTCTCCACCGCGGCGCCGTCGAGCAACACGGCCGCGCCCGCGGGGCCGAGCCGCGCGCGCCACAGCCCGTCGAGACCGCGCTCGACGATCATGTCGCCCTCGCGCACCGCCACCACCTCGGCGGCCTCGACCACCACCGCACGCCGAGCCAGCCACGCCTCGGGGGCCTGCTGCACCAGCACCGACAGCTCTTGCTCGAGCACCCACAGCCCCTCGGTGCCCTCGGCGCCCCCGCGCACCGCACCGTAGATCCCCGCGCCATCTACCGTGGGCCGCCCGAGCTCGAGCGTTCGCACCTCGCCGTCGGCCTGCCGCACCACGATGCGACCGCCGTCGCCCAGCCCCGTCTCGCTGGCCTCGTCCACGGCGCGCACGGTGGTGGCGAGCCGCAGCGAGTCCCACACGCCTTCCATCGCCTCGGGATCGGCGGGGCCGAGCACCTCGTCGCCCGCCCACACCCGATGGCCGCCCGCCTCGGGCACGAGCCGCACCGGATCGCCATGCGAGGGCCACAGCTCGACCGTGGCCCCGGCCGCCGAGGTGTTCGCGAGCTCGGGCAGCACGCGCCACGCGGCCGATCGCGTCGACACCAGCGTGGCCTGCGTCGCGTCGTCACGACCCGCGTCGAGGTGCGCCCACGTGGCCGATACCGCCGCGGTGACCAGCAGCACCCCGGTGACCGGCGAGGGGATCAGACGCTCGCGCCAGCTCATCGTCTCCGCCTCCACAGCACCCACAGGCCCAGCAGCACGGCAAAGCCGGGCAGCCCCACCAGGCACACCAGCGTCATGCGCTCGAGCTGCTGGGGCAGCAGCACCAGCTTCACGTGCTCGCGCTCGCGCGGGCGAATACCGAGGAGCACGTCGCGATGAGTGAGCCAGCCGACCGCGTTGAGCACCAGATCGCGACCGTGATCGTAGGCGATGTCCTCGCGCAGGTAGGCGTTGAGCGCGAACTGATCCGAGGCGATCACCACCATGCGCGAGCCCCCGCGCTCACCCGCCACCGCCACGGGGATCGGGCCCACCCGATCGGGGCCGCGCTCGTCCTCGGCATCGGGCTCGACGGCGGCGCCCGAGCGCAGCGCGGCGATGTCGGACTCGGCCCACGCCGCCTCGCCCGCTTGCACGAGCACCTCGGGCACGGCCGCCTCCGGCACCGCCTCGAGCGAGAGCTCGCGCACCAGCACGAAGCTCACCGGGCGTCCCACCAGCGCGCGCACGGCCGGGTGATCACCCCAGCCATCGTTGAGCGTGAACGAGAGCAGCGGCGTGCCGCCCGGCATGCCGTGCGGATCCAGGACCACCCGATCGCCGTAGACGATCCCGTAGCGGGCCGCGAGCGGCTCGAGCCCGTGCTCGGCCAGCCCGGCGGCCCCGGGGCGCACGACCGCGCCGGTGAGCAGCAGGAAGTCCCCGCCGGCCTCGGCGAAGCGCTCGACCACGCGCAGCTGCGAGGGCGGCAGCACCCCGCTCGGTCCCGCGACCAGCAGCACGTCACAGCCCGCCAGGCCCTCGCTCGCGTCGAGATCGGCGCGCCGCAGCTTCAGGTTGGCGCGGCGCAGCAGGTCGCCCAGGTGGGCGTACCCGCCGAACGGCTCGAGCCCGTCGAACGGCGGCTCGCCATGCCCTTGCGTGTGACACACGGTGGTCTCGGTGGCATCGCTCACCTGCAGGAACGCGCTCAGCAGTGCTTCCTCGCCGCGGAATTCCTTCACGCGCGGGCCCGTGGCCTGCACGTCGGGACCCGTGGCGTAGGTCACCAGATCGCCGGGCAGCAAGTGGGTCTTGCGCAGCTCGGCCCCCTGCCCTGCCCGCACCAGCACCACGCCATCGGCCAGATCCCGACCGCCCAGGCCAAACTCGGCCACGAGCTGCTCGGCCTCTTGGCGATCGCGATCGGGATCGACGAGGTGCACGCGCAGCGACGACGAGGCCTGCGCCATGCGACCGAGCACCTCGCGCAGCTCCTGCGCGAGCGGGTTGGGCTGACCGCCCCCGATCGTGGACGGCACCAGCACGCGCACGTCGACGGGGCGCGACAGCTGGCCCAGCACCGCTTCGGCGCGCTCGGACAGCGAGTAGACGCGCCCACCGGTCCAGTCGTCGCGCTCCGCGTGACGAGCCCCGGCCCACGCCACGTGGCCGACCGTCACCGCGAGCAGCACCAGCTGCACGCCGTGCCCCGGGCGACGCCGCGGATCCACGGCCACGACGGCCGCAGCCAGGCTCATCACCACCACGGCCCCGTGCAGCCACAGCCAGCGACCGTCCACGATGCCCTGCGCGAGCTCCTGCATCATCGTCAGCAGGCTCGTGCTCGCGAGCGCCGACGCCAGCGCCTCGGACTCGACCTGATCCACGAGCAACCCGGCGAGCAGCACGATCGTGCACACCACGAAGCTCCCGATCGCCGCGGACAGCTGGCTGCGCGTCAGCGCGCTGGTCAACAGCCCGAGCGCGAGGAAGCTGGCGCCGACCAGCAGCGTGCCCAGGTAGCCGGACACGATCGGCCCCAGATCGGGCTGCACCGAGGCGCCGCGCAGCAGCACGTAGAAGATCACCGTGGGCAGCCACAGCGAGGCATAGAACGCGAGCGCGCCCGCGAATTTGCCGAGCACCACCTGCGCGGGTGAGAGCGGCGCGGTGAGCAGCGCCTCGAGCGTGCCCTGCTTCTTCTCCTCGGCCAGCAGTCGCATGCTGATCGCCGAGCACAAGAACAGCACCGGCAGCCAGAAGATGAAGAAGCTGCCGCCGAAGAAGAACTGCATCACCGGCCCGGGGGCGGCGAGCGGATCGTTGAGCACGCGCAGCAGCAGCGCGAAGTTCCAGCCTTGCAGCAGCAAGAACAGCGTGCCCACCACATAGGCGAGCGGGGTCACGAACAGCGAGAGCAGCTCGCGCCACGCGACCGCGGCCGTGCCCACGACCCACGCGGGTGCGCGTCGCGGGGCGCGGCTCATCGCTCGGCTCCCGCAGGCACGGTGGCCTCGCTGGCCTTCGTCTCCGCGCTGCGCCGCGCCAGCGTCCCGCCCGTGACCTCGGCAAAGCGCTCCTCGAGCCGCGTGCGACCCGGACGCAGCTCCACGATCGTCGCGCCCTCGGCCTGCGAGGCCCGGCCCACGGCGCGCGAGACCTCGGCCACCCCAGGCCCGCCCGCGACCAAGTGCAGCTGGGCGCGACACTGCGATCCTTCACCGTCGCCGTCGCCCTCGATCGCGTCCTCGCCCGGCGGCTCCACCCCGAGCTGCACCCACGCCCGCTCGAGCGCGCGCCGAGCCACCGCGGGCTCCGCCTCCCAGGCCACCCACAGGTGCTGCGCCGCGGTGGCCGCCGCGAGGTCTTCATCGGCGACCACGCGCCCCTCGGAGAGGATCACCACGCGATCGCAGAGCATCTCCACCTCGGCCAGGATGTGGCTCGAGAACACCAGCGTGTGCTCGCCCCCCAGCGAGCGCAGCATCGCTCGGATCTCGCGCACCTGATTGGGATCGAGGCCCACCGTGGGCTCGTCGAGGATCACCACCGGCGGGTCGCCCAAGAGCGCATCGGCCACGCCCACGCGCTGGCGATAGCCGCGGCTCAGCTTGCCGATCGGCGTGTCGAGCACGTGCGCGATGCCGGTGCGATCGGCCACGCGCTGGATCTCCGCGGGCCGCCCTCGTCGCGGCACCCCCTTGAGCTGCGCGCGAAATGACAGGTGCTCGCGGGCGCGCAGCTCGTGGTAGAGCGGCACGTGCTCGGGCAGGTAGCCCACGCTGGCCCGGGCCTCACGCGAGCGCGTGCGCACGTCGATGCCGGCCAGCTCCACGCGAGTCCCGGGGCGCTCGAGCAGCGGCAGGAACCCGCAGCACAAGCGCATCAGCGTGGACTTGCCCGCGCCGTTGGGCCCGAGCAAGCCGAGTCGCTCGCCCCTTCGCACGCACAGCGACACGTCGTCGAGCGCCAGTCGCTCGGCCCCCGGGTAGCGGTGGCTGAGCGCCTGCACCATCAGCGCGGCGCGATCGGAGCTCGGGCTCATGGGGACGCAGGCGGATCGGTCGC
>JBFIJN010000164.1:0-16513 GCA_041600735.1 Nannocystaceae bacterium
CAGCCGGTCAAGAGGGGCAGAGCGAGCAAGAAGAGCGGCAAGCGGGAAGCACAATGCATGGAGCCGTCATGCTCGCCCGGACCGCCGGCCTGCGTCCATCGGTCCGCTCGTTCGGGGGTGAGGCCACGGCGAGGTGAGACAACCCCGCACAGCGCCGTTCTGAGCGCTCGTTTCCAGCGTGAGCGCGCCCCCGCACACGACACCGCGGGGCTCGGATCCAAGCGCAAAGTGCAGCGGGCTCGCGGCCGGGTGAAGGTGCCGAGGGCTCGGCCTGTTATTCTCCCAACCCCGATGAAGCGCGCCATCCACTCGTCCCGCCGTCGTTCTCCGCGCTGGGCCGGCCTCGCCCTCGCGCTCGGTCTGTTGCCGCTGGGCTGCAGCAGCAAGCTACAGGTCACCCGCCTCAACTCCGACCAGCAAAAGCCCAACAACGTGTGGGTGTTCTTCACCGTCGAGGAGGGCGAGGAGCCCGTCGCCGGCCTCGCTGCCGAAGATTTCGCGATCTACGAGGACGACCAGCTCGTCTCCACCTTCGAGAGCAAGCAGACGATCCAGAACCCCGACGTCGCGGCCGTGATGTACACGCTGCTGCTGCTCGACATGAGCGGCAGCATCACCGAGTCGGGCCAGGCCGATCTCGTGGTCGATGCCGCGCAGGGCTTCGTGGAGCGCGTGGGCGAGTCGCAGAAGGTGGCCGTGTACGCGTTCGATGGCGAGAAGGACATCCAGTCGGTGGTGCGCTTCACCGAGGCCAAGGGCTCGGTCGAGGGCGGCCTCGAGGGCCTGCGCACCTACAAGCCGCGCGACCCCAGCACCAACCTCCACGGCGCCGTGGTGCAGGGGCTCGCCGAGCTGCGCAAGGCGCTCGACAAGGACAAGCGGCCGCTCAAGTTCGGCACCGTGGTGGTGTTCACCGACGGTACCGATCGCGCCGCACGAGTGAGTCGCGACGAGATGAACGAAGCGCTCGCCAAGGAGGAGTACGCCGACTTCGAGCTGTTTGCGATCGGCGTGGGCGCCGACGTGGACCAGGGCGGAGAGGATCTACGCACAATCGGTCGCGACGGCACCGAGCTTGCGACCGACGACGCCAGTGTGAAGCTCGCGTTCGAGAAGGTCGCGCAGCGCATCGACGCCCACTCCAAGCGCTTCTACCTGCTCTCCTACTGCACGCCCGCGCGCAGCGGCGAGCACACCGTACGGATCCAGGCCCAGGCCGATCGCAACTCCAAGGGTCGCGCCCGCAAGAGCGGCGAGACCGAGTGGACCTTCGACGCCAAGGGCTTTGGCCCGCCCCCCGACTGCGACCCCGAGCGCAAGCCCTCGTTCAAGCTCGACGCCAGCGCCAAGCCGCAGGAAGATGCGGAGCAGCCGAGCAGCAAGGGGAAGAGCGGCGGCAGCAGCGAGCCAAAGGGCGGCCGCAAGATGGGCACCCCGAGCACGCCGGGCGGGGGCTGAGCGCCTTCGCTAGGCGGCCTTCCCCCTGGCCTGTACATGCGCCGCCAGGGTCTGATCGATCGCCTCGTCGAGCTCCGTCGGCCCCACCGCGAACGTGCGGCGAAAGTCACCATCATCGATCAAGTACGGCACCTCCCACTGATAGGTCATCTCGGCCATCGCGGAGAGCAGCGGGACGAATACGCCGAGCGAGCGCAGTGCCCACTGCGGGACGCGGCGCACCTTGATGGTGGTGCCCGCGCGGGCGGCGAAGCGCTCGAGCAGCGCGCGGCTGGTGAGCTGGGCGGCGGCGGGCAGGTGCCACGCGCGACCGAGCGCGGCGGGGTGCGAGCCGAGCACCATGAGGCCGCGGGCGACGTCGGGCGTATACGAGTACGAGTGCGGCATGTCGGGGTTGCTCAGCACGTACACCGTCTTGCCGGCGAGGATCCGCTCGTAGACGTCGGGGCGCAGCAGCATGGCGTTGGGCGTGTCGGGGCCGAAGTAGTCCGAGGCGCGCCCCGAGGTCGCCTGCACGTCGCCGCGGCGGTGGGCCTCGAATAGCTCTTCGACCAGCAGGCGGCGTAGCTCGCCCTTGCTGCTGCACGGATTCATCGGCGTGCGCTCGTCGAACGGCGACGCCGGCGGGCGGCCGTACATGTATAGATTGTCGAGCTGCACCAGCCGTGCGCCGGCCCGCCCCGCGGCCTCTCGCACCGCGCGATAGAGCGGCTCGAGCACGCCGTGCCACTTGGCGTAGTCGGGCGGGTTGGCGCAGTTGTAGACGACCGTCGCCCCGCGGCAGGCCGCGTCGGCAAAGGCTCGATCGGTCACGTCGCCCTGCATGCGCGTCACTCCGGGCAGCTCGGGGCCGGTGCCGCGTCGCACCAGCCGCACGGTGTGCCCTTGCTCGGCCAGCAACACGGCGAGCTGAGTGCCGATCTGGCCGGCGCCGAGGATGGTGTGGATCTCGCGGGGGGTGTCTTCGTTGCCCATGGAGGCACTATGGGGTTTGCTTTGGTGCGCGAGTAGTCGATAATGTGGAAGTAGGGTTTGCATCCATGCAATTGGCAGATTCGCTGCGCTGGGACGACTTCAAGGTGCTGTTGGCGCTCCATCGCCGGGGCTCGCTCAAGCGCGCGGCCGAGGACTTGGGGCTCAACATCTCCACGGTGTCGCGGCGGCTCGCGGCGCTCGAGGAGCTGGTGGGCTCGCGCCTGTTCGATCGCACCCCGGAGGGCGTGCGGCCCACCGCGGCGGTGGAGCAGCTGTTGCCGCACGCCGAGGCGGTCGAGCGCGCGGCGCTCGAGTTTGCGCGGGGGCTCGATGGGTTCGAGGTCGACCCCGAGGGCGTGGTTCGCATCGCCGCGCCGCCCGGTCTCGTCGACACGTTCTTGGCGCCCGCGCTGGTGGAGCTCGCCGACGCCTACCCGCGCCTGCGCATCCAGATCTTGTCGAGCATCGGCTACGCCGACCTCACCCGCCACGAGGCCGATCTGGCGCTGCGGCTCATGCGACCCGCGGCCGGAGACTTCGTGGCCACCCGCGTGGCCGCGCACGGCTGGTGCATCGTGGCCAGTCCGGCCCACGCGGCCAAGCTCGGCCGCCTGCGCGACCCCGAGGCCACGCGCTGGGTCAGCTGGGGCGAGGAGCTCGGCCACCTGCCCGATGCGCGCTGGCTCGCCGCCAACGTGAGCCGCGAGCGCGTGGTGTTCGAGACGAGCAGCATGACCGCGCAGATCGAGGCCGTCCGCGCGGGCCTGGGCGCAATGGTCGTGCCGCGGCCCTACGCCACGCTGCGCGGGCTGAAGGCGGTCGAGACGGGAAAGGCACTCGCGGCCTCACTCGCCGCGCTCCCGGAGGGCACGCTGTGGCTGGTGGGCCACCGCGCGCTACGAGAGGTACCGCGGGTGGCGGTGGTCTGGGCGTGGCTGAAGGAGCGGTTCGCTCAGTAGTCCGTGCTGCGCAGCACGATCGAGTGCGCCACTTCGAACTCCCCTCGCGTGGTCACCAGCACCCCGGTCAGCGTTGCACTCACGCCGTCGAGGTCGGCGAGCTCCAGCCCGTCCATGAACGCCACCGGTGCGTACTCGAGCGCGAGCATGCCGTCGTCGTTGCACTGCAAGGGAATCGACTGGCCGAGGAACTGCACGAAGGCCAGCGAGTCGCCACTGTCCGCATCGACCAAGATGCGCAGGTAGTCGAGGTCGTCCGCGGCAAGATCCTCGATCGCGATGTCGAGCTCGGTGAACACGCCCCCTTGCGGGGGTGGAAACACCGGCACCTCGACGCCGTCGCCCAGCGCGGGCCCGCCACCGCGGTTGGAGAGCGTGAGCGCAGGATCGCCTGCCCCGCTGCGGCACGGTCCCGCGGGCTCTTCGGGGCCGGGGCAGCCGCTCAGCAGCATGCCAAGGCCCACCTGTGCGAGCGCCAGCCCTACCCGCTCGATGTTTGCGCTGCGCGTGCTCATGCGTCCTCCCCCGCGGCCACGAGCCGCCCCGAGACCAACGACTGTCGCACGAAGTCGAGCACGCCGCCCTGCACTTCGCGGGGCTCGACCTCACACGCGAGCGCGTAGCGCTGCACCAGCTCGGCCACGAGGCAGGGCTCGCGCAGCTGATCCACCACGAGCGCCGCGGCGTCGCTGAGCGCCTCGCTGCCGCCTCGCCCCGCGGGCAGCCGCAGCGCGAGGCGCACGTCGCTGCCATCGATCGCTTGCTCCTGCACGATCCACGCGCCCTCGGGCAGGCCCACCACGGTGTCGAGCAATCGCTCGGCGGACAGCGAAGCGCTCGCGATCCCGCTCCAGGTGCGTGCGATGGTCTCCTCGTCGACCCCGGCGAGCGAGGGCCGCTCGACCGTGACCGACATGCCCGCTCCTTCGGTCGCGCGGCGCAGCACGCAGAGCACGTGCTCGCTGCGCTCGATGCCCTGCGCGTGCAGGTGCGCGCGGTAGCGCAGCACGGCCTCGGCATAGTCGGCCCCCAGCGCGGGATGGCTGCTCGCGGCGTAGCCGATGGCCTGCAGCTCGGGCGCGTTGCCGGGGGTCACGAACAGCAGCTGCTGGAGCGCGTCGTCGCCGTGCGCGTCTTGCAGGCGTCGCCACAGCGGGGTCTCGGCGCGGACGGGGCTGTCGAACAAGATCCGCGCCTGACCGCCCGGCGCGAGCACGGCGGGGAGCTCGGACACGAGTCGCATGGTGAGCTCGTCGCCCATCGCTCCGCCGTGCAAGTAGGTGGTGGCCGCAACGGCCGCGGGCTTGACCACGAACGGCGGCTGCGCGACCACGAGATCGAACTGCCGCCCGCGCACCGGAGCGGTGAGATCGCCGGTGTGCAGCTCGAGCTCGAGACCATTGAGTGCAGCATTGATGCGACCCCACTGCGCGGCGCGAGGGTGCAGATCCACGCCCACCACCTGGCTCGCCCCGCGGGCCGCGGCCACCAGCGCGAGCGAGCCGGCGCCGCTGCCCACGTCGAGCACGCGACCCGCGGCGTGACCGATGGCTTGGGCCAGCGCCTGCGTGGTCGCGCCGGGGCCCATCACCGGGTCGGCGCCGTGCATCTCGTCGGAGGCGATCACCAGCCCACAGAACGGCACGAGCCGCAGCCCGCCGCGCCACCCGCCGTCCACGCGGCGTAGCGCCCCGACGGCGTGCAGGCCGTCGATCAACCCGCGATCGAACGCGCGCTCGAGCGCCGCTTCTTCGACGAGGTCGCCGTAGGCCCACAAGCGCGCGAGCACGGCCGCCGCGCGCGGGTCCTGGCGCAGCCACCAGTGCACGGCGGGCAGCCGCACCGCGTCGAGCATGCGCGGGGCGATCGCCTCGCACTCGGCGAGGAACGCGTCGCCATACGCCGCCTCGTGCAGCGCCGCGCGCAGCTCGGCGAGCGGGCCCTCGTGCAGGCCAAGAAGGGAGAGCTCGTCTGCCATCGCAGCCAGGGTAGCGCGGTGCGGGCGCTGCCGTGGCGCGGGCGCTGCCGTGCTCAGTTGGCGAGCACGGTGTAACCCACGCCGGCCGCGACGGCGGCGAGCGCCACCGCCACGACCCACAGCAGGCGGACGCGCGAGCGCGGGCTCGGGGCGGCAGCCACGACCGGCCGCGCGTCTTCCTCGGGGAGCTCGGGCCGAAGCTCCGGGTTGGTCGCGCGCGCCTGCGCATCGCGCAGCGCCTCGCCCATCTCCCGCATCGAGGCGTAGCGCTCCTGGGGGTCCTTGCGCAGCGCCTTCAAGATCAAGCGATCGAGCCACTTGGGCATGCCCGCCGCGATCGGAGCCACCGCGCTCGGCGGCGCCGGATCGTCGTTGAGCTGCTTGTAGATCACGTCGTACTCGTTGGCGCCCTCGAACGGGGGCCGCCCGGTGAGCAGCGCATAGGCGCTCGCCCCCAGCGAGTAGATGTCGGCGCGATGATCCACGTGCTTGCCCATGGCCTGCTCGGGGGCCATGAAGTCGGGCGTGCCCATCACCACCCCGGTCTGGGTGACGATGCTGTCCTGCGGGTTGGCGAGCCGAGCGATCCCGAAGTCGAGGATCTTGATGAAGTCGGGGTCACCGCCCACCTTCACCCGGTAGAAGTTGGCCGGCTTGACGTCGCGGTGGAAGATCCCGGTGTCGTGCGCGGCCTGCAGCGCCTCGCACAGCTGCTCGAGGATGTGCACCACCCGCGGCCACGGCAGGAACTTCTCCTTCTTCAGCGTGGTGGAGAGGTCCTCGCCGTCGAGGTGCTCCATCACGAAGAACACCGCGCCGGTATCGGTGGTGCCAAAGTCGGTCACGTCGACGATGTGCTTGGAGCCGATCTGGGTGGCCGCGCGAGCCTCGCGACGAAAGCGGCTGACCGCCTCGGGCAAGCGGCACAGCGAGGGCCGCAGCACCTTGACCGCAACCTTCTTGCCGATCTCCACGTGCTCGGCCTCGAACACCCAGCCCATCGCGCCCTCGCCGATGCGGTGCAGCAGCTTGTAGCGCTTGGCCACGACGGTGCCGATCAGCATGTCGGCCATCGAGGGCCCCGCGGGCGGGAGCTTGGCCCTGGGCTTGGGCTTGGCGCCCGCCACGGCCTTGCCCACGGCCGGGACCTCGGGCTGCCTGCCGATCGGCCCCGCGCGTCCTCCCTGGGCGGAGGCTGGACGCTCACGAGCTTGCGGCTCGGGCGTGGGGTGCGGCGGCTTGGTGTCCGTCATCGAAGCCCGCACCCCTCGTATCACGCTTCGGGGCCGATCTCCATGAGCCCGCGGGGTTCGCGAGCCACGGCGGCCGGCCCATGATAGCGTCCGGCCGCAATTTTCCGCGGCCGTTCACGCCGCGTTTGGCGCGCTGGCGCGCCCAGGAGTGCGACGAATGACCATCCAGGTTGGAGACAAGATTCCCGCGTTCACCCTCAAGCGGCTCACGGCCAACGGCATGGCCGAGGTCCAGACCGCCGAGCTCTTCAAGGGTCGCAAGGTGGTGCTCTTCTCAGTGCCGGGTGCCTACACCCCGACGTGCTCCAAGGAGCACCTGCCCGGCTTCATCTCTCGCGCCGACGAGATCAAGTCCAAGGGCATCGACGAGATCATCTGCCTCGCCGTCAACGATCCGTTCGTGATGCAGGCGTGGGGCAACGAGCAAGGCGCCGAGGGCAAGGTGACGCTGCTGCCCGACTGGGATGGCGCCTTCACCAAGGCGCTGGGTCTCACCCAGGACATCTCGGTGGCCGGCCTCGGCGTTCGCGGCAAGCGCTTCTCCATGCGCATCGAAGACGGCGTGGTGAAGTCGCTCGACATCGAAGACGGCAAGGGCGTCACCGTGAGCGGCGCCGACCAGTGCTTGGTCGGCCTCGGCTGATCGCCGACGCGGCGGGGCGGATCGCGGCAGATTGGCCCGCATGTTCCATGAACATGCGGGGCACGGTCGTGCCTTTCGAAAACAATTGCGGACTCGGGTCCCCCGGCCGAAAGGCCGCGGCTATGATGTCCTCCATGCCCAATTCGCCTCGCCTCGCCTCGCCTCGCCTCGCCTTGCTGGCGGTCGCTCTCCTAAGCTGCAAGGGCGGCTGTCCGGGAGGGAGTTCGAGCTCGGCTGGCGAGGGAGGGGCCGACACCATAATTGACCCACCGCCACCGCCGCCGCCGCCGCCGAGCACCGATGGTGCGGATGACACGGCCGGTGGACCATCCCCAACGTGTCTAGACTCGCCGATCGAGGGCCAATCGAGGGCTCGGTTGCAATGCGCGGGCACTCTGCACGCTACCTTGACCCTCGACGTGAAGGTCGCTGCCTCAGACGTCGATCAGGATCCCGTACCGATCAGCAAGGACTTTGGCAGTGGCCAGGCCGACGATCAATACTCGGATCCTCTCGTGATGGGTTGCTGCGCGGAAGTCTCCGAGCCGTTTTGCGATTCGAGCGCATCGCAGAGTTGCTACCTCGATCTGATCCAGACGAGCTGTCAGAGCTTGTCCGTACGGATCGACCAAAAGGCTGAGGAACAGGGGCTGCCAGGCCCCAAGGAAGCGCTTCACAAGCTCGCCACCTTCATCGCCGGCCACGATCAGGACTGCAGATCGGCATTTGGTGCGACGGACGTCGACGCCGCCGATCCTTCGTGTGCAGCAGGTGGAGGGTCGAGCTACGGGCCTCTGCTGGCAGGACGACAGTGGGCGGTTCCAGGGACTTTCTCGGGTGGGGCGACGGAGATCAGCAACGTCGTAATCACGGTGGACCAAGCCTTGGTCACAGGAGTTCATCCCGCCGATCTTGGCACTGCCGAAGGCTGTTGGTCGCTGGCGGACAACGACGGCGCGCCTCACTTCCTCGAGATCTTCCCCTCGGGGCCTCTAGTCGAGTCGAACTAGAGGCGGACGAAGGCCAATGACGACGCCCGCTCCCAGCAGGACACAGCGCTACGCTTGTGTTGCCGTGCTCCATGCGCTGTCGTGTGTGGGCGGCGGCGATGGGGAGAGCGGGCTCCACGACCTACCTCCGATCTCCTGGCGGGGCGAATACATCGAATTTGGAACTGACGTCGCCGAAGAGATCTGTCCGGCGACGTTGCCCGCCATGAACGAGTACATGGAAGGGGTGAGTGAGTACGTTCGATCGGACACCATTTTCCCGGTTCGATACTATCGCCTGAGCGACGACTTGACTCACCATGGCTTTGGGTGCCCCGAGCAATCGTATGGCTGTATCGGCCACGACGACGGAACCACCGTCGTCGGCAGCAAGTTGTTGAGCCATCGACACGAGCTCATCCATGCGTCGTCCTCGGTGAGCGAGCATCGACTCCTCGAGGAGGGACTTTCCGTCTATCTCGGGACCGACCTCCAATGGAGTGGCATCGCCGAGCCCCTCGACATTCGGGCCGCGTTCGCGAGCGTCGAAGACAATGAAGGTGCTCTGCCCGCGGTCCACTACCCCGTCGCGGGACACTTCATCTCCTTTCTCGTCGACGAGTACGGCCTGTCGAGCGTGGTCTCGCTCGTGCAAGCCAGCGCCCCGGGAATGACGCTCGCCGAGCTCGCCGAGCCGTCCATCGAGCACATCGGACACGATCTCCGCCTCGACGTCGATGCGTTCGAGGCCTCCGGCCCAGGCTGCGAGGTCGCGCAATTCTCCCCCATGTGGTTCGAGTGCGAGCTAACCCCGCCGTCGATTCCGATCTTCGCGTGCGCCGCGGGTGATGATCGCATCCGGGTCGATCTCTCGCTCTCGTGTGCCGACGGGGCATCTGGAGTGCAGGACGACATGGTGTGGAAGGACATCCTCATCGACGCGCCGGCTCCGGCGCTCGCACTGATCTATATCTATGAGGGTCATCCCGTGGACTTCGTCGTCCGCGGCTGCGGCGGTGGCTGCTCGACCCCGTTCGCCCGGCTGTCGTCGGAAGCACCCGGCGAGGGCCTGATCCTCGAGGCCTTCGACATCACGGAGGGGCTGAACCTCATCCGTGTCAGCAAGCCCGTGGAGGCGCAAGGACCGGTGAGGTTCAGCATCGCGGTGCCCTGCCCTTGAATCTCGATTGCGACCGCCCTCGCGGGCTCCGCCGCGCCCTTGGCTCGTCGCCCTCGGCTCGTGCTACGTTGCGTTCCTCGTGAGCTACGTCGTCCTTGCGCGCAAGTATCGACCGATGCGCTTCGCCGACATGGTCGGGCAAGAGCACATCGGCCGCACCTTGGGCAACGCGATCAAGCAAGATCGGGTGCACCACGCCTACCTGTTCTCGGGCGCGCGCGGGCTGGGCAAGACCACCACCGCGCGGATCTTTGCCAAGGGGCTGGTGTGCGTCGAGGGGCCCACGCCCGACCCGTGCAACGTGTGCTCGGAGTGCGGGGCGGTGAGCGAGAGTCGCTCGGTCGATGTGATGGAGATCGACGGCGCGAGCAACAACTCGGTCGACGACATTCGCAACCTCCGCGAGCAGGTCAACTACCTGCCGCAGACGGCACGGCGCAAGGTCTACATCATCGACGAGGTGCACATGCTCAGCACCTCGGCGTTCAATGCGTTGCTCAAGACCCTCGAGGAGCCGCCGCCGCACGTCAGCTTCGTGTTCGCGACCACCGAGCCGCACAAGGTGCTGCCCACGATCCTCTCGCGGGTGAACCGGCTCGACTTCAAGCGCGTCGCGCCGAGCGAGCTCGTGGCCTACCTCAAGCAGATCCTCGTGTCGGAGGGTCTCACCGTCGAAGACGGCGGGCTGCGCATCGTGGCGCGGGCGGGCGAGGGCTCGGTTCGCGACTCGCTCACGCTGCTCGATCAGGTGATCGCGTTCTCCGAGGATTCCAAGCACGTCACCGAGGACGAGGTGCGGCGCTTGCTGGGGCAGGCCGACGCGAGCGCGCTGCACGGGCTCGTCGGCGCGATCCTCGACGGCGACCCGACCGACACGATGAAGCGCTTCGATGCGCTGGTGATCGCAGGCAACGATCTCGCGGTGCTCAGCCTGCAAGTGCTCGAGCTGCTGCGCGACCTCACCGTGCTGCGGGTGTGTGGCACGGCCGAGGTGCTACCCGACGCCACCGAGGCCGAGCTCGCGCAGCTGCGGGCGCTGGGGAACAAGGTCGAGGCCAACGTGCTCGGGCAGCTGTTCGATCGGTTCTCGCGCGTGATCGATCGATTGCCGCAGTCGCGCTCGCAGCGGCTCTTGGTGGAGATGGGCCTGCTCGAGCTCGCCTGCGCCGAGCCGGTGATCCCGCTGGGCGATCTCGTCGATCAGCTGCATGCGCTCGGCCGCGGCGCGCCGCCACCGGCCGGCGGTGGTGGGCGTGGTGGTGGTGCGGGATCACGTGCGAGCGGTGGCGCGCCCGCCAGTCGCAGCGTGCCGCCCCGTCCGGCCCGACGCGCCGAGCCCTCGTTTGCTGCGCCGTCGTTCGAGGCGCCCTCGTTCGCGACACCGTCGTTCGAGGCGCCCTCGTCGTTCGAGCCGCCGCCACCCAGTCGCGGCTTCGTGCCCGAGCCTCCGCCCTACGAAGAGCCGCCGGGCGATCTTCGCGTCGAGACCTCGGCCCGGGCGCCGCTATCCGTCGTGCCGTCGGCGGAGGCAGCACCAATACCCGCGGCAGCAGCAGCACCCGCACCCGCGGCAGTCTCCGCACCCGCGGCAGTCTCCGCACCCGCGCCCGCGCCCGCGCCCGCACCAACTCCCGCCCCCGAGCTGAGCCCCTTCATGGCCAAGTGGCTCGACAAGGGTCGCGAGGAGGGAATCGTCATCGGGGCGGACGAGCGCGCGAGCGAGCCCGCGCCTTCCGTCGCGACCCCAGCGACCCCCGCCGATCCGCCCCCCGACCCCAACCTCCGTATGGGCGTCGGCCTCTGCCTGCCCTCCGCGCCGGCCGAGGGCGTGATCGCCTGGGAAGGCCTCGAGCCGATCGAGGCGTGGGAGCAGCTGGTCACCCGCATCCGTGAGGCCGACGAGTTCGTCGCGGCGGTGCTCGACCAGGTCGGCCTCGTGAGCCTCGCCGACGGGGTGCTGCGCGTCGCCGCGCCGCGCGGCAGCTTTGCGCACACCAAGATCTCGCGCGAGCCCGAGGTTCGCGCTCAGGTCGAGCAGGCCACCCGCGATCACCTGGGCGCCCCGTTCACGCTCGAGCTCGTCGAGGGCAGCCCGGGGCCCGAGCTTCCCAGCCTCGACCTCGTGATCAAGCAGCGCCGCGCTCGGCACCGCGCGGAGGTCGAAGCCGAGGCGCGGGAGCACCCCGGCATTCAGGCGCTGCTGCGCACCTTCGATGCCCAGCTGCTCGGTACCAAGCCCCTGCACGAGGGGTGAGCGAGCCCGCGCGCCTCTCGCCCATCGGCCCGCGTGGTTGCGCTATCCTGCGCCCATGAGCGAGTTCGACATCGGGGCGATGATGGGCCAGGTCCAGCAGATGCAAGAGCAGATGCAGCAGATGCAGCAAGAGCTCGACAACGTCATCGTCGAGGGCGCCGCGGGCGGTGGGATGGTCAAGGTCGTCGCCACCGCGGGCCTGCGCATCAAGAGCGTGGCCATCGATCCCGCGGTGATGGGTGAAGATCGCGACATGCTGCAAGACCTCGTGACCGCGGCCGTCAACGCGGCGCTCGACAAGGCGCGCGAGAAGGCCAACGAGTCGGCCCAGCAGCGCATGAGCTCCCTGCTGCCGCCCGGCTTGGCCGGTCAGTTTCCGGGGCTGTGAGCGCGCGCGACGACGAGCGCCGCGGCGGGGGGGGCGACCCCTTGCGCCGCTTGTCGGGCTTGCTCGCCCGGCTGCCGGGCATCGGCGAGAAATCGGCGATGCGCCTGGCGCTGGCCATGGTGCGCTCCAACCCCGACTATCTACGCGCGCTCGCCGAGGCCATCGGCAGCGTGCACGCCGAGCTGCGTCTGTGTCGCTCGTGCTGCGACTTCACCTCCGACGAGGTGTGCCCGCGCTGCGCCGACGCGCGCCGCGATCACACCACGATCTGCGTCGTCGCGCAGCCGCAAGACCGCATGGCCATCGAGCGCACGGGAGTGTTTCGCGGGGTCTACCACGTGCTCCACGGCGTGCTCGATCCGCTCGGCGGCGTGGGCCCCGGTGATCTACGCATCGAGGCCTTGCTCGCGCGCCTCCACGACGACCCCTCGCAGGCGCCGGTGGAGGAGATCATCGTGGCCACCAGTCCCAACGTGGAGGGCGATGCCACTGCGCTCTACCTCTCGAAGCTCATCAGCCCGCTCGGGATTCGGGTGAGTCGCATCGCGTCGGGGGTCGCGGTGGGTGGCGAGCTCGAGTACGCCGACGTCACCACGTTGCACCGCGCGCTCGAAGATCGGCGGCGCCTCTAGATCTCTCCCTCATCCGCGGGCCGACACGGGCACGGGCCGACACGGGCCGATCGACCCCGAGTCGCACCCCACGGCCCGAGGCGCCCCGGCCTGAGTCGGGCCGCCCCACGCGGAATCGGGCGCAGGGGCCCTTGGAAGCGGCCAGAGGGTCGAGGGCGACCCCGAGAGCTGGACCACGCAGAGCCGCGCGCGAGCGCCTTGGCGCCCGTGGACTTGCATCATCGAGTCTGCTAGGTTGGGCCCCGCTTCCGGCCCTGCTGCCCACGGCGGGCCTTCGTGCGCCCCGCTCCCAGCCCCTCCGCTGATCGGGCCGAGCTTCGTTCCTCAGGAGTTTCCCCTTGACCAATCTCAGCGCCCAGCTCGTCATGTACGAGGAGGAAGTGCGGCGGATCCAGTCCGTGGCCGACCGCCTCCAACAGGACTCGCGCGCACGGGCAATCCTGGTGGTCGACAAGAACGGCCAGCTCATCGCAGCCTCCGGCTCGGCCCAGGAGCTCGACACCACGTCGCTCAGCTCGCTCGTCGCTGGCAACGTCGCCGCTACCGGTGGCATCGCCAAGCTGATCGAGGAAGACGAGTTCACCGGCCAGTTTCACGAGGGCAAGGGCATCAGCGTCAATATGACGATCGTGGGCCGCCGGGTCATCCTGGTGGTGTTGTTCGACAAGAACACGACCCACGGCCTCGTGAGGCTCCGCGTCAAGAAGGCTGGCACCGAGCTCGAGGCCGTCCTCGAGGATGTTGCCAAGAAGGCCCAGTCTCCGCAGGCGGCCAACGTCTTCGCCGAGATCACCGACGCGGACATCGACAACCTGTTCAACGACTAGTCACTCGACTGGTCTGCGCTGCATCTCTCAGGCCCGTCCAAGCTCATAGGTCGCAGCGCCGAAGGTCCGCCCCGTGTCGTTCATCAACTACAGCTCCCGCGAGATCAACTGCAAGCTGGTCTATTACGGCCCGGGCCTGTGCGGCAAGACGACCAACCTGCAGTACATCTATAACAAG
The DNA here is from genome assembly GCA_041600735.1 of Nannocystaceae bacterium. GTDB lineage: Bacteria > Myxococcota_A > Polyangia > Nannocystales > Nannocystaceae > Paraliomyxa. The sequence goes on from JBFIJN010000164.1 coordinate 13,715, forward strand.
ACCAACGCCGACGCGAAGGGCAAGATGATCTCGCTCGCGACCGAGACCGAGCGCACCTTGTTCTTCGACTTCCTGCCGCTGTCGTTGGGCGAGATCCGTGGGTTCCGCACCCGCTTCCATCTCTACACGGTGCCGGGTCAGGTCTTCTACGACGCGAGCCGCAAGCTCATCCTCAAGGGCGTCGACGGCGTGTGCTTCGTGGCCGACTCGCAGATGGAGCGCATGGAGGCCAACATCGAGAGCCTCGAGAACCTGCGCGACAATCTCACCGAGCAGGGCTACGACCTCGACAAGCTTCCGTACTGCGTGCAGTACAACAAGCGCGACCTGCCCTCGGTCGTCCCGGTGGAGGAGCTCTCCGAGGTGCTCAACCCCACCCGCGTCCCCGAGTTCGAGGGCGTGGCCACGACGGGCGTCGGCGTGTTCGACACCCTCAAGGCCCTCGCCAAGCAAGTCCTCACCGAGCTCCGCAAGGGGAGCTAGGGTGGGCTAGTTTGGGCCCCCCGCGGCCGGTCTCGCGGTAGCGAGCAACCAGGTGGCCCCCAAGGGGGCCATTTCATTTGGTTGGCGTGGGGTCTCGTGGTGGCGAGCGAGCCCCGAGGTGGTTGGCGTGGGTGCTCGCGGTGGCGAGACCCCCGAGGTGGTTGGTGGGGGGTTCTCGCGGTGGCGAGCGACCCCGAGGTGGTTGGCGTGGGGTCCTGCGAGGGTGGGGTCTTGCGGTGGCGCGGGCGGGGCGTTGGTGCGGGGGATGCGGAGGTTGGTGCGGGGGCTGCGCAGTAGGCTTCGGTGGGGGATCTTTCGGAGCGGCGGCGCACGCACCGATCGTCGTTTTTTTACGGTAGACCGGCGTTCGTGCTGCAATCCATGACGGGCGTGAGGGCTATGATGGCCGTCGCCGTTCTCCGATGTCTCGGATCTCGACCGACCTTCGCACCCTCCCGCTGACCGAGCGCTCGCGTGGTGCCGCGCCGCGATCGTTGTCGATGCAACGGATCCCCGAGGTCGATCTGCCGCGACCCGAGGCCACGCCTTCGGGACTGTTTCGCATCGTACCGGTGGAGCCCGAGCCGCCGGCGCGCGGTGCGTTGAAGCTGCGGCGTGCGGTGGGGTTGACGGTGTTGATCGGTACGTTGGGCTTGCTCGCCTATGCATCGTGGCAGCGGGTCGCCCATGCGCGTAGCAGCGAGTGGGTGGCCACGCCCTCGGGACCCGGCTCGCGCGGCGTGCCCTGAGCTGGTGCAACCTTCGCGCGTGGGTTGCATGCGCCGTGGCACCCCGCGTAGCGTGACCCCTGTGTGAGCCAATGAGCTGCCGTGCCCCGGGCGCGGTCGTTTGCTGCTGGCGTGCACTTGCCCGAAAACCCCACCCTCGTGATCGGAGGATCACCCATGATTCGCACTCGAAAGACCCTGGCCCTGACGCTTGGCGCGGCCATGACCCTCCCTGCACTGTCATCCATTGCGGCCGAGCCCACGGCAGCCCTGGAGGTCGCCGCCAATGTGGAGGTCACCGCCGAAGAGGCCGAGCAAGACGACATCCTGCTCGTCATCGATCTCCCGATCGTGATCGCCGATGCTCGCGAAGCCGGCGTTGAAGAGGAGGAGCTCGTCGAGGTGGTCACCACTGCGGCCGACTCTGGCCTGAGCGCTGGCCTCACCGCCGAGATCGTTGCCGCCGAGACCCTGTCCATCAAGGACAAGGGCAAGCGCAAGGGGCTCGCTTGGTTCGTGAAGCGGCAGCTGGCCCAAGGCGTCGACCCCCACGACATCGCGGTCAAGATCCGCGACCGCAAGGAAGAGCTCGCGGAGATGACCCCCGAGGAGCGCGCGGCGTTCGAGCTGCGCGTGACCGCGCTGCGCGAGAGCAATCGGCTCCACAAGAAGGCGCTCCAGGAGAAGCGCAAGGCGCTACGCGCCGAGGGCAAGGAGATCAAGCTGCTCGCGCTCGAGATCCATGCGGCGCGCAAGGCCGCGCTGCACGAGCGCAAGGCCGAGCTCGAGGAGATGCGCAAGGCGTTCAAGGCGGCGCACGAGGATCTCCGCGACAGTCGCGAGGATCTCCGCGAGGCTCGCGAAGACCTGGAGGACGCCCGCGAAGACCTGGAGGACGCCCGCGAAGACCTGAAGGCGGCCGACACTCCGGAGGATCGCAAGGACGCGAAGAAGGACGCCAAGGACGCGGCCAAGGACGCGAAGAAGGACGCCAAGGACGCGAAGAAGGAAGCCAAGGACGCGAAGAGGGAGGCGGAAGAGGCCAAGCGACACGCGGAGGAGGCCAAGAAGCACGCGGGGGAGACCAAGAAGGACGCCAAGAAGAGCGCCGCGGATGCCAAGAAGGACGCGATGGAGGCGAAGAAGGCCGCCATGGAAGCGAAGAAGAGCGCCATGGAGGCCAAGAAGGCCGCGCACGAGTCCAAGAAGGGAGGCTGAGCCATGAGCACGACACGCAAGATCCTGTGGACGACCGTGGTGACCCTCTCGCTCGCACTCGGTGCCTGCGACAAGGGCGAAGAAGGCAAGACGGACACCAAGGCGAAGGCCGGTGACGCGAAGGCCGGTGACGTGAAGGCCGGTGACGTGAAGGCCGGTGATGCGAAGGCCGGTGAAGTGAAGGCCGGTGATGCAAAGGTTGCGGACGCCAAGGCCGACGAGGCCAAGCCCGACGAGGCCAAGGCCGACGCGTTCGACCCGCGAGTGGTGAAGGCGGCGGACCTCGCCGCGAAGATCGAGGCCGAGCCGGCTCGAGCCGACGAGATCCTGGCCGCGGCCGGGCTCGATCGGTCGTCGTTCGACGCATTGA
>JBFIJN010000165.1:0-16499 GCA_041600735.1 Nannocystaceae bacterium
CGCGGATCGAAGTGCCTGAGCCGGTAGAACACGTAGCGGGTGCGGTACTGCTTGCTCAGCGCGACGATGGCGATGATGGCCAGCCCGAGGTACGTGCTGATCACCGAGGCATACCCGGCCCCGGCCAGCGCCATCTTGGGGATCCCGAGCGTGTCGTTCCCGTAGATGAAGAAGTAGTTGAGGATGAGGTTGAAGAAGTTCATCGCGACGGCGGCCCACAGGTGCACGTACGTGCGGCCCACCCCGTCGAAGAACGCCTTGTAGGCGAAGGTCACGACCATGCCGGCCACGCCGATCATGCGGATCTGCGCGTACTCGATGGCCAGCGCCTCTTGCTGCCCACCGCCCTCGGCGAGGAAGCCCACGCCCTTGGGGCAGGCCAGGTAGCCGAGCGTCATGCCGAGCAGGCCGGCGAACACCGCGATGACGAGGCCGTTGAACAGCACCGCGCCCGCGCCCTTGTAGTCACCCTCGGCGTAGCGCCGCCCCGTGATCGCCTGCGTGCCCGCACCGACCGCGGCAAAGAAGCCGCCGAACGCCCAGAAGAACGGCATCGCCACGCCGACCGCGGCTTGTGACACCGTGGCCTCGTCGCCGTCGAGGCGACCGACCATCGCGTTGTCGGCCACGTTCACCAGGTACTGGGTGAACATCGCCAGCACCACCCACACGCCGAGCTTCACCACCCGACGGACGAGGGGCATCTCCAGGCCAAACTTGAACAGCCGGGGCGGCTCGTCGCCAAGACTGGTGAGCTCGTCGGACAGCGGTACGGACCCTCGTTGGCGTGGGGCTTACCTCAGCGACGGGGGTCGGGCAAGTCGTGCCCCGGTCCGTACGGCGTTGAGCGGGCCCTGAGAGCCGTTCAAGCGCGGTCACGTCGCATTGCTCACGCACCCCGCGCAGGAGCGACCGGCGTGGAGCCCGGATCCGCGGCCGGACGAGACACACACCAGCTGTGCTAAGGGATGCTCGGGAGCGCTGTCGTGATCGAGCGGGTCTACATCGACAACTTCAGGTCCTTCTCGAGCTTCGAGGTGCGCTTGGGCCGCGTGAACCTCCTCCTTGGCCTCAACGGCAGCGGGAAGAGCTCGTTCATGGATGTGATCGCCGGGATCGCGGAGAACCTGGGATCCGGTGCCGAGGTCGGGCAGATCTTCTCCGCGGCAGACCTGACGCGCTGGGACTCGCGCATCGAGCAGCGCTTCGAGCTCGATGTTCGCCTCGACGACGCGCTCTTCGAGTACTCGCTGCGCGTGCGTCATGACGGCGATGACAAGCGAGCGGCCCTCGTCGAAGAGATCGTCGAGCGCAACGGCCAGGTCCTCTTTGCGTATCGTGATGGCCAGGTCCATCTGCACGGCAACGACGGCACGGAGGGCGCACACTTTCCCTTTCGCAGCGCGCGTTCGTTCCTGCCCGAGGTCGAGGCGCGTCGCGAGAATACCGAGCTGTTTCGCTTTCTCGAGCACGTGAGGGGCATACGGGAGCTGAAGCTCATCCCAACGCTAATCGACTCGGTGACCGCCGACGAAGATCCTCTGCTGCGTTCCACCGGCGAGAACTTCGCCTCGTGGTACCGGCACCTGGCGCAGGAGCGCAGCGGCGAGCTCCACGAGCTGTTCGAGGGCATCCGCCGCGCCATCCCCGACTTTCGCTCGCTAGCCCTCGTGGGTGCCGGCAAGCAGGGGCGCTCTCGTGACCTCGTCGTTCGCTTCGATTCGGCCGCAGGCGGGCAATACGAGCTCGAGTTCCAGGCGCTGTCCGATGGCCAACGCGCGCTCGTCGTCCTCTACACACTGCTGGTCGAGCAACGCAGTGCACCGCGGATGCTCATGCTCGACGAGCCGGAGAACTTCGTCGGCCTCACCGAGATTCGACCCTGGTTGACCGCGCTGGATGACGCGCTCGGCAACGAAGGTCAGCTCTTGATGATCTCCCACCACCCGGAGGTCATCGACGCGCTGGCGGCCGAGCGAACGCTGTGGTTCGAGCGAGCCAATGGCGGCCCGGTCCGCGTTCGCAGCGACGTGTTCTCGCGTGACGACGGCCTCCGCGCTTCCGAGCAGCTACTGCGGGGGCTCATCGATGTCGAGTAGCCCGAGCCCCGCGGAGCTCCGTGGGGTGGTGCTGTGCGAGGACAAGCTCACCGAGCGATTCCTGCGCCGGTTGCTTGCCTCGCTGGGGTTCGACACCCAGCGTCGCATTCGCTTCGACTGCGCGCCTTCGGGGCAGGGTGCGGCCGAGGCATGGGTGAGGAAGCGCTACCCGAGCGAGGTTCGCGTGCTGAGGAGCAAGCGCCACCAGAAGGCTCTGTGCCTCGTGGCGGTGCGCGATGGCGATCGTGTTGGCGTCGACGAGCGCAAGCGCGAGCTCGATCGGCAGCTCCAAGCCGAGGAGCTCGAGCCGCGACGAGCGGATGAGCGCATCGCAACCCCGGTCCCTACATGGAGCATCGAGACGTGGTTGCTGGCGCTGCTCGGTGCGCCCGGCCTGAGCGAGCTCGAGTCGGTCAAGGCCGAGTTCACGCGGCGACATGGCGAGCGGGCAACCGAGGCGATCGTCGCGGCGGTTCGGGCGTGGCCGGAGCAGCCGGGATCGAGCTCTGCGCCGGCTTCCCTGTGCGATGGCGTGGCCGAGCTGACGCGGCTTCGCTAGCTACGGCGCGTCCATGCGACGGAGCTTGCGCTTGAGGGTGTTGCGGTCGATCGCGAGCGCTCGGGCGGCGCCCATGAGGCTGCCTTCGCGGGCGAGGGCCTCGCGGATCAGCTGGTCCTCGAGCGCGGTGACGGCCTCGGCGAGCGTGGTTGCAGGCGCGCTCGTGTTCGCGCGGTCGGATCTGAATGCACCCGCAGTGGGCTCGGCGACGCGCTCGGTCTGCTCCTCGCGTAGCTCGGGCGAGAGGTCCTCCAGGTGGACCTCGCGATCGCAGAAGACGGTCCAGCGCACGACCTCGGCGCGGAGCTGTCGCACGTTGCCGGGCCAGCGGTAGCGCTGCAGACACTGCCAGGCGGCGGGGGTGGGCCAGGGGCGGGGGCCGCCGAGCTCGTCGAGGAAGCATGCGACCAAGCGCTCGAGATCGCTCGGGCGCTCGCGCAGCGCGGGGACGCGCAGGGCGGTGCCCGAGAGCCGATAGTAGAGATCCTCGCGGAACTCGCCGCGCGCGATCATCTGGGGCAGGTCGCGGTGGGTGGCCGCGATCACGCGCACGTCGACCTCGATCGGGCGCTCGCCCCCCACGCGGCGCAGCGTGCCCTCTTGCAGCACGCGCAGCAGCATCACCTGCACGCGTGGGCTCATCTCGCCGACCTCGTCGAGGAACAGGGTGCCGCCGTCGGCCTGCTCGAACAGACCGCGGCGTCGCGCGTGGGCGCCCGTGAACGCGCCGCGCTCGTGGCCGAACAGCTCGCTGGCGAGCACGCCCTCGGCGAATGCACCGCAGCTCTCGGCGACGAACGGACCCGCCGCGCGCGGGCTGGCCTCGTGCACGGCGCGGGCGGCCAGCTCCTTGCCGGTGCCGGTCTCACCCTCGATCAGCACGGGCATGTCGCTGCGAGCCACCCGCTGGAGGCGGCGCTGTAGCTCGTTCATCGCGGGGCTGTCGCCCACGACCACGCGACGGCGGCCCGCGGCGCGCAGGCGCACGACCTCTTCTTGCAGCGCGCGGATCTCCGGGAAGCCATCGATCTCGAGTCGCACCTCGCGGATGAAGCGGGGATGCACCGAGGGCACGAACGCGGGCGGGATCACCTGCAGCATGCGCGCGGGCAGCAGCCCGGCCTCCACCATGATCACCCACACGGTCTGCATCTGCGGGGTGCCGGCGGAGAGGCACACGTCGAGCGGTGCGCTCGGCAAGCCGTCGGTCACCCCGCGCACGGCGGCGAAGATCTGGCCGTGATCCGAAGGGTCGGTGATCGGCAGCACCCGCAGATCCACCGCGGGCCCGCGCTCGGCGATCTTCGCCATGAGCATGCGCGCCGAGGGCTCGCCGACGGGCGAGGTCAGCACGCGCACGTGGCAGTACTCGACATCGGTCTCCTCGAGCAGCCGCAGCACCGGCCCGAGGTCGGGCGCGCCCTGTCGCGGCGGCGGCTCGCCGCGCACGGTCGCCGCGCGATCCGACCAAGTAAGCAGACAACGTGGCATGGTGAATCATGCACCGTTGATGGTGCGTAGCTCATCATACAGCATGGTGAGAAACGCACCATTACCGACGAGAAACGCAATGATTTCAGATGGCACGGGACGTGCTCAATGGGCTCGTCATCATGGGCACGCTCAGCATTCCCGGGTCCACCATCGAGGTGATCGAGGGTCCCGGAGTTCACATCGAAGCCGACGCGGTCTCGCAGCTGCGTCGGGTCGCCGGTCTTCCGGGGTGTACGCGTGCGGTCGGAATGCCCGATCTCCACCCGGGCCCGGGGATTCCGATCGGCATGGTCACGGCCTCGACCTCGCACGTGCATCCCACGCTGGTGGGATCCGATGCGGGCTGCGGCGTCACGGCCGTGGTCGCGCGCAAGCTCGTGGCCTCGAGCAAGTGGCTGCGTCGCATCGAGCAGGCCACCGTCGATCCTCCGGCGCTGGCCGTGGATCCGCTCGAGGCGCTCGAGGCCGCGTGGCACGGCGGCCCGCGCGGGCTGGCTGCGCTGCCGGGCATGCCCGAGGCGCTGCGCGAGTGGGTCGATACCGTGACCTGGGGCGAGCCGCTCGGTCCGAGCGGTCCGATCCCCGAGGAGCTGCGAGAGCTTCGCCACGGCGAGGCGCTCGGCACCACCGGCGGCGGCAACCACTTCATCGAGCTCGCGCGCGTCGACCAGGTGGCGGAAGAGGACGCGCTGCCGGGTCTTCACCGCGGTGCGCACGTCGTGCTCGCGCACTCGGGCTCGCGCGGGCTGGGCTATGCGTTGATCCTTCGCTGGCAGTCGCATCCGCTCCACGAGCCGCAGGAGATCGCGCGCTACCTCGGCGAGCTTGCCGGTTGCTGCCGCTTTGCCCAGGCCAACCGCGCCTTGCTGGTGTGGCGCGTGCTCGAGGCCGTCGGCTCCGCGCGCGTCGATCGCTTGGGCGGCGCGCTCGACCTGGTCCACAACGACGTGCGCCCGAGCGAGAGCCTCGATGGTTCGTGGGTGCACCGCAAGGGGGCCGCGCCGGCGGGTGCCGGCGAGCTCACGGTCACGCTCGGCAGCCGCGGCAACGCGAGCTGGATCCTGCGCGGGCGCGGCAACGCGGCGCACCTGTGCTCGGTGGCCCACGGGGCGGGTCGCAAGATCCCGCGCTCGGAGGCGAAGGCTCGCTTGATGCACCGCTATCGCAAGACCGATCTCACCCGCACCGCGCACGGAGGTCGCGTGCTCTGCGATCGCCCCGAGCTGCTGTGGGAGGAGCACCAAGATGTGTACAAGCCGATCGAGCCGGTCGTGGCCGCGCTCGAGCAGGCGGGCGTGGCCACGCGCGTGGCCTCGCTCCTTCCGGTGGTGACGGTGAAGCGATGAGCGCTGGGCTCACGCTTCGCATCGGAGCCGGCCGCGGTCCGTGGCCGGCGCGGCGCTTCGTGGCGATGCTGACCGCTGCGCTGTGCGAGCGCCTGGTGGCGTGCGGGGTGGTCGTGCAGGCGGTCGAGCGCCACGGCGATCCCGAGGCGCCGGGGCGGGTGATGCTGCGGCTCGGCGGAGCCACGGCCGCGGTGCCCGAGCTCGTGGGCACGCACCTGCTCACCGCGGACCTGCGAGGCCCGCGAGCGCGGCGGCGGTGGTTCGCCGCGGTGGAGCTCGATGCCGGTGAGCCGGGCCCGACCCCACCCCTGCCGCGCAGCGAGCTCGACGTTCGCTTCGTGCGCTCGCGCGGCCCCGGCGGCCAGAACGTGAACAAGCGCGCGACCGCGGTGCAGATCACCCATCGTCCCACCGGCGTCGCCGCGCACTGCGACACGCACCGCAGCCAAGCGCGCAACCTCGCGGGCGCCCTCGAGGCCCTGCACCGCGCGGTCACGCGACACCTGCACGAAAACGAGCAGGCCACGCGCCGCACCGAGGCTTGGCAAGGCCGCCGCGAGCTCACCACCCAGCGCCCCGTGATGTGCTGGCGTCTCCATCCAACGCAGGCCGACGCCGTCGTGCCCGAGGACTCGTGATCGAAGATGCGACCGGACATGGCCAAGGTGTTGTGCGAGCACCCGCGTGGAGGTTGGCGCGGCAAGCGACGCAGTCGCTGGCGCGGACCGTTGCAAGATGCGCCGCTGCGTGAGCCGATCAGCCGACATCGCGGCGGCACCAAGTGGCTGAGCGAGAATCTCGGGCCGCTGCGGCGGTGGTTGCTCTCGCAGGTCGATCGCCCCTGGAGCGCCGTCTACGGCGAGCTGCGAGCGCGCATCGACCCCGGGAACGCGGTCCAGCTGCACATCTGGGAGCACGCGCGGGAGTACGTCGCGCGTCATGTGCAGATCATCTCGGGTAAGCCGCACCACGCCTACGGCACCGAATATTCGTATGTCCTGGGTACGCCCGTGAGCGCTCGACGATCGCCGGTGTACGTGTGCCCGAGCACCGGGATCCTGCGCCGCACGCCCGCGACGCCGCGCAAGCGCAAGCGAACCGCGACCGCGTCGGCGACGGTGACCGCGACTGCGACCGCGACCGCGTCGAAGTGAGCCGCTTCGTGCTAGAAGCTCGATCGTCATGCCTCAGGAAGCCGACGCCGAGATCGGTCAGCGCTTGTTCTCCTCCGGTGTCCTCGACGAGTTCGAGCGGGCGGTGGCCACCGACGACTCGATGGTCGTGGTGATGTTGCTCGAAGACGTGGGCGTGGATACGGAGACCATCGGCCGCATGCTGCTGCAGCTCGACAAGGCCTACCTGCTAGCGCTCGTCGAGGCCGGCCACGCTGCTGCTGCTGCCGCCCGCTGACGGCGTGGCGAGCTGCTCGAGCCGCTCGAGCGCCCCAGGGACGCGCTCGAGCAGCTCCGGTCGAGCGACCAGGTAGATGTGCTCTTCGTTGCGCAGGTGGCTGACCTTGCCGACCTTGGCCCCCGCGGGGTTGTAGATCCCGATCTGCGCGCCCACGTAGCGCTTGAAGTCGGTGGTGATCACGAACACCTCACCGTGCGCCGACAGCAGCTGCTCGAGCTGCGCGCGCGCTTGATAGCCCTCGTTGTTGAACGAGATCACCAGCAGCGGAGCGCGGGTCGAGTCGATCAAATCGGCGAACGCATCGGTGTGTCGCCGCTTGGAGTTGTAGTCGCTCTTGCGCTCGCGACAGTCCACCCGCTTGCACGCCACGCCATACACCTCGGGCTCGTCCCACAGCACCAGCGATTCCCAGATGTGATAGTTCGAGAGATAGCTGTGCTGGTTGTAGGGCGGATCGATGTACGCAATGTCGACCTCGAGCTCGCGCACCGCCGCGTTCGCGTCCATGCGCAGCGCTCGACAGGGCCCCGCCGCCACGCCCGGCACCACCGCCGGCATGCGCAGCTCGAGCGCCTTGAACGAGCGCGGCGCCCACTGCTTCACATAGGCCATGTGCAGCCCACAGGTGGAATCGACGCGATCGGCCGCCTCCATCAGCGACGTGAGCACCACCGCGCGCAGCGGCGACGGTAGCCCCTTGCGCTCGATCTCCTCGCGGATCGCATCCACCCGCTCGCCGTTGTGCGGCTGAAAGAAGCGCGACCGCAGACAGAACGTATCGGTGAACCAGCCCGCACGACCCGGCAGCGCGCTTAGCTCTCGCAGCAGCCGCTCCGCGTCCGCCTGCACCCCCTCGAGGTCGGCCTCCACGTAGCACTGCGCCAAGCAGTGCGCATAGGCATTGTGGTCATTCGCCGTGACCCGCCACCCCGCCTGCTTGCACGCATGCCCCACCCGACTCGTGCCCGCAAACACGTCGGCCACATGACGCAGCTCGGGGAACACCTCCAAGACGCCAAGCAGGCTCGGAATGAGCGTGCGCTTGGAGCCGAGGTACTTGATCATGGCGGGCGGGCGAACCTAGCACACCGCGAAGCTCACGCCCTCAGGTCGGGCAGCTCGCGGGTCACGTCGACCTCCGGCAGGCAGAACGCAACGCGTCTCATCCACACGACATCGTCGAAGGGATCCCTCAGCAACTCGCGGGACTCCTTCGCGGATGTGGCCCACAGCTTGTCGTGCGCGTCTTTGGCGAGGCCCGTGTTGGCGTCGGCGAAGCTGACGAGCCCGGTGGGGCTCTTGTCGAAGTGGGGGTTCTCTTGATCGCCCGGCCAGAGGGCAAGGGCGACATAGGGCGCACGACGTGTGACCGGCATCGAGCCCATTGGGGCGAAGCCCATGACCGCGGCGCGAAATCCGTTGGGGTTCTTCCACAACAGGCCCACCGCAACATCTGAGCGCGTCGCGGACCCGCTCGGCCACTCGGCCACGGTGATCTCCCACCGCTCCGAGGTTCGCAACAGGGCCAGGAGGCTCACGATCTGGCGCGCCGTTCGAATCCTGGGCAGGAGCACGAATGGAAACGTGCGCTCTCCGCGGGACCGCTCGAGAAAGGGATCGAGGTTCCCCAGCAGCTCGTCCGAGGGCTCGTCGACCCAGGTGAAGAAGGAGACGTGACCCGCTCGCCTTGCGAAGGACTTCGCAAACGAGCAGCCCGTCAACCCGGAGCCGAGCCAGCGACGCAGGTAGTCTTCGGATGGATGCTGCGCGTCCGAATCCAAGAGGGCTCCGGCCGGCGGATCATTCGTCGTCGAACGAGAGCTCGCTCTGTGGCACGCTGAGAAACGCGCGAGCTTTCCCGTCGGCGCTCACGATGGCCACTCGTCGGCCGTCGTGGGCGAGACGGAACGCCTTGCCAGGATCCTTGATGAACTCGGCGCGATCGATGGTCTTCTCGAGTTCGCGACGCGTGATCGTGGGCTCTGGCATCGGATCGTCAGACTAACTGCCACCGATCGCTCGAGCAAGAGATGGCGGAGGAGGAGGGATTCGAACCCCCGGTGACGTTGCCGCCACAACGGATTTCAAGTCCGCCGCCTTCGACCGCTCGGCCACTCCTCCGGCGGGGCGCAGAGTAGCGGCCCGCCCGTGCGTCGCCAAGAGCGGACGAGACCCGGTGCGTGCCGGGCCTCGTCGTGCGGGCGCGATGCCTAGCGGTGCCCTTAGTAGAGGGCGTTCAGCGCGGTGACGTCGGAGTTGGTGAAGATGCCCGTGCTGCCGCCGTGGAAGCACGAGTTGTAGACGGAGCCGTCGAGGACGGCGTTGGCGGGCGTGCCGGGGATGAGGATCGCGCCAACACCGCCATCCCCCTCGTTGGCCGCTCCGCCGCCGCAGCTGATCGAGCGGTTGTAGTAGTCGGAGTGGCGCAGGCCGATGCAGTGGCCGATCTCGTGCTCGACCACGTGGGCCACGACGGCCGCGCCGTAGTTGGCGGTGGACTTGCCGATCTGGATCTTGTCGTAGGGCATGCCGCCCGAGGGGAAGCCCGCCGAGCCTCCGGCCGCGCCCTTGGCCTGCATGGTGATCGTCGCGCCGCAGCCGGCCTGGTTGCCGCTGGTGCGCACGAAGTCGAACTGCAGCGGGAGCGCGTTGTAGCGCGCGATCGCAGTGTCGAGGCCGGCGCTCAGCGTCCCCGTGAAGGCACTGCCGTTGATGCAGATGACCGTGATGCCCGCGCCGACCTGGTTGGTCGTGCGGTACTGGCGAAAGGCATCCCCGTGGCCGTCATGACCCGCGCGGCCGATCATCTCGCGCGAGGCCTCGAGGCTCACCACGGCGTCGCGACCCACGATCACCTCGCCATCGTCGTCGATGTCGATCTCGCTCGCGGGGTAGCCCGCCAGCTCGAGGTTCTCGACGATCTCCGCAATTGCGGCGTCTCGCTCCGCGTCGACGTCATCCGACTCGTTGACGCAGGCGCACAGAGCGATCGCCGATACCAGTGCCAAATTCCTCAGCAGCATCATCCACATCCTGTCTATGTCGAAACCTGCCCACGTCGGGCGATTCGGGGAGAACCTTACGGATGTGATCGGCCGCCTTCAAGCTTTGGTTGGCCGACCGCACGTGACGAAGCGTACACAGAAAAAGCGAATCGACGTTGGAATTCCTACCCAGAGTTTGCAGGGGCGAGAAAACCGGGGCTGTGGCTCATAGCTCGCCGAGCAGGCGTTCCGCCTCGGCGCGGCTGGTGTTCCCGGCCGGAGCGAGCGCCAAGAACTCGGCGAGGGTCTTCTTGGCGGCCGCGTTGCGGCCCGCCTTGCTCTGCGCCCGGCCGAGGTCGATGAGCGCATCGAGGTACCAGTGGGCGTCCTTGGGCCCGAGCTCCACGGCCTTGCCGAGCGCGGCGATGGCCTCGGCATTCTTGTTGCGGAACGCGTGGTACTGCCCCGCCTTCGCCCAGGCCTCGCCGAGCTTGGGGTCGAGGTTGGTGGCCTTCCCGAGGCTGGTGATGGCCTCGGCGTACTGGCCCTGGGCCTGCTGGGCGGCGCCGATGTTGAGCCAGACCTCGGGGTACCAGGGGGAGGCCTTGGCCCGGGGGGCCTCGGCGACCTTGCGCAGCTCGGCGATCGCCTTCGCATGAGCGCCCTGGTGGTGGAGCATGCGGCCATAGAGGAATCGCGCCTCGTCGAGCGTGGGGTCGAGCGCGAGCGCGCGCCGGTACTCGGGGATGGCGTCGGGGTGGCGGCCGTTGAACTCGAGGATCTTGCCGCGCTGGAGCATCCGCTCGGGCTCGGGGCTGGGGGGGCGCGAGCGGTCGATCTCGGCCAGCGCGTCGGCGTAGCTGCCTTCGAGGACCAAGACCTGCGCGAGCAGCATGTGCGCCTCCCAGTCGGCGGGGCGCCGCGCCAGCGCGAGCTCGAGCAGACTGCGGGCATCGGTGACGCGGCCCTGCCACAGGCGCAGGCGCCCGCCGAGGGTGATCAGATCGTCCTGGGTGGCCTCGCCGCGCAGGCGATCGTGGAGCAGCCGCTCGAGCGCGTCGAAGTCGAGGTCGCGCACGTAGATCCGCGCGAGCGGGGCGGTCAGGCCAGGGTAGCCCCCAGTGCGCTCGAACAGGGCCACGAGATCGGCGCGGCCGTCCGCCGCGAGGCCGGCCTCGATGCGCAGCACGCCGCGGCGCAGCAGCGCCTCGTCGTTGCCCGGGGCGAGCTCGAGCGCGCGATCGAGGGCCCTGAGCGCGGCGCTGCGATCGCCGGCCTTGGCGTGGAGCTTGGCCTGGGCCACGAGCAGTGCGGCGGCTTGCTCGAGGCGCTCGGTCGCCTCGGCCTCGGTCAGGGCGGTCGCGAGCAGGGCCAGCGCGTCGGGGAGACGCTTGGCATCGGCGAGCAACGTCGCCTCGGCGATCGCGGCGCGGATGTTGCCCGGATCGAGGCCTCGGGCGGCCGCGAATGCGGCCTGGCCGTCTTCGATCTCGAGGCGCATCGCGTGCACCTCGCCCTTGGCGATCATCACCCGCGCGTCCTTGGGTAGGGCCGTCGCCAGCTTCTCGAGCACGTCCAGCGCGATGTCACCGTCGCCGCTCTGGATCGCGACCTCGGCCTGCAGGAGCTGGGCCTCGGAATCGCTGGGACGCTCGCGCACGAGCGCCGAGACGGCCGAGCTGGCGTCGTTGAAGCGTCGGGCGGCCATCAGCGTGCGGATGCGATCCATCTGCACCGCCGGCGCCTTGGGCTGGAGCTCGAGCGCGCGGTCGAAGGCCGTGAGCGCGGCGTCGTAGTCACCCTGCGCCGTGTACACCGCGGCCTTGCGGGCGTGGGTCCACGCTTGCACGCCGGGATCGTCGGTCGCCGCGGGGTCGAGCCCATCGACGGCCGTGCGCGCGCGCGCGAGCTGTCCGGTCTGGATCGCCGTGTCCGCGAGCAGGGCGCGCAGCGCAGGGTGAGGGTTGGCCGCGACCGCAGCCTCGAGGCTCGCTACCGCCGCGGCGGGATCGCGGGCGGCTTCGACTGCGAGCGCGAGGTGGCGCGCACCGATCTCATCCGGCAGCGTGCCGAGCACGGTCTCGGCGTCGGCCTTGGCCTCGGGAAGTCGCCCTTGGGCCAGCCGCAGCCAGCCACGGTACAGGCGAGCGCGGGGATCGGTGCCGACCAGCGCGGCCTCGGCCGCAGCGTGATCCCCGGCCACGAGCGCGGCCAAGCCTGCCACGCGCGCCGCGGGATCCTTGGCGCGGGGCCCAAGGGCCGTCGCGGCCTCGGTCACGCGCGTGGGATTGGGGCCGTAATGGAAGGCGAGCAGCAACCCCGCCTCGGCCGCGCCCACCGCATCGCCGCCCTCGCGCGCCGCCGTGAGGGCGTCGAGATAGGCCTGGGGCGTGTGCATGGCCATCTTCGCCAGCACCGCCGGCGTACGCTCGACGAGGTCGCTGGGGGCCTTGGCATCGGGCGGCTCCCCGTTGGCGCTCTGCTTCTTGCCGCCGCCGCGGGCCGTCGCGGGCTCGGGCTCTTCGGGGTCGAGGAGCCCGGAATAGAGAATGCCGGCCCCCGCCAGGCCCACGATCAGCAGGCCAGCCGCCGCGAAGATCACCCCGCGCGAGACGGCCGGGGGTGGGGGCGAAGGCAGTGAGGGCGTGCGGGTGCTGCCTTGGGCCACACCCGCGAGGGCGGGCGTCGCAGGGTTCGGGCCCGAGGGGCTGGCGAGGGCGCTTCGCGGGATCCCCGGTTCTTCGGACCGCGGCACGGGCAGGTCGTGCGGGGCAAGATCGGTCCCTTCCTTGGGCTGCACCTCGAGCCTTGCGGGGGTCACGTCGAGCTGCGCCGGGGTCACGTCGAGCTGAACCGGCGTCACGTCGAGTCCGGCCGGGGTCACGTCGAACCCGGCCGGGGTCACACTCAGCTCCACCGGGGTCAAGTCGAGGCCGACCGGGGCCAACATTTGGTGCTGGTCGCGACCGGTGGTGTCGACGGGAACCGGAAGATCGAGGCGATCGTCGGCGACCGGGGTAGGGAGGTCGAGATCCACCGGGACCGGCAGGTCTTCGTCGAACGAGAGCGGCGCGTGGGTCGGCGCAAAGCCTTGCGCCGGGGTGGACGTGGGGAACGGCTTGGGCGGGATGAGCGGCTTGGGCTGGGCGAGCGGCTTGGGCTGGGCGAGCGGCTTGGGCGGGGCGAGCGGCGGCGCCGAGGGACCCGCGAAGCGGCTGGTCTCGGTCCGGACCGGAGTCGGCAGGTCGAGCAAGTACGCGTTGGAATCACTGCGTACCTGGCTGCCCGAGATGCCTGCGGGGGTCGGTAGATCCAGCCCGGAATCCTCCGCGTCGAGGTCGACGGGGGCGAAGAAGTCGAGCCCGGAGTCTGCGGGGAGCGCGATCTCGGGCGGCGGCTCGACCGTCGGTCGCGCGCCGGAGTGGTCGACGTCGAGCGCGAGCGCGTCGGCGCTGCCGCCGAGGTCGAGCTCGTTGTGTCGGCCCATGTCCTCGAGCCCGATGCTCGGCGGCCCGGATGGATCACCGATGGGACTCGGCGGAGGCTGTCGTCGACGCCGAGGCTCGAGCGACTCGCCGCGCCGCAGCGTGGGCGAGCTGTCCTCGGGCATCCCGAAGATCGGGCCCTCGGTGGTCTCGCCCGGATTTCCGCCAAATCCCGGGGGTGCGCCGGGACCGACCGCGCCGGCCCCATGTTGGAGAGGAGCCCCACAGTGCGGGCAGTAGGGGGGAAATGACGGGCTCGCCGGGAGTGAGAGGCCGCAGCTTGGGCACGGGTGCATCGGAAGGGGCCGTCAGGGTACCACGCGTCGGGGAGACCCACCGCGTTCTCGTGCGGCTCCCGCGGGGCCCGTACCGGGCCGCAGTGGCCACGGCCGGAGTGGCCAGGTATGACAGCCCTCGTGATCCTGCGCGACCCCGTCCACGGCCTGATCTCGTTCGAGGGCGAGGTCCAGGATGTGGTGGCACGGTTGATGGACACCCGCGAGGTGCAGCGCCTGCGGCGGATCCGAGCGCTGGGGCATGCGTCGGTCGCGTTTCCCGGCGCGGAGCACTCGCGCTTCAGCCACGCGGTGGGCTCGGCTCACGTGATGCAGCGCTACCTCGATCGCGTGCGCCGCCTGGCCTCCGACATCCCCGCCTCCGACCGGATCGACGATGACATGGCGCGCGTGGCCCTGGCCGCCGCGCTGCTGCACGACGTGGGACACGGGCCGTTCAGCCACACCTTCGAAGCGGTGCTGCCCGACGCGCGCGCGCACGAGGACTGGACCTCGTCGATCATCCTCGACCCCGGCACCGAGGTTCATGCGGTGCTGCACTCGATCGACCCGCAGATGCCCGGGCTGGTCGAGCGACTGGTGCACGGCCACAGCCCGATCCGCCACCTCGCGCGCGCGGTCTCGGGCACGTTCGATGTCGACCGCTGCGACTACCTGCTGCGCGATTCCTACATGACCGGGGTGCGCTACGGCCTGCTCGATCTCGACTGGCTGCTGGCCGCGCTGCGCCTCTACCTGCCCGATGGCGACACCGCGGCCGCGCTCGCGGTGGACGGCGAGAAGGGGCTCACGGCGGTCGAGGGCTTCTTCCTCAACCGCCTCTACATGTACCGGCAGGTCTACCTGCACAAGGCGGTGCGAGCGGCCGACGCGGTCTCGCGCGCGCTGTTTCGCCGCCTGCACGATCTGCCGCCGCAGCCCGGCACCCCGCCCGCGCTCGAGGCCTTGGTGCGCGGACGGCAGGTGACGACGGGCGAGTTCTTGGAGCTCGACGATTCCACGCTGCAGGCCGCGATCCGCAGCTGGGCCGCGGGCGAGGATCCGGTGGTGCGCGACCTGGCCGAGCGCCAGCGCGATCGCAGGCTGTTCAAGTCGTTGACGCTGCGCGCCAATGTGCCGCCCGAGCTCGCGCAGGCGCGCCTCGACGAGGTCCTGCGGGCTGCGGGCCGCACCCCCGAGTACTGCGGAGGCATCGATCGCGTGGAGATCGATGCGTACATCGAAGACGAGGCGCTGATGGTGCTGGGTCTGCGCGGCCGCCCCGAGCGGCTACTCGAGGCCTCGCCCGTGATGCGCGGGCTCAGCCGCGAGACGTTCGTCTCCTACCGGGCGCTGTTCCCCCTCGAGCTGCGCGAGCCGGTGAGCGCGGCGCTTGCCGCCCTGCGATGAAGGCGTGATGGCCAAGCGCAAGAACCGAGCCGATCGCTGCGAGCGGTGTGGCGTGCACCTGCCGCTGTGCGCGTGCGATCGCTTTCCCACCGTCGAGAGCAGCGCGGCGCTCGTGGTGGTGCGGCACGTGCGTGAGCAGTGGAAGCCCACCAACACCGGTCGCTGGCTGCGCGACATGGTGCCGGGCACCGTGATCACCCACTTCGGTCAGCGCGAGCCGCCGTTCGACGCGACGGCGCTCGAGCGGCCCGACGTGCGCTTCTTCGTGCTGTTCCCGCGCGAGGACGCGACCGTGCTCGACCCCGACGGGCTGCAAGCGCTACGCGATGCGCTCGAGCCCGGGCAGCGCCTCGGCTTTGCGCTGCTCGATGGCACCTGGCACCAGTGCTCGCGCATGAGCCGACGGGTGCCCGTGGTGTGCGATCTACCGTGCGTGGCGCTGCCGCCGGGTCCGCCCTCGCGATGGGGCATGCGCACCCAACACGAGTCTCACGGCGTCTCCACGTTCGAGGCCGCCACGCGGCTCATCGCGCTCGTCGACGGCCCCGAGCGCGCGGCCCCGCTGGAGCAGGTCTTCCACGAGATCACCGCCCGCATGATGTTCATGAAGGGGCGCCTGGCCACGCCCGAGGTGCCCGCGGAGTGGCGCGAGGGTGCCACGCCGGGGGACGATCCGTGACGGAGCCCAGCGACCCGCCCGAAGGTCGTGTGCCGCCCGAAGGTGGTGTCCCGCCCGAAGGTAGTGTCCCGCCCGAAGGTCGTGTCCCGCCCGAAGGTCGTGTCCCGCCCGAAGGTAGTGCGCCGCCCGAAGGTCGTGTCCCGCCCGAAGGTCGTGTCCGGCGCGGAGCTCGCAGCACCTTCCTCTGGATGGGCGGGCTCTCGGTCGTCACCCTGGCCCTCGGGGTCCTGCGCGAGCTGGTGATCGCCCGCGGGCTGCGGGCCAGCGGCTCGGCCGACCTGTTCTTTCGCGGGCTGGTCATCGTGGGCGCCTGCCGCAACTTCGGCCTGGCGCTCTACCGTGCACGCTGGATCCCGCTGGGCCCGGGCCCAGGCGCGCTCGCCTTGCTGCGCCACGAGCAGCGCTCGGGATTCTTCATCACCGGGGTGGCGCTGGTGGCCTTGGTGCTGGTGCTCGGCCCCGAGGGCTGGCAAGGCTGGCTGGGCTGGGTGTTCGCCGTCGCGGTGGTGCTGGCCGTGGTCGGCAGCGCCGTGCGAGCGCTCGCCGAGCGAGCCGGTCGGGAGCGCCTGGGCTTCGTGCTCGAGTGGGCACTGCCCCTCGGAACGATCGCGGGCGCCTTGGTCGTGGGCCGCGGCCCGCTCGGCCCAGTGCTCGGCATGACCGCGGGACTGCTCGCCGGGCTGCTGGCGCTCGTGCCCTCGGTGTTCCTCCAGCGAGCGGCCAGCGGCAGCGCGAGCGCGAGCTACGACCCGGGC
>JBFIJN010000166.1:0-16473 GCA_041600735.1 Nannocystaceae bacterium
GCCAAGAAGGCCGCCGCCGCCAAGAAGGCCGCCGCCGCCAAGAAGGCCGCCGCCAAGAAGGCCGGGAAGAAGGCCGCCAAGGCGAAGAAGGCTGCTCCCAAGTCCAAGAAGGCCGCGCCCAAGAAGGCCGCCAAGAAGGCTGCGCCCAAGAAGGCCGCCAAGAAGGCCACCGCCACGAAGTCCAAGAAGGCCGCCGCCAAGAAGCCCGCAAAGGCCAAGAAGGCCGCCGCCAAGAGGCCCACGGTGAAGAAGGCCACCGCCAAGAAGGCCACCGCCAAGAAGGCCACCGCCAAGAAGGCCACCACGAAGAAGGCCGCGGCGAAGAAGGCTCCCGCGAAGAAGGCCGCGGCCAAGAAGACTGCTTCCAAGAAGGCCCCGGCCAAGAAGACGGCTTCCAAGAAGGCCCCGGCCAAGAAGACCGCTTCCAAGAAGGCCCCGGCCAAGAAGCCCGCCGCCAAGAAGAAGGCCGCTTCCAAGAAATCGACGCCGACCCCCTCAAAAAGGGCTGCCCGCCCGGCGCGAAAGAGGTAGACTCCTCTCGTACAAACGGTTTTCCGCCGCGCCCCTCCCCGGTTTTCGGGCGAGGGGCGTTTTGTTTGCGGGATCCGCCTCCATGGCCCAGGATGACGGGGCTCCATGGCAGCTCCTCGGAAAGCCACGCAAGCGGCGCCTTCTCATCCGCTCGTTGCGCACCTTCGAGGGCGGATCGAGGGCCTGACGAGCGCAATCCTCGTCTTCCCGCTGTTCTTGGTCTACCAGCTGGGGATCCTCGGGGGCCGCGGCCAAAATGGCGCCGACTTCGTCACGCGCGCGCTGATCCGCGTGAGCCAGAGCGATCTCTCCAACTACTTGGTGATGTTGGCGGTGATGGTGCTCGCCTATGCCGCCGTCGTGGTGCTGCTCGCCCGGCGAGGCCACTTCTCGCCGCGGGCGTTCGTGCCCATGCTGGCCGAGTCCACCTTCTATGCGTTGGTCATGGGGACGATCATCGTCTTCGTGCTCCAGCAGTTTGCCCGCATCGTGCCGGGCTTGGTGGTCGGCGGCGGCGGACCGCTCGACGTGGTGGTGATCTCGGCCGGCGCTGGTTTTCACGAAGAGCTGATCTTCCGCGTGATCATCATGGGCGGCCTGGCGTGGCTGCTCACCGGCCTCACGGGCCCGGGTCGCGCGTGGGTGATAGCGCTGGTGATCTCGTCGCTGGTGTTCTCGGCGGCCCACCACCTCGGCCCCGTCGGCGAGCCGTTCACGTTCGCGGCGTTCGTCTACCGCACCCTCGCCGGGGTGTTCTTTGCGCTCGTCTACCAGGTGCGTGGCTTCGCCGTCGCAGCCTGGACCCACGCGCTCTACGACGTCTACGTGCTGAGCCTGGGGCAGTAGCGCCGAGCTCGCGTCGCGGCGCTACGGTCCGACGATCGAGACCACGCGGCGCCGCGGATCGAGCAGGCGCCGCGCCAGCCCGCGCAGCCGTGAGGCCTCGACCCGCTCGACCCGCTCGCGGTAGCGCAGGTGCTGGTGGCGGCCGAGCCCGAACGCCTCGTTGAACGCCAGCAGCGAGGCCACGCGCCCGTGTCGCTCCATCCCGATCGCGTGCTGCCCCACGAGCAGCGCCTTGGCACGCGCGAGCTCGTCATCGCCGACGAGCTCGTCGCACACGCGCGCGAGCTCGCCCTCGAGCACCTCGCGCGCCCTCGCCATGCGGTCGGGGCCGGCGGCGGCATAGAACGCAACATCGCCCGCATCCACGCCCTCGGTCGATCCGGCCGACACGTGGTAGACGAGCCCCTCCGCCTCGCGCAGCGACATGAACAAGCGCCCGGCCTGACCGCCGAGCACCGACAGCAGCACGTCGAGGGTGGGCCCCGCCCGGTCGGTGAACGGGAGCCCGGGCATCGCGATCACGAGGTGCGCCTGCTCTCGATCCATGTGGCTGCGCAGCTCGATCGGGTGCTCGGGGTAGCGCGGGGGCCCGCCCGACCAGGGGGGCAGCGCCGGGGCCGGCGAGGACTCGGCGAGCAGTCCCTCGAGCAGGCCAGCCACGCCCTCGACATCGACATCGCCGGAGACCGCGAGCACCGCTTGGCCGAGCGGATACCAGTGCGCCCACGCCCGCCGCAGCCCGGCCGAGCGCAGCTCGGCGAGGGACGCCGCGGTCCCGTGGCGGCGCAGGCGGAACGGATGGCCGCCGTAGAGCCGCGCCTGCGCCTGGCGAAACGCGACCTTGCCGGGATCGTCCTGCTCGGCGTCCAGCTCCTGCAGCACCACGCGGCGCTCCTCGTCGAGCTCGTGCGGCGCGAAGCTGGGCGCCAGCGCGCACTGGACCGCGCGCTGCAGCACGCGCGGCAAGCTGGCCGCCATGCACTCGAAGTGTAGGCCGGCGCTGTTGCGGCTGGAGAAGCCGTCGAGCGCCGCGGCCTGGCCCTCGATCTCGCGCGCGAGGTCGTCGCCCCCGATCGCCGCGCAGCCGCGGGTGAGGAGCTTGGCCATCATCGCGGTGGCCCCCACGCGGCGCGCGTCCTCGCGGCGCAGCCCGCCGGGCCACAGCAGCCAGCCCGCCGCCATCGGCACGCGGCGATCGACGTGCGCCAGCAGCCGCAGCCCGCCGGGCAGCTGCGTGGCCAGCACGCCGTGGCTATCGGCACGCAGCGAGGCTCGCCGCGACGACTGGGGATGCGCGCGCACGCGCTGCTCGAGCGCGCGCCGCAGGCTGCGGATCACCGCCGGACGCCCGCGGGGCACCACCACGCTCACCGCCACGGCGCCGGTCCGCAGCCAGCGCGCGCACAGGCGCCGCACGTCGGCCGCCGTGAGCCCGGCGAGCGCATCGTGGTAGCGGCGGTCGAGGTCGAGCGAGTCGGTGAGGCTGAGGTTGTAGCCCAGCGCGTGCGCGTGCCCGGTGGCGGTCTCGCGGCGATACACGAGATCGCTGCCGAGCACCGCGCGCGCCCGGTCGAGCTCCTCGGCCGTGAGCGACACGCCGCACAGGCCCTCGACCTCGTCGAGGATCGCTCCGACCGCCGCGCTCACGGCCCCCGCCTCGGCGTGGGCCGAGATGATGAGCGCGCTCGAGCGCCGCGAGGGATAGAAGCTGGCCATCACGTCGGAGACGAGCCGGCTGGCGCGACGCACCTTCAGCGTGAGGCGCGAGGCCTCGCCGTAGCCGAGCACGATCGAGGCGACCTCGAGCGCACACGCCTCCTCGGTGGGCACCGGGGGGCAGCGCCAGGCGAGCTGCACCTGGGCTTCGTGCACGTCGGCCACCCGCACGCGCACCCGTGCCCGCCGCAGCGGCGTGGTCACGGGCTCGCCATCGGGGAGCGAGCGTCCGCGGGGCAGCGCCTCGAGCCACGGCTGCGCGCGTGCGACGGTCGCCGCGACGTCCACCGGGCCCACGATCACCAGTCGCGTGCGCCGAGCGGCATATACCCGCCGATGGAAGCGACGCAGGCGCGTGGCGTCGTGGCTGCGCACCTCGGCCGTCGTGCCCAGCACGGGCCGGGCATAGGGGTGCCGGCCGTAGAGCGCCTCGACCAGCGACTGCATGGCGCGCGAGCCGGGGTCATCGTCGTACTGGCGGATCTCCTCGACCACCACGCCCGCCTCGGTCACGACCGCGGGCGCGGACAAGGCGGGGCGCAGCACCGCACGCATGAGCACATCGATCGCCTCGCCCTCGCAGCCGGTCGGCACGGTGACGTGCACGACGGTCTCGTCGTGGCTCGTGAATGCGTTGATGTCCCCGCCCAGCCGCTCGATGTCGGCGGCGAGATCGACCCCGTGCCGCGTGGGCTTGAACAGCATGTGCTCGAGCAGATGGGCGCACCCATGCTCGTCGGGGCCCTCGGCCGCGGTGCCCCCGGTGATCCACAGCTGTAGCGCGACGACCCCGACCGACGCGACCGTGCCCGCGCGGGGGCGCCCGGAATCTCCCCCCGCATCACCGGTGGGGAGCACCACGATCTGCGCGCCGCGGCCCACGTCGAAGATGCGGGGCGTAGGGGTCCCGGCCTCGCCCGCCGGGCCCACCGAAGCGGCCAAGGCAGCCGGACCAACCAAAGGCGATGCGTGGGACGTCATTCGTGCGGGCCGGGCAGCGGCCACGGCGATTGCTACCACGAAAGCGGCGCCGGCCTGCACTCACGGCCCCTAGCCCGCGGCGGGTGTCGGTGTGATAAGTTGCGACGGTCGCGCCACTCTCGCCCCAGGCGCTGAATCCATCGATGAACGAACGCGTGGACGCCTCGCTCGAGCCCGCTGCGGCCCTCCCCCGAACGCTTCCCGGGCCGTACCCGGCGGAGCCCCCCGAGCTGGCCGCGTATCGCCGCAGCCCCGGCGACGAGAAGACGTTCGTGCGCCTGCGTCGCTCGTTTCGCGACGCCGAGGACTGGCGCGCGCTGGCGACGTTGCTCGTCGTGCACGCGGCCCACATGGAGGGTACCGGCACCAGCGAGGGCGCCGGCAAGGCCGCCGAGCTGTGCATCCAGTCGTACGAGCTGTGGATGGAGCGAGTGAAGGACCGCACGGCGGCCGCCCAGGCGCTGGCCCGCGCGGTCGTGCTGCGACCCGACAACACGCGGGCGCTCCATCGCCTGCGCAAGCTCTACGAGGCCATGTCCACGCGCACGGAGCTGGTCGCGCTGCTGCGCTGGCAGCTGCGGACCACCGCCGATCCAGCGCGTGCGGCGGAGCTCCACGTGGAGTTGGCCAAGCTGCTCGATGAGCACTTCTTGGCGGTGGGCGAGGCGGTGCAGCACTACGAGCAGGCGCTCGACCTGGTGCCCGGACACGTCGAGGCGACCTCGACCCTCATCGATCTCTACGTGCGCGCGGGCGCGGCGGAGCTCGCGGGTGCAGTGATCGAGTCCGAGCTGCAGCGCGCCGAGCCACGGCCCTCCCCCACCCGCGCCGCCGAGCTCCACCGGCGCATGGCCAAGATCGAGGCCGAGGGCCGCAGCAACGTGCCCGCGGCCGCGCGCCACCTGCAGGCCGCGCTCGAGCTGGTGCCCGACGACATCGCGGCGCTGCGCGCCTTCGGTGTGCTCTACCTCGGCTCCGGCAAGGCCGGCGAGGGCGTGCGCAAGGCCGCCGACATCTTCTTCAAGGCGGCCGAGCTGGCGCGTCGCCACCAGCGCCACGACGAGGCGATCAAGCTGCTGCGTCGCGCGCTGTCGCTGGCGCCCGACCACCAAGAGGCCGCCGCCGCGCTCGACAGCACGCTGGTCGATGCCCAGGACTGGCTGGCGCTCGACGACCTCTACCGCGAGTGGCTGCTCTACGACCAAGGCGCGAACGCGGTGCCGCTGATGCTGCGGCGGGCCGATCTGCTGGAGACGCGGCTGCACCGGCGCGAGGAGGCGCGGCAGCTGTTCGAGGAGGCCAGCCGCCACGAGCCGCCCGATGGCGAGTCATGGCGCCGGCTCGAGCAGATCTACGCCGCCACGGGCGACGTGCACGCGCTGGCTTCGCTGCTCGAGGCCCGCGCCGAGCGGATGCCCGACGAGGTCCCGACCGAGGTGCTGCTCAAGACGGCACAGATCTACCGCGACGACCTCGGCAACGACGAGCGCGCGGCCGTCTTCTATTACAAGGTGCTCGAGCGCGAGCCGTTCAATGCGACCGCGTTCGAGGGCTACAAGGAGCACTGGCGGCGCAAGCACAGCTGGACGCACCTGCGCGACCTCATCCTCTACCAGATCGAGCAGGCCAGCGCCCACGAGGAGGGCGACAGCCCGCTCTCCGATGCCGCGTTCGCCGAGGAGTTCGTGGAGCTCGCCGACATCTGCGAGCGTCGCCTGGGCGACATCGACGGAGCGCTCGACGCCTGGCAGCGCATGGCCGCGCTCTACCCCCGCGACGCGCGGCCATCCAAGGCGATCGCGCGCATCGAGAAGCGCGCTCGCATGTGGGACAACATGGTGCGGGTCCAAGAGGACGAGCTGGCGCGCGCGGTCGACCCGCGCAAGCGCCTCGACATCCTCAAGCGACTCACGCAGGTCTACCGCGATCGCCAGGTGAATCCCACGCGTGCGATCGAGCTCTACCGCGAGATCCTCGAGCTCTCGCCCGGCGA
The DNA here is from genome assembly GCA_041600735.1 of Nannocystaceae bacterium. Lineage (GTDB taxonomy): Bacteria > Myxococcota_A > Polyangia > Nannocystales > Nannocystaceae > Paraliomyxa. The sequence continues at coordinate 6,068 of JBFIJN010000166.1, forward strand.
CGTCCAGGCCACCCGAGCGCTCACCGCCCTCTACGAGCGCGCCGGCGATCATCACCAGGTCTCGGAGCTGCTGCGCGAGCAGTACGAGCGCTCGCGCAGCCCCACCGAGCAGGGCGCGCTGCTGCGGCGGCTGGCCGAGCTGTGGCACCACGACCTCGAGGCGCCCAACGAGGCGATCTGGGCGTGCGAGACGATCCTCGAGCGCAGCCCCGCCGATCGCGAGGCGCTCGTGCGGCTGCAGCAGCTGCTCGAGGAACAAGAGCGCTGGCCCGACCTGCTGCTGGCGCTGCAGCGCGAGCTCGACCAGGCCGGCAACAAGGACGCCCGCATCAAGGTGCTGCGCCGCATGGCGCGAACCGCCGAGCATCAGCTGGGCGACGAGGACCAAGCGGCATCGATCTGGTCCGAGCTGCTGGAGCTGCTGCCGGGCAACCTCGAGGTGATCGACAAGGTGGTGTCGCTCTACGACGCGGCCGCGCGCTACGAGGAGCTTGGCACGCTGCTGCTCAAGGCCGCCGGCTCGCCGCAGACGCCGGAGATCCGTCAGGTCGACTACCTGCTGCGTCTGGCGCAGCTGGCCGAGTCCTCGCTCGACGATCCCGAGCTCGCGCGCAGCTGCTTCGAGAAGGTCACGCGCAGCCGCGCCGACCACCGCGGCGCGCTCGAGGCGTTGGTGCGCGTCTATCGCGCAGAGCACGTCTGGGGGGCGCTGTGCGACGTGCTAGGCCGCCTGCAGGGGCTCGCCGAGACCGACGACGATGCGTTCCGCATCGCGTGGGAGCGCAGCGAGATCCTGGCCGAGCAGCTCGACGACCCGACGCGGGCCATCGAGGTGCTCGAGGCGCTCGCGCGCACCGAGGCCGCGCGCGGCAACGCAGAGATCGGTCGCACGCTGCTCGACCTCTACGAGCGCGCGGGTCGTCACCGCGACGTGATCCGCCAGGCCGAGCTGGTGTTGCTGGCCACCCACGACCCCGGCGCGCGGCGAGGGCTCTACGACACGATCGCGACCACGTGGCTCCAGCGGCTCGAGGACAAGCCGGCGGCGCTGGCTGCCTATGCGCGGCTGCTCGACGAGTTCTCCGACGACACGCTCGGCCTGCAGACGATGGCCGAGCTCCAGGCCGAGGTGGGCGATCACGAGGGCGCGCTGGCGTCACTGCAGCGACGCCTCGACCTGCTGCGCGAGCCGCTCGAGAAGACGGCCACGCTGGTGCAGATGAGCGAGATCGCCGAGGGGCAGATCGGCGACGGCGCCCGCGCGCTCGACCTGCTGCGGCGCGCGCTGGCCGTGGACCACTACGCCGAGGACGTGCTGGAGCGCGCGCGGCGGGTGGCCAAGCAGCACGGGCTGTGGCGCGAGCTGCTGGGGCTGTTCGACGAGCGCTTCGTGCACATGACCAACGCGCTCGACGTGGGCGAGCAGATCGACGTGTGCTTCGAGGCTTCCGAGGTCGCCGAGACCCGCTACGGCGACGCCGAGAAGGCGTTCGACTGGGCGCGGCGCGGGTTCTTCGTGGCCGTGGAGAACGACCGCGATGGCTCGCAGGGCGAGGCGCGGCTGCGCCGACTGGCCGATGCCCACCACCTGTGGAACCCGCTGCTGGGCGTGCTCGAGGAAGAGATCGCGCTGCAGGAGCGCCGCGGTGCGATCGAGAGCGGAAGCTACGATCTCGGGGCGCGCTTGGAGCAGGCCGCCGACCTCGCGCTCGATCGTCTCGACGACGCGCCGCGAGCCGTCGTGTACCTTCAGCGGGCCTACCGGCACCAACCGCACGACGAAGCGCTGCGCACTCGCCTCGAAGAGACCGCGCGTACCCACCGGCTGTGGAGCGCGGTGATCGAGCTGCACGGCAACCTGCTCGAGCGCGCCGTGACCGACGTGGGGCGCTTGGATGCCTGCGCGGCGATCGCGAAGATCTACGAGGAAGAGCTCGACGATCCCGAGAAGGCGTTCGAATGGCTGCGACAAGCGTGGCTCGAGCTGCGCGGCCGCGACACGCGTCTGTCCCAGCAGGCCATCGAAGCCCTGCTCACGCTGTCCGAGCGCCACTCGCTGTGGCCGCAGCTCGCCAACCACCATCTGCTGCGCGCGGCCGAGGCGTTCGAAGGCGGAGCTTCCACGCAGGGCTTGGCCGATCTGCGCGAGGCGGCGCAGGTGTTCGATCAGCGACTCGAGGATCCGCTCGGTGCGCTGCGCGTGCTCGCCAGCGGGCTGGCCCACGATCCGGGCGGCGACGTGCTGATGCCCGACATCCGCACGCTCGGCGAGAAGGTCGACGAGCGCCGCGCCGGGAACGTGCCGGCCGTGGGCGCGCTGCTGCACCTCGCGGTGCTGCAGCGGCTGGCCAGCGACAGCCGCAGCGAGGACGAGATGCTGCAGCTGCTCGAGGAGCGGGCCGAGATCCGCGAGGGCCGGCTGGGCGATCCGACGGGAGCGATGGCCGAGTGGCTGCGCGTGCTGCACCTGCGCCCCGAAGACGATCAAGCGCTGGTGGAGCTCGAGCGCCTGGCCGAGGACGGCGATGCATGGAGCGCGTTCCTCGTGCTCCCGGCGTGGCGCCTCGAGCGAGCGCTCGGTGATCCGCCGGCCGAGGCCGCGCTCTTGCGGCGCTTGGCGCTGCTCTACGAGGGGCCGCTCGAGCGCCCCGAGTATGCGCTGCGATCGCGGCTCGAGGCGTGGCGCCGCGAGCCGGTGCTGCCCGCCGCCGACGAAGAGCTCGACGATCTGCATGCCGCGATCTGGCGCCTCGCCGAGCAGACCGGGGCCTACCACACGCCGCCCGTGCCCCGTGATCCGCTGCTGCGGCCGGTGATCGAGCTCCCGGAGCTCGCCGATCTGCGCACGTGGACGACCACCGGCATCGATCCCGACGCGCTCCTCGCCGCCGCACCCTCGCCGTTCGCGGCCAAGCTCGACGTCTCGAGCCCGCAGGCGATCCTGCGCACGGTCACCCACGAGATCAGCCTCTCGGGGGTGAGCGAGCGTCCGATCACGGTCTCGGTCAGCTCGCCCGAGCCCGAGGGCGCCTCGATTCCGCGATCCGTGCCGCAGCGCCACACCGCGCCGATGCCGATCGTGATGGCGCCCCCCCAGCCGCCGCCGCCGCGTCCGCCGGGCGTGCCGATGGCGGTCCCGATCCTCAACACCGCCGAGATCGAAGAGTTCGAGGAGATCGAAGAGCTCGAGCTGGTCGAGGTCGAGCCCGTCGACGAGGGCGAAGGCACGGTCACGGTGGCCGCGGTCTCGCACCCAACGAGCCTCACCGACGACGGTCTCACCCGCACCAACGTGGCCGGCAAGGCCCCCGCCCCGCCGCCGCCCCCACCGCGGACCCCCGGCGTCGGCCTGCCCCCGCTGCCCCGCCTCAGCGGCAACGTGCTGCCGCCGCGGCCGCGGGTCGCCACCGCGTGGGACGAGGCGGCCGCCACCTACGCCAGCGCGCCCACGCGCGACCGGCTGGCCCAGGTCGACGTCGCGCTCGTGCTGGCGCGGCTGTGGGAGCACGGCGCGGGCAACCTCGAGCGCGCGTTCGTGGCCCACGAGCAGGCGCTGCTCGTCGTGCCCGATCAGCCCAAGGCACTGGCCGGGCTCCAGTCGCTCGCCGAGCGCCACAACATGCTCGATCGCCTGCTGGTCGCGTACCAGCGGCTGCTGGCCGAGGCCACCATGCCCGAGCACTTGGTGGCCCAGAACATGCGCATCGCCGCGCTCCACGAGACGCGCGACGACCTGCGCGCGGCCGAGGCCTGCTATCGCGCGGTGCTCGGGGTGAGCCCGCGGCACATCCCGGCGCTCGAGAGCCTGCTGCGGATCTACGTGACCGAGGATCGCCCCTCCGACCACGTCGCGATCTTGGCCGAGCTCATCGATGCCGAGCGCGAGCGCTGGCCCGAGGACGTCCTCGTCGAGCGCAGCCTCGAGCTCACCACCATGCTGCGCGAGCGCCTCTCGCGGACCGAAGAGGCGGTCGACCGGCTGATGCTGCTCGTGCGCCAGTGCCCGAGCCACCGCGCGGTCCACGAGGCGCACATCGAGGGGCTGCTCGCGCTCTCGCGCTGGCAGCCCGCGATCGAGGCCATGCGCACGGCCGACGCCACGCTCGGTGACGCGGAGCTCCACCACGCCCACCTGATCCGCATCGCCGAGATCTACGAGCGCGAGCTGGGGCTGCCCGACCGCGCCCTCGCCACGCTGCAGGAGCTGGTCGACGCACCGCCCGAGGAGCTGCCCGACGAGCGGCTCGACCTGGCGCTCGCCACCCAGCAGCGCCTGCTCGAGGCCACCGGTCGCCACGAGCAGCTGCTGCACACGATCGAGCGCCGCCTCGCGCGGGTCCACGACGATCCCGACGCGCAGGTGGCCCTGCTGGTGCACAAGGCTCGCGTGCTGCAAGAGGGCCTGGGCGATCTCGACGCCGCGCTCGCGGCCATGGAGGCGCTGCACCAGCAGGTGCCCGAGCGCGACGAGGTCGCGCTCACGCTGGCCCGGCTCTATCGCAAGGCGCGTCGCTACGAGGATGGCGTGACGCTGCTGCGCGAGCGCTGGCTCGGCCTCGAGCCCGCCTCCGAGCGCGCGCTCGCGCTCGCACTCGTGCTCGCCGACGTGCTCGCCGACGAAGGCGGCGACGCGCGCGGGGCCCTGCAAGTGATCGAGACCGCGCTCCAGCACCACCCCGACGAAGCCCGCCTGCGCGACCGCCGAGTGGCGCTGGCCCGCACCCTGCGCGATCCCGTGGCCATGTCCGAGGCCCTGCAGGCCCGCGGCGGTCCCGATGATCTGCTCGAGGCCGCGCTGCTGCTGCACCGCGAGCTCGGCGACGGTGCGCGAGCCCTGCGGCTCTACTCGCGCGTGCTCGCCGACGCCAAGCGTCACTCCGGCGACGCCGCCCACACCCGCCGCCTGGCCGCGGCCGTGGAGGGGTTGGTCAAGCTCAGGATCGAGGACGGCGACATCGACGGCGCCATGGAGTTCATGGACAAGCAGCTCGCCGAGGTCGAAGGGCCCTCGATCCGCGCGCTGCTGCTGGCCGAGATCGGTCGCATCACCTACCAGAGCACGGGCGACGTCACGGCCGCGCGCGAGCGCTTCGATGCGGCGCTGCTCGAAGACCCCCAGCACGCCGGGGCCAAGCTCGGCCTCGCGCGCATGCTCATGCTCGCGGGCGAGCTCGAGGACGCCGAGGGCCACCTGACCGCCGCGGTCGATGCCCTGGCCCTCGCCGGGCAGCAGGGCGAGCTCGTCGAGGCGCTGGTGATCCTGGCCGATCTGCTCGAGCGCACCGATCGCTCGGGCGAGGCCTACCGCCGCCTCACGGCCGCGCTGCGCCACGACCCCGACAACCTCGAGATCCGCGCTGCGGTGGTCCGCAACCGCCACGGGGCCCAGCGCCACCGCGATGCGGTCACCGCGATCGAGCAGATCGAGCAGCGCCTGGCCGAGCACCCGGCGACCCCCGAGCAGGTGCGGCTGGTGAGCGACACGTTCGTGCTGGCGGCCCGCAGCGAGGAAGCCAACAAGAACCCGGAGGGCGCCTACGCCCGCTACCGCCGCGCGGCCGAGGTCGACCCAGAGAATCCCGCGGCGCTCGAGCCCTTGCTCGCGCTGTGCCAGGAGCACGGCGCGTGGGTCGAGGCGGCCGGCCACTTGCTCGCGCTGGCCCGCGGCACCGAGTCGCGCGAGCTTCGAGCCCAGCGCTTCGTCGACGCCGCCATCCTCTACTACGACGCGGCCGCGGCCACCGAGGACGCCCACGATCCCGAGGCACCACACGCGCCCGAGACCCTGCGGCAAGCGGCGCTGGTGGCCATGCGCAGCGGGCTCGAGCTCGCCGAGGGCTACGAGGAGCCGCTGATCGAGCGCGGGGCGCTCGAGGCTGGGTTCCGCCACATCGCCTCCCGCGATGCGGTCACGGCCCTGCGGATCCTCGAGCGCCTGTTCCATCACCAAGACATCGCCGAGCTGCGTCAGCACGATCTGCTGCTCGAGGGCGTGCGCCTGGCCCTCGCCGCCGGCGAGCGCCTCGAGCTCGCCGAGCGCTACGCGTTCAAGGCCCGCCAGCTGCTCCCCAGCTCCTCCGCGGCCGTGCTGGCCCACGCCGAGGTGTTCCAGGCCACCGACCGCGTCGAGGAGATCGAGCCGCTCGTCGAGAGCTTCTTCGTGGCGCGTCGCGAGGAGGGCGACGACGCGATCGAGCGCCGCCACCGGATCACGCTGTGGCTGCGGCTCGCCGAGCTCCAGGACAGTCAGCCCGAGAAGGCGATGGTCTCGCTCGAGCGCGCAGCGGCGCTGTCCCCCGACGCGCTGCGGCCGATCGAGCGCCGTCGCCTGGCCGAGGTCTACGGCCAGCTCGGGCGTCGCGATGCCGCGGCGGTCGACAACCACCGGCGTCTGCTCGAGCTCGAGCCGCTGTTCGTCCCGAGCCTGGCCGCCCTCGCGGCGCACCACGCCGACGCGGGCGAGCTCGACCACGCGTTCGCGCTCTATGCCCTCATCGTGCTGACCGAGCCGGATCACGCGCAGGCGGCCGCGTTCGTGGAGGGGCACCGCATGAGCAGCGAGCCTCCCGAGGGGCCCGTGGACCAGGCCTGGCTCGACGCGCTGCGCCCCGCGATGCCCTCCGATGCCGGCGTGGCCGAGGCGCTGCTCCAGCTGTGGGAGGGCGGTGGATCGCTGCTGAGCGAGTACTTCCCCAAGCTCGACGTCCCGCCCGACGCACGCGTGTCGCCGCTGGGCGAGGGCCTCTTGTCGCAGGTCTGGGCCGAGCTGCTCAAGCGCCTCGCGCAGGGCAAGGTCGCGCTGGTCGACGCGCTCGCGCTGCCCGAAGAGCACGAGGCCAATCGCCCCGACGGCGCGCGCGACGGTGGGTTCTTTCAGGTGCGCTGCCGCGTCCCGCCGGTGATCCTCGCCGACGGCCGCGCCTTCAACACCGACGATCCCGAAGAAGTCCGCTTCGCGCTCGGCCGCGCGATCTACTTCACGCGACCCGAGTCCGTGTTCGCGGTGGGGCTGCGCCGCATCGTGCTCGCGCAGCTGCTGTCCGCCACCTTCCAGGCCTTCCATCCGCGCCACATTCGGCGCCGCCACCATGCGCGCGGCGCCGAAGACGACGACACGAGCCGCCTGAGCCAGGAGCTCGCGCGCAAGCTCCCGGTGAAGGTCTCGCGCCGCCTGGGTACGCTGTTCAAGAGCTGCGAGAACGAGGCGTTCGACAGCCGCGCGTGGCGAGCGTGGGTGCGTCGCTCCGGCAACCGCGTCGGCCTGGCGCTCGGTGGTCACCTGCCGGCGGCCCTGCGCGTGCTCAACGATGGCGACCCCGAGCCGCGCGGCGATCACCTGCGGGAGTGGGCGGCGCACGACGGTGACGTCCGCGATCTGCTGGCGTTCGCGGCGAGCCCCGCCTACGTGGAGGCACGGCGCGCGCTCGGGGTGACCGTGCAGCCCGCGACCGAGCCCGAGCTGTGAGCCCGCCCCACGAACGAGCCCGCGAAGCACTGCACGAGCAGTACGACGCGGGCTCGGAAGCAGCCGCGAGGCGTGAGCGCTGGGCTACATGGGCGCGCCGCCGAGGATCCACTCTTCGATCATGTCGAGCTGCGCCCCGCTCAGCATGGTCGCCGGCATGCCGGCGCGCGCCTTGGGCATCGGCAGACCGCTGCCGCCCGCGTCGGCGTGCATGTCGTTGATCTTGAGCCACAGGTAGCTGGCATCCAGATCGCCGGGCTCGATGTGATTGAGGCTCGAGAACTGCGGCGCGGACACCTCGACGATGGCCGCGTAGGCATCGCCCGACATGTCGAGCAAGAAGCCCCACTCGCCGTCGGGCTCGTGGCACGCCATCGTGCAGTGCTCGTCCCAGATCGGCTGGATGTCGGTGGCGTGGCTGAGTGCGGTGCTGCCCGAGGAGTCGCCGGGGGCGGTGTCGGTCCCGCTGTCCATGGCGTCGGTGGTCATGGGCATCGTGGTCATGCCCACGGAGTCATTGCCCGAATCGCCCGTGTCGTCGGAGGGGCAGCCCGTCGCCACCAGCAGACCCACTACGGACAGGCTCGCTACTCGCACGCGGAAGGAAGTCATCGATGCACCTTGATAGCTCATGATTTCGCAGACTCATCTACCGCATTTAACGCGGACGCGAAACCACGGATCGCCGAGGGGACACCCCACCCACGTCGCGAGAGTGCACGTGACGTGCAGCCGCGTACGCTCTGGACGACGCCTCGACGACGATGCGTTGGACCGAGCGGAGCGCTCACCCGCGAGCCGCGCGGCCTCGACCGGCGGAGCCCGCCCCGCCGCTCTAGAAGCGCCCGTGGAGGGCAACGCCACCGAAGCTACGCGAGATCGCGGGTGCCACGCGCAGCTGCGCCGCGGCCCCCGGGTTGCCCTTCTTGCGGCGCATCACACCGACCACGATGAGCGGCACGCCCACCGCCAGGCCCACCACCGCCACTCCGGCGCCGATGTACGCGATGTTGTTCGCCTTGGAGCCCTCTTCGTCGAGTCGATCGACCTCGGCCTGGTCCATGGGGAGGACGAGCTTCTCGACTTCCTTCTGCTTGCCCGCGCTGATCACGGTGCCCGCGACCACCATCGACACACCCGCCACGCCGATGCCCGTGAACGCCGCGCCAAGGGCGATGAGCACGGTGCCCGGCCGACCCGGCTTGCGCTCGCGCTTCTTCTTCTTGCCCTTGTCGGCGGACCCGGCCGCGCCCTCCGAGCTGCCGGCGGCTTGCTCCGCTTCGATCTCGGTGATCAGCGACTCCGCGCGCTCCACGATGCCCTCGACCTCCGAGACCATCGAGGAGGCGGAGGACGGCTCGATCGGCTGCCACTCGCTCTCGGCCTCGCCGTCGGAGACCGCGTCGTAGTAGTGGAGGATGTCGAGCGCGATGTTGGCGGTCTCGATCGCCGCCTTGGCGGCATCGATGTCGCGATCGGCCTTCGCCTGCGAGAGCCGGTAGTTGGCCGCGTCACGAAAGCTGAGCGGGTCGCCGAGCTGCGCCGCATTGCTCTCGGTCTTGTCCGCGGCCGCCTCCCAGCGCTCGCCGGCGACGTCGTCCGCCACCGCGGCGCGGATGGCCTCGCGCTTGGGCTCGGCCGCGGTAGGCGTGAGCCCACCCGACGACGATCCCTTCTTCTTCTTCTTGGCGGCCAGCCACGCCGAGGCCGATGCCCCCGGCACCGCGGCGGCCACGCCGTTGGCCCCGGCAGGCGTTGCCGCCACGGCCAGCGTGGGAACGACCATGGAGATCGAGAGCGCAAGTGCCACGAGGGCCGTTCTCCGCCCGCTTCGCGATTCCGTCACGCGCGCAGCGTATCACGGGCCGAAGCTCCGTAGGACCCCGCCCAGGGCACCGCAATACCCGCTGCGCCGACGCCGGGCTCGGCTACCAATATTGCTATACTCGATGCCTCGATGGTGTGGCCAGCTTCCGTGGTTTCGCTCGCGCTCGTGTTGGCCAGCTCCACGCCGTCGCCGCCCGGCCTCGGGCCCGAGGCCCCGCCCGGGGATCCCATCATCGGCGGTGAGCTCACCGACGAGCTCGAGTACGGCGCGGTGGTGGCCCTGGTCACGAGTCAGTCGTCGCTGTGTACCGGCACCGTCGTCGCGCCGCGCCTCATCCTCACCGCCGCGCACTGCCTGGCCGAGCTCCCTCCGGTGAGCACCCTGACCGTGTTCTATGGCACCGGTCTCGAGTCGCAGATGTCCGCGTCGGCGACCGGCTACGGGGCGCACCCCGAGTTCGATCCCGAGGGCCGCGACGACATCTACGACTACGGCTACGTGGAGCTCGGCGTCGACTTCAACTCTCCCGACGGTCTGATCCTCCCGATCATCGACCAAGACGAGTGGGACGAGACGATCCGCAAGGGCCACGCGGTCACCCTGGTGGGCTTTGGCGAGGACCCCAACGCCGAGAATCCGGCGCAGAGCCTCGGGGTCAAGCGCAAGGTAGAGACCACCATCAAGCGCTTCTCCGAGGCCGGGCTCGAGTTCTTCGCCGGCGGTGATGGCCACGACTCGTGCCAGGGCGACTCCGGAGGCCCCGCGTTCGTGCGGCTGGCGAATGGCACGGTGCGCTTGGCCGGCATCACCTCGCGCGGCTCCGATCCGTGCGGCGAGGGTGGGTTCTACGGCGCGCCGTTTGCCGCGCTCGCGTGGGTGCGCGACGAGACCGGCGTCGACCTGCTCCCTGCCGATTGCGAGGCCGGCGATTGCCTCGACATGACGCCGCCCGCCGAGAAGGAGCGCCGCTGCTCGGTCGGCGCCTCGGGGAGCGCGACCCCGCCGTGGTCGCTGGCGTTGCTCGTGCTGATCGCGTGCCGACGTCGTCGCGGCGCCTGCTAGCTCGCGCGCCCTACCCCGCGGGCACGCCCAGCAGCCCCTCGATCACGTCGC
>JBFIJN010000167.1:0-16448 GCA_041600735.1 Nannocystaceae bacterium
ACCGAGAAGCGCGTGGCCGAGGCGCTCGCGCTGGTCGAGCACGGGATGCTCGCCGGCGTGCAGCAGGGCGGGCGCTTCCTCGATCTGCGCCACGACAGCGTGTGCCGGCTGATGGAGCTCGAGATCGAGTACCTGGCCATCGGCAGCCTCGTGCCGTTCTTCACCAAGAATCACGATCTGGTGTTCCCGGCCGCGGTGCTGACCGACGCGCGCCGCGAGGCCGGGCCGGCGATGCCCATGCACGTGTATGGCGCGGGCGATCCCTGCGAGCTCCCGTTCCTCGCGCGCTGCGGGGCGACGATCTTCGACTCGGCCTCGTATGGGCACTACGCCGAGGGCGGCTGGTACATGACCCCGTACGGCGCGCTCACCCACGCGGGGCCGATCGTGGCCGGCGAGTTCGCGTGCGCGTGCTCGATCTGCGGCGAGGCCAGCATCGAGGCGGTGTTCGCCGACAAGGCGCTGCTGGCTCGCCACAACCTGTGGACGATCTGCGACACGGTGCAGCGGCTGCGCACGCTGGTGGGCTCACCCGCGCGGCTCGATGCCCACCTCGAGGAGATCCTGCGGACCCATGCGCGGTGGTTCCCCGACAGTCGCCTCGTGCCCTCGTGGCGGATCGTGCAAGAGACCACGCTGCAGTAGCGCGAGCCCGCTCAGCCGCGCTCGAGCAGCAGGCCGATCTCCGACGCGGTCTCGAGCGTGTCGATCACGACGAAGCCCTGCTGCTCCGCGAACTTCTCGAGCACCCGGCGCTCGCGCTGGGCGATCGAGCGGCGCTTGACCATCGCCTCGCGGGCGCCGGTGACGAGCAGCCGCCGCGCGGGGACCTGCGCGAGGATCGAGAGCTGCTCGCGTTCCTGTCGCCAGAGCACCGGGATGAGCTTGAGCGCCAGCGCGAGCGCGAAGCGACCGTCGGGCTCGGGGCCGACGACCTCGGCGAAGCCCTCGGCGAGCGACCAGCGTCGGGCCTCGAGCCGCGAGTCGCCGACGAGCTGCGCCCACGCGGCCACGAGCTCGATCGCAACGGCGTCGCGATCGAGCGCGAGGTAGCGGGTCGTCGAGCGGCCCGCGCCCGCGAACGGGTACAGCAGCGGCTGCACGCCGCAGCCGAGGTCGAGGATGCTGGTCGGCTCGGGCACGAGGCCGAACGACGCGGACCAGAACGCGGGGAGATCGTCGAGCCGCTCGCGCGTGCTCACGTGCGAGGCGACGATGGCGTCGCGGGCCGCCAGCGCGCGTGGATCGTCGGTCCCCGCCCCGGCCTCCGCGAGCGTGCGCAGCGAGCTCGCGCCGTCGGCCAGCTGCGGCTCGTCCTGCCGGTAGCGGCGCAGGTGGTAGTAGATCTTGGTCTTCGCGCGATCGGCCGCTTGCTTGTAGACCCGCGTGCGAGCGAGCCGGGCGGGGTCGTCCTCACCTACGGCTTGCTGCCACAGCGCCTGATCGGTGGCCCACGCCTCCATCACCAGGTCGCGCGCGGCAGCCACGTCGATGCGGTAGCGCTTGGTCACCGCCTCGGCGAGCTCGAGCGCGAGCTGGTTGAGGACCTGCGTTGCGCGGCTGTCGGGTGGGATCATGGCAGGGGCTCGGTGCCGCTCGCACCAGCGGTCGTTGTCGGTCGCTGGCCTTCGCATTGTCAAGGCCATCGATCGCCAGACGCACGCGGTGCCCTACTCCGGCAGCGGGCACCAGGCCGAGGTCACGTCGATGCAGCCGCCTGCCAACCATCGGTCCACCTCGGTGCGGCGGACCTCATCGTGGTGGGTCGCGTACTCGCTCCTCGCCAGCAGTCCGAGCGACGAGGCGCGGCGCTCGGGGTCACCGCTGGCCCGCAGGGCGCGCGCGAGCACGAAGTGGGCCCCGGCGGCCATCCGCGGGCCGGCGTTCTCTTGCTCGGCGATGTGGGCGGCGCGAGTGGCGAAGTGCAGCGCGGAGCCGACTTCGCCCTTGGCGAGGGCAACCTCTGCGAGGCCGGTGAGGCTCGCGACGAGCGCTGGATCGGCCTCCCCGAGGGCTCGCTCACCGATGGCTAGCGCGCGCTCGTAGGACCCCCGCGCCGCGTCGAGCTCGGCGCCTTCCCGCTGCAGGTCGCCGAGTCGAACGAGCGGGGTCATCAGCTGTCGATCGTCGGGGCCACGCGCCGACTCCCTGCGGGCCAGCGCCTGGCGTCGTCGCTGCACCGCCTCGTCGTGCTGCCCCATGTCCCGGTAGACGTCGGCGGTGCGCTCCACCGCACTCGCAATGTCGGGGTGACCCGGCGCGAGCGAGCGCTCGAGCAACTCGAGCGCCTGCCCGCAGCGCTCGAGCGCCACCTCGTAGCGGCCGCGCTTGCGGTCGACGTCGGCCAGGCTCAGCAGCCCCGTGGCGATCAGTGGGTCGCGTGGTCCGAGCGTCTCGTAGCGAATGGCCAGCGCGCGCTCGTGGGCCCGCGCGGCCTCGTCGAGCGATCCACGGGCGGCGAGGGCCTCACCGAGCTTCTGGAGGCCGAGCGCGACCATGGGGTGGTCGGGCCGAAGGACTCGCTCGCAGATCGCCAAGCCCTCGCGCTGGAGCGCCAGCGCTTCATCGATCCGGCCCAGCTCGACCAGCGCGCTCCCGCGAAGCATGGCGAGCTTTCCCACGTACGGGTGCTCGGGACCAACCGCGTCCTCCCAGATCGCGAACGAGCGCTCGAACAGCTCGAGCGCCTCACGGGGGCGCTCCTGGGTCAGGTAGACCTGGCCCAGCTCACGGATGGCGGCGACCGTGATCGGATGGTCGGCACCGAGGGCCTCGGCCCGCATCGCCCATGCCTGCTCCCCCCGCTTGGCCGCCGCCTCGTAGTCACCCAGTCCCAGGTACACCCGGCTCAGCAGGTAGTGTCCCTCGGCCTCGTCCAGGCCGCTCGGGTCCTCGAGCTCGGACGAGAGCACGTCGGCATGCCGTGCCCACAGCTCGGCTTCTCGATGGCGCTGTACGGAGGGGAGCAGCGACACGAGGGAGCGCGCGGCTCGGAACGCGACCTCGACGGAGCCAGCTGCGTGCGCCTGGAAGTAGGCCTTCGTCAGCGCCACTTCGGCGGGCTCGAATTGACCGGTCTCGAGCAGGCACCGGCCCTCGATGAACCGCGCGGTGGCCAGCAGCGGGGGCCACTCGAGTGCCTCGGCGCGCGCGCGAGCCTGCTCGGCCACCACTAGGGCCTCGCCATACTTGCCCGCGTGGCGCAGCCCGTCGGACTCGTTGAGGATCGCCCGGATCGAGCGAATCTCGTCGCGCTGCTCCCGCGGCGGTACCGGCAGCCGTCGCAGCGTGTTGGGGTCGAGACAGGTCGCCACCGGATCGAGGTACGACGCGAGCCTCACCGCCCGTCGCGCGGCCGCGGGGTTCGAGGTTGCAATCTGCTCCACCGTAGCCTCGAGCGCGAGTCGACGATCTTCGAAGCACCAGGCCGCTCGATCGTGCAGATCCTCGTCCCAGTCGCGCTGGACCGTGCCGTGCAGGCAGGCCTCGGTGCGGCCCGAGCTCCATGCGTCCCGATAGTCGTCCAGCCAGGGGTTCAGTGTATCGACGCTATCCTGCGCGAAGCTGGCCCCCGTCCCGAGCAGACCGGCTCGGAGCCGGGCCCGCGCCTCGTCGTTCCAGATCTCGTCGATCTCCGCCCCCTTGGCCTCACACGCCGCGACCTGCTCGCGCAGCGCCCGGGCTCGCTGCTGCTGCCAGCCGATGGCGGTGCCGGCGGTCACGGCGAGCATGGCGAGCCCTCCGAGCCCGAGCTGCCAGCGCCAGCGTCGTCGCCCGCGCTCGAGCGCCGCCAGCAGCGAGGCCATGGAGGGCCATCGATCCCGCGGATCGGGCTCGAGCCCGCGTCGCAGCACTCGCTCGAGCCACCGGGGCATCCGCACCGCGGCCGGCGGGGGGCGCACCCGCCCCTCCGAGGTGTTGATGAACAGCTCCCCGATCAGTACGCCCTCGAAGGGCCGCTCGGCACACACGCCTTCCCACAGACTCACGCAGAACGCGAACTGATCGGTGGCCGGGCCCAGGTTCTCTGCCTTGACCTGCTCTGGTGCCATATAGGCCGGAGTACCGGCGAGCCGACCCTCCGTCGCGACACTGAGCTTGGACTCGCGGAACGAGGCCAACTCTGCATCCTCGTCGGTGGGGATGGTGCTGGGCCGTGCGAGGCCGAAGTCCATCACCAGCACGTGCCCTTCGCTCGACACCATGACGTTGTCGGGCTTGAAGTCGCGGTGGATCAGCTCTCGCTCGTGGGCGGCCTGCAGACCCCGGCCGGCGTGCAGGAACATCTCCAGGACCTCACGCCAGGGCCGAGCTCCGGCTCGCAGCCACTGGGCGAGGGTGCCCCCCTCGACGAACTCCATGGCAATGTAGACCCGGCCGCCGTGCTCGCCCACGTCGTGCACGGTGAGCACGTTCGGATGCGCGAGCTGGGCCATGGCCTGGGCCTCACGCAGCAGCGCCTGTCGGTTCTTGGGGCTAGTCTGGTCGCGCAGCAGCTTGAGCGCAACCTTGCGATCGAGCTCTGGATCGTAGCCGAGGTAGACCGCACCCATCCCGCCGGCGCCGAGCGTGCGCAAGATGACGTAGCGCCCCATGTTGGCGCCTCTGGCCAGGAGTTGCGGTGTACCGTACCTGGACCCGTGCGCCTCGGTATCTCCGGGCGCTCGCGCTACTCCTGCGTCCAAGGTCTCGGCGGGCGTCGTCGTCATCGAGCGGCATCCTGAGCCCGGGCTCTGACATGGTAGTACGATGTCGACAACCACCGCGAGCAGCGGAGCTCGGCGGTCTCTCGTTCGGCCCGGCCTCTTCCGGCATGCGATGCGAGCATCGCCATCGATGGACAGGGCGTCGACCCATGGCTCGACTACGGACTTGGTTCGCCGACGCCGGCGGCTTTGGGTTAGCATCCCGCGTGATGCGTACGCTACCCACGTCGATGGTCATGGCCTCGCTGCTGTGCGCCTGCTCCGAGGCCCCCATCATCGTCGACACCGGCACCGGCACGGGCCCCGGGGGAACGAGCGACGCGACGGCCGATGAGACCGGAGAGCCGGCCGAGCTCGACGTGAACCAGTTCGCCGATGGCTGCTACTCGGTGCACCACGGTGAGGAGTGGCTCGCGCGCACCTCCACCGACGATGCCTATGCGCTCGCCCCCGGCGGGGCCGACAGCGCCGCGCGGTTCTTCATGAAGGCCTCGGATCTCGGCACCTACCTGTTCTACGACGAGGACGCGGGCTACCTCGTCGCCGAGGACGGACCGCTGCTGCGCCAGCGGAGCCTGCAGTCCGACGTGCTGCTCGTCGACGACGGCTATGTCTCGGGGGCCGAGTGGGTGCTCGAGCCCTCGCCCGTCGCGCCCGAGACCGAGGCTCGGCTTCGCAACCGTCGCACCGATCAGTGGCTGGGCGCCGCGGGCCTCACCGCCGACGAGGGTGCGGCGCTCTCGGTCACGCTCGAGCCGGCCTCCGGCTGCACGGCCCACCCCGAGCTCACGCTCGACGCGAGCGGCGAGGTCACCCGCACCACGTTCGACGACGGAGCGCTCTACGGGATCGTCGACACCCACTCGCACATCTTGTCGAACTTCGCGTTCGGCGGCGGCGGGATCTTCCACGGCGGGCCGTTCCATCGCCTGGGGGTCGAGCACGCGCTGCCCGACTGCTCGCTCTACCACGGTGAGAATGGCCGCAAGGACTTCTTCGGCTATGCGTTCGACTCGGCCGGCGCCGACGGGGCCGACATCACCGGGCTGCTGCCCGATCTGCTGGCGGGCGAGCTCTCGATGGACAACCACCTGACGGCGGGCTACCCCGAGTTCACCGACTGGCCCAACGGACCCACGCGCTCGACTCACCAGACTCAGTACTATCGCTGGCTCGAGCGGGCGTATCTCGGCGGGCTGCGCCTCGTCGTGCAGCACGCCACCACCAACTCGGCGATCTGCCACCTGACGGCGGGCGAGGAGATCCAGCCGGTGCGCTACTCGTGCGAGGACATGGTCGCCGTCGATCGCATCATCGAAGAGAGCTACGCGATGGAGCGCTACATCGACGCGCAGTCGGGGGGCCCGGGGGAGGGGTGGTTCCGCATCGTGCTCTCGCCCGCCGAGGCCCGCGAGGTGATCGAGGCCGGCAAGCTGGCGGTGATCCTCGGCATCGAGACCTCCGATCTGTTCGACTGTCGGCTGAGCCCGCGCGAGAACAGCCCCGTGTGCGACGCAGACTACGTGCGACAGCAGCTCGACGCGTACTACGACCTCGGGGTGCGGGCGATCTTCCCGGTGCACAAGTACGACAACGCGTTCACCCCGGGCGACGGTGACCGGGCGTTCATCGAGCTCGGCAACTTCATGAACAGCGGGCACTGGTCCAATTTCACCGAGGACTGCCCGGCGCAGTCGCACGCGATCTTCGACGCGGGCGACGTCGCCTTCGGCGGGCTCAACATGCCGCGCGATCAGTACGCCTCGGCGGCGCCCAACGACTTCGAGAACTTCCCCAAGCAGCCGCTGCCCACGATCTTCCCGTATATCTCGTACCTCGATGATCCCCCGCTCGTGGGCAGCTACTGCCAGAACGGCACGATGACCCCGCTCGGTGAGACGCTGATGCTCGAGATGATGGCGCGCGGCATGATCATCGAGATCGATCACTTTCCGCAGTGGTCCAAGGAGCGCGCGTTCGAGCTGCTCGAGGAGAACGACTACCCGGCCGCCGGCACCCACGGCGGGAACTTCGACGGGCGCCTCTATCAGCTCGGCGGCGTGTCCAAGACCGGCCTGGGGCGCTGTCGCGACGCCGACAACCCCGGCGCGATGCTCGAGCGCCTGCTCGAGCGCGTCGCGCTCATCGAGGCCAACGGCGGCTACCCGGCCGAGGGCTTCGGCTTCGACCTCAATGGCTTCGCCGGCGCGCCCGGCCCCCGCTTCGCCGAGGGCGCGTGCCCGACCCCGCAGCAGGATCCGGTCACGTATCCGTTCGAGTCGTACGCGGGCGACGTGGAATTCACCGAGCCCTCGATCGGCAATCGCACGCTCGACTTCAATGCCGAGGGCCTGGTGCACATCGGCCTGCTGCCCGAGCTGCTCGAGGACGCACGCCGCGACGCGGCCTCCGAGGCCGACCTCGAGCCGCTGTTCCGCTCGGCCGAGGCCTACGTGCGCATGTGGGAGCGCGCCGAGGCGCGCTCGACCGCGCTGTAGACCCGCTCGGTCCACGCTGGCCGAGCGGCGGGCCACGGCCCGGCCAACGGGCGGGTCACGTCGCGATCCTCGATCCTCCAAGTACTCGGGATCATGCCGCCGGGTCGGCGGAACACGGCGTGCAGACCTGCGGCGCCATGCTCAGTCGTAGCTATTGTGCGGGGTTGCTCGGAGTCGATGGCTATGTCGTCACGGTCGAGGCCGACGCCCGCGTGGGGCTGCCGGGGCTCACGGTGGTGGGGCAGACGACGGGCGCGCTCGCCGAGGCCCGCGAGCGGGTGCGCAGCGCGTTGGCCCACTGCGGCCACGACATCCGTCCGCGGCGGCAGATCGTCAACCTCGCGCCCGCCGATCAGCGCAAGGACAGCCCCGGGATGGATCTCGCGATCGCCTGCGCGCTGCTGGCCGCGCACGAGGTCGTGCCGGTCTCACGCCTCGAGCGGACGATGATGTGGGGCGAGCTCGCGCTCGACGGCACGCTGCGCCCCGCGGTGGGTACGTTGGTGGTGGCCGACTGTGCCCGTCGCCATGGCTTCGACACGCTGGTGGTGCCCCGCGCGGCCGCGGCCGAGGCCGCGCTGGTCCAGGGTCTCGAGGTCGTGCCGGTCGCCGATCTGGCCGAGCTCGCCGGCCACCTGCGCGGCGAGGTGCGGCTGCCCGCCTATGAGGCTCCGCCCGAGCCGCCGGCGCCAGCCGACGACGACATCGACATGGCCGACATCCGCGGCCTGGCCATGGGTCGCATGGCGGTGGAGGTGATGGTCGCGGGCGGCCACAACCTGCTGCTGCATGGCCCTCCGGGGGTGGGCAAGACGATGCTGGCCCGCCGCACCGCCGCGCTCTATCCCGCGCTCGATGATCGCGCCGCGCTCGAGGTCACCAAGATCCACGGGATTGCAGCCGGCTCGGCCCCGGTGGGGCTGCGACGTCGCGTGCCCGTCCGCATGCCGCACCACAGCGTGTCCGTCGCGGGCTTGCTCGGCGGTGGCCGCCCAACGCGTCCGGGCGAGGTGAGCCTCGCGCACCGCGGCGTGTTGTTCCTCGACGAGCTGCCCGAGTTCCCCCGCGCCTGCCTCGAGGGCCTGCGCGAGCCCCTCGAGGACGGGGTCGTCACGATCGTGCGCGCCCACGGAGCGGTGAGCTTGCCCGCGCGCTTCCAGCTACTCGCCGCGATGAACCCGTGCCCCTGCGGCTTTCTCGGGCACCCGCAGCGCGCCTGCGTGTGCTCGCCGGCCGCGGTGCAGCGCTATCTCTCGCGCGTGTCGGGCCCGCTGCTCGATCGCATCGATCTCGTGGTGCCGGTCGCCGCCACGCCGCTAGGCAGCGAGCCCGTGCGCGAGCCGGGCGAGCCGAGCACGGTGGTGCGCGCGCGGGTGCAGCGGGCGCGCGAGCACCAAGCCGCGCGCCTGGCCGAGACGCCCTGGCGCACCAACGCCGAGGTGCCCGCGCGCGCGGGCGCGGTCGAGCGGCTGTGCGCGCTCCAGCCCCGCGGCGCACGCTTGCTCGAGCGGATCGCACACACCCGCCAGCTCAGCCCGCGCGCGCAGCATCGGCTGCGCCGAGTCGCCCGCACGCTGGCCGACCTCTCCGCGGACGTCAGCGATCCGCACGCGCCCGTCGAGGAGGTCTACGTGGCCGAGGCCGCCCACCTACGCCGGCTGCCGCGACCCACCGACGCGTGAATCGCCGAAGAACCCGTCCCGCGATCCGACGAAGTGAAGTATGATGGAAGCTCGGATGCAAGTGGCACATACGGGTCATGACGAGGTTCGCCCCCGCGGAGGCCTGCGACCGCGAGTGCTTGGCCTCGGCCTTGGCCTGCTCGTAAGCTGCGGCGGCTCGCCCCCGCCTCCGCCCACCGCGGGCACCACCGGCGATGCGACGAGCTCGACGAGCCTCGTGCCCTCCGATGGGTCCACGTCGACCGCCGCGGACACCACGGCGGGTCCCGACACGGGCGAGCTCGACGACGGGGGATGGTGCGGGATCTGTCCCGACGCGGGCGCGGGCGCCGTCGAGCCGCCCATGCTCGTGAGACACGCGCTCGAGTGCCCCCCGTGTGGCAACCCCGTCGCGTTCGAGTGCGATGTGGTCGAGCAGCGCTGCCCCGTGCAAGAGCGCTGCATGCCCTGGGCAAACGACGGCGGCGCGGCCTGGAACGCCACCCGCTGCTCGCCGATCGATCCGCGGGCCGCGGGCCCCGGTGAGCCGTGCATCGCGATCGGCAGCGCGCTGAGCGGGCTCGACTCCTGCGGGCTCGGCTCGATGTGCTGGAACGTAGATCCCACCACCCTCGAGGGTGAGTGCGTAGCCATGTGCAGTGCCGGGCCCGCGATGACGCTGGTCTGCGACGATCCCGGCGCGCGCTGTGCCGTCTACAACGACGGAGCGATCGCGCTGTGTCTGCCCGATTGCGATCCCCTGGCGCCAAGCTGCGCGGGCGACCACCGCTGCGTGCCCACGCAAGCGGGCGCGTGGGTGTGCGTGCCCGGGCTCGCGCGGCCCAGCAACGCCGAGTGCGAATTCGTCAATGTCTGCGCACCGGGCTCGGCCTGTCTCGTCGCGGGCGCGGGGGCTCGCTGCGTGGGGTCCAGCGGCTGCTGCACGTCGATCTGCGATGTGACCGCGATGGACTCCTGTGTCGATCCGCAGAGCTGCGTCCATCCCTTCGCGCCTGGCGAGGCCCCGCCCGAGCGCG
Source organism: Nannocystaceae bacterium (assembly GCA_041600735.1). Classification (GTDB taxonomy): domain Bacteria; phylum Myxococcota_A; class Polyangia; order Nannocystales; family Nannocystaceae; genus Paraliomyxa. The sequence goes on from JBFIJN010000167.1 coordinate 9,903, forward strand.
AGAACGCGGGCGTCTGCGCCAGCGCCCCGCGGCCTCCCGCGGATGGTTGGTGGCCCCACTGGAGCCTCGTCGCGCGTCAGTGAAGTCGCGGCAGAGCTGGCCGAAAGGGGTGAAAGCGCTTGCGCACTCGGGCTCACCCGCGCTCGTCTGTTCGCCACGGCACCCCGCAGGTACCGTGGCGACCGTGGCATCGGCCGACTCGATCGTCGTCATCATCAATCCGGCCGCGGGCGGTGGCCGGGCCAAGCGCCGCTGGGCCGCGACCGAGCCGCGCATGCGCGAGCGCTGGGCCAACCTGCGCATCGAGCAAACCCACGGGCCGGGCCACGCCACTCGCTTGGCCCGCCGCGCGCTCGAGGCGGGCGTGGGCGTGGTGGTCGCGGTCGGGGGCGATGGCACCGCCAACGAGGTGCTCGGCGGCTTCATGGACGATGAGGGCCACAATCGCTTCCCCGACGCCGAGCTGGGCTTGCTCGGAGGAGGCACGGGCGGCGACTTCCTGCGCCAACTCGGCTCGCCGCCGTGGAACGATCAGCTCGATGCGCTCGAGCATCCCGGTCGCGCGATCGACTACGGCTTGATGCGCTTTCGCGATCACGAGGGCGTCACGCGAGTCCGCCCGTTCCTCAATGCCTCGAGCGCCGGCATCCCGGGGCAGGTCGTGGCGCGGGTGCTTCGCTCGGCTCGCCTCACTCGCACACTGCTCGGGCCCAAGGGCATCTACCTGTGGAACTCGGTGCGGGCGATCATCGCCCACCACAGCCGCATGGTGGAGGTCCGCGTCGATGGCGGCGAGCCGCAGACGCTCGCGCTCGCGCTCGCAGCCATGACCAACGGCCAGTTCTTCGGCGGCGGCATGTGGATCGCCCCGATGGCCGCGCTCGACGATGGTCGGCTCGAGGTGCTCTACACCGGCGACATCTCCACCCCGCGGCTGCTGGCCTTGCTCGGCAAGGTGTTCGCGGGCCGCCACGTCGGTCACCCCAAGGTCGTCGCTCGCGGGGCGCAGCGGGTCAGCCTGCGCGCGCAGAACCCCGATGACGAGGTGCTGGTCGAGATGGACGGCGAGCAACCGGGGCGCCTGCCGGCCGAGGTCTGGATCGTCCCCGCCGGCCTGCGCGTGCGCCTGGCCGGTCTCCCGGCGCCCGCCGACCTCGAGCCGATCCGGCGCGCTCACCCCGAAGGCGACGCCGCGAGCTCGAGCAGCGTGTAGAGGACGGTGTCGCCCACCGCGGCCAGGCTCTGCGCCGAGACCTCCTCGATCGTGTCGCGCCGCGTGTGCCACGGCTCGTACTCGCGATCGATGAGCAGCACCGAAGGCACGCCGGCCTCGCCGAGGAACGTGTGGTCGTCGAGCACCCCGACCGGCCGCACGCGATCCTCGAACTGCGCGTGGCCCCGCCGACGCGCCACCGCCCACAGCCGCTCCACCAGCGCGGGCACGCGCTGCGCCGACCCCGGCTCGATGAGCACGTGCAGATCGCGGTCGCCGACCATGTCGAGCACGATGCCGAGCTCCGCCCCCGCGAGCCAGGCCGGGGGCTCGCGCGCCGCCTCGGCCGCGAAGTGGCGCGAGCCCATGCAGTAGCCGCCGCCGGCCGCCGTTGCCCCGCGCCCGAGCTCCTCGCCATCGAATAGAATCACGGTGAGACCCACCGCGGGCGGCAGCGCGCGCGCGAGCAGGGGGAGGAGCTCGAGCAACACCGCCACGCCGCTCGTGCCATCGTTGGCCCCCGGCACCGGCTCGTCGTGCAGCGCTGGATCCGGCTCTTCGTCGGCCCAGGGTCGCGTATCGAAGTGGGTCGCCAGCACGAAGCGCCGCCGCGCGTCGGGTCGCACGTGCGCGAGCAGGTTGACCAGCGCATACGAGTCGCCGTCCGGTCCCGTGGCGACGAACGCCTGACGCTCGACCCGCTCGGCCCCCGCCTCGACGAGCATGCGCTCGAGCGTGTCGATCGAGCGCGCGCGGCGAGGGTCGCCGAGCGTGCGCGGCCACGCCATCAAGGCCTCGATGCGCGCGAGCGCAGCGGCTCCGGAGAAGCTCGGCGCGCTGGGATCCTCGGTCGCAGCACCACCGTCGACGCCCGCCGCGGGAGCATCCGAAGCGGTGGCCGGCGGGCGGGCCAGGCCGTGACACGCCCCCGCGAGGCACGCGCTCGCAATCGCGATCGAGGCCCCCCACCGGCTCGGGAACAGCGTCCTACGGCCTCTTCCCATCGCGGTGAGCCTACGTGGGTGGGCGGTGAAAGGCGACCCCTTCATGCCCGAGCGGCCCGTCCACTGGACGCGAGCGGCCCGCCCACGGGTCGCTCAACGGGCGTCGAGTCTCCAACTATTCGAAGTCATTGACTCGGGTGGTCGGCACGCGATGCGCAGAAGTACGGCGCACACATCAACCACGGCGATGCTCGATCGACGAGGTCGCCCGCGGAGCAACCAACATGTCCAGCAACAAGAAGTCCAAGAACACCGACACCTCCACCCCCTCGCCCGCGCCCGTGCGCGAGGCGATCGCCAAGGCGATCGACCTCATCGTCAACAAGTTCGGCAAGGGCGCGATCATGGCGCTCGGGGCCGAGCCGAGCGAGCTGCCCACCTTCGAGGCGATCCCCACCGGCTCGCTGCACCTCGATCGCGCGCTCGGCATCGGCGGGGTGCCCAAGGGGCGCATCGTGGAGATCTACGGCCCCGAGAGCTCGGGCAAGACCACGCTCACCCTCCACATCATCGCGCAGGCGCAGCGCCAGGGCATGATCTGCGCGTTCATCGATGCCGAGCACGCGCTCGACCCCGGCTACGCGCGGGCGCTCGGCGTGGCCACCGACGAGATCCTGATCTCGCAGCCCGATCACGGCGAGCAGGCGCTCGAGATCGTCGACACCCTCGCGCGCAGCGGCACCGTCGGCCTCATCGTGGTCGACTCCGTCGCGGCCTTGATCCCCAAGGCCGAGCTCGAGGGTGACATGGGCGACCAGCACCTCGGGCTGCAGGCGCGGCTCATGAGCCAGGCCATGCGCAAGGTCGCCGGCGTGGCCTACCAGACCGGCACCACCGTGGTGTTCATCAACCAGCTGCGCCACAAGATCGGCGTCACGTTCGGCAGCCCCGAGACCACCACCGGCGGCAACGCGCTCAAGTACTTCGCCTCCGTGCGCATGGACATCCGCCGGATCTCCACCGTGCGCGAGGGCGAGGTCGCGGTCGCCAATCGCACGCGCGTGAAGGTGGTGAAGAACAAGTGCTCCCCGCCGTTCACCCAGGCCGAGTTCGACATCAGCTTTGGCAAGGGGATCGACCGCGAGGCCGAGGTTCTCGACGCCGCGCTGGCGATGGGGCGGATGAGCAAGGCCGGCAGCTGGTTCTCGTTTGGGGACACCAGCGTAGGGCAAGGCCGTACGGCGGCGATCAGCTGGCTGCGCGAGCATCCCACCGAGCGGGAGTCGCTCGTGCAGGAGCTGCGCGCCAGCTGGCACGGGGAGCCGCTCGCACAGGCGGCCTGAGCCGCGGCGAGGGTGGGTACGGCCACTTGGCCGGGCCCACCCTCGGCACCCTCGATGGCCACGAAAACGGGTTTCGCTGGCGTGCCCGGATCACTCTTGCGAAGCGTCGCTTGCGTTGCGAGACTCGCGCCTCGCCGGAGGCACGAGTGAGCAGCTACTTCGTTCTCAAGATCCAGTACGTCAATCGGCCGCCCGAGACCCGTAACATCAGCGCGCCGACGACGGCGATCGGTCGGGAGTCGGGCGACATCGTCCTCAACGACCCCCAGACCTCCGGTCGTCACTCCGAGATCCACTTCCAGAACGGAGTGGTGCAGGTTCGCGACGTTGGCAGCACCAACGGGACGTGGTTCAACGGCCAGCGCCTGACCGACTTCGCGCTGCAGCCCGGGCAATGGTTCCAGTGTGGCCAGACCACGCTGCAGCTCATGTCCGTGCAGGGCGAGCAGCAGCAGCAGGCCAAGACCATGATGTCGATGGGTGGGCCGCCCGCGCCGCCGCCCGGCGGAGCACCGGGCTGGTCGCCCCCCGGTCAGCCTCCTGGCCCGTCGATGGCCGCGCCTCCACCTTCGCCCGCGCCGATGATGGGTGGCGGGTACCCGCCCACGGGTCAGCCCGCGGGAGGGTACGGAGCCCCGAGCGGAGGCGGCGGATATCCGCCGTCGCCCGCAGCCGCGGCCCCGCCCGCTCAGAATTACGGCGCGCCGCCGAGCGCTCCGGGGGGTGGCTATGGCGCACCCCCGCCACAGCAGCAGCAGCAGCAGCAGCAGCCGGGTGGCTTTGGCGCACCCGGCGGCCCTGGCGCACCCGGTGGCCCTGGTGGCTACGGCGCACCCCCGCCCCAGCAGCCTGGCGGCTACGGTGCCCCGCCGCAGCAACAACAGCCCGGCGGCTACGGTGCCCCGCCGCAGCAGCAACAGCCCGGTGGCTACGGCGCGCCGATGGGTGGCGTGCCCGCGCCGATGAACCCGATGGCGCCTCCCATGGCCATGGGCGGTGGTGGCTCGGGAGCGGTGCGACCCAACTTCCAGGGCACGGGCGGCGAGCTCTTCGTCACCGTGCTGGTGGGGATGCTCCTCTCGATCATCACCCTCTACATCTACATGCCCTGGTTCATGTGCCGGATGGCCCGGTACTTCACCGACAACACCACGCTCGGGCCCACGCGCCGCGGTGATCTGCGGCTCGAGTTCACCGGGCAGGGCGGCGAGCTCCTCGTCATCCTGCTGCTCCACGGCTTCCTCACCATCATCACGGCGTACATCTACATGCCGTGGATGATGGTGAAGCTCATCAAGTTCTTCTGCGCCAACACCCAGGCGGTGGCGCAAGATGGAACCCGCTATCGCCTCGAGTTCGAGGGCACCGGCGGCGAGCTGTTCGTGACGTTCCTGGTGGGCATGATCCTCACGGTGATCACGCTCTACATCTACATGCCCTGGTTCATCTGCAAGCTGAACAAGGCCATCTTCTCGCGCACCGCAATCCTCGAGAACGAGCAGCGGGTCGGCAACTTCGACTTCGAGGGCACGGGTGGCGAGCTGTTCGTCACCTTCCTGGTCGGCGTGCTCCTCTGCGTCGTCACGCTCTACATCTACATGCCCTGGTTCCAGGTCAAGATCCTGAAGTTCGTCGCGGAGAACACCCGCGTGCACTACCAGGGGCGTGTCTTTGGCGGCCAGTTCCACGGCACGGGCGGCGAGTTCTTCGTCACCCTCCTGGTGGGGCTCCTGCTCACCGTGGTCACGCTGTACATCTACTACCCCTGGTTCCTCGTGAACCTGTGGAAGTTCCAGTACAACAACCTCGAGTTCAACGAGCTCGGAGCGAGCGGGATGCCGGGCATGCCCGGAATGCCGCCAGGCCCGGGGATGGGTCAGATGCCGCCCGGCATGGGCCAGATGCAGCCCGGCATGGGCCAGATGCCCGGCCAGATGGCGTTCCAGCCGCAGCCCGGCCAGTACCCCCCTCAGTACGGCCAGCGCTGAGCCAGCGCCGCGTCGCAAGAGAGGCCGCAGCCCTTCGGGGCGGCGGCCTCTCGCAATTGCGGGCCGCTCGCAATCGCGGACCGGGCCGCTCGCGATTGCGGACCGCTCGCGATTGCGGGCCTTCGACTCGCGCGGGACTACGGGCTCGAGATCAGCACCTGCACCGCGCTGTCGGCCGCTCGCGCGATCACGAAATCGGGCACGCCATCGCCATTGAGCTCGGTGAGATAGAGGTCGGTCGGCCCGCTCACCACGAAGCTCGGCCCCTCGGTGAACACCCCGTTGCCGGCGCCCTTGTAGAGCACCAGCAGGTTGGCCGTGGCGTGCACGATGGCCAGATCGAGGTGGCCGTCGCTGTCGAGATCGGCCAGCGCGACCGCCCGCGGATCATCGGCCACGTCGAGCAGGGTCTCGGCTCCCAGCGCGCCCAGTCCGTCGCCGAGCAGCACGCCGAGATCATCGGTGCTGGCGTGCACCACCACCAGATCGAGATCCCCGTCCTCGTCGATGTCACCCACCGCCTGGCCCGCGGGCGTGTTGGCGGTGTCGTGGATGACCGACGGGCTCAAGGTCCCCGCCATGTTGAGGAAGCAGGTGGTGTTGCCGCCGGCCTGGTTGACGGTGAGGAAGTCGAGATCGCCGTCGCCGTCGAGGTCGTGCAGACCCGGGGCGTGGGGCCCGGTGGGCAGCGTGACCTGCTGCTGAGGGATGAACCCGGCCAGCCCATTGCCGCGCAGCACGGCGGCGCTCGAGGTGCTGAGCGCGAGGAGATCGAGGATCGCATCGGGGTCGACGCGCCCTGCGACCAGCCTGATGGGTGCGAGCTCGGCGGGGTACTGCCCCGCGAAGAACAGCCCGCCGGCGCCATTGCCCGCGTACGTCACCACGCGGCTGCCGAGGCGGTCGGTCACCACGAGGTCGGGCGAGCCATCCCCGCTGACATCGAGGAGCACCAGGTCGTCGACGACGGCCCCGGCATTCAGCAGTGGCTGCGGCGCGACGAAGTTGCCGTCCCCCACGCCCCACAGCACCACGAGCATCGTCGACAGTGGGTTGGC
>JBFIJN010000168.1:0-16401 GCA_041600735.1 Nannocystaceae bacterium
CACCGGCAGCGTGCAATCGGCGTCGCAGGTGGCCGAGGCGCCCATCGTGTCGCAGGCCTCGCCGGCGGCCATGTTGACCACGCCGTCGCCGCACACCGGGAACGTGCAGTCGGCATCGCACGTGGCCGAGTTGCCCATCGTGTCGCACTGCTCGCCCGTGACCACGATGCCGTCCCCGCAGGCACACGTGTTGGGGCCGCCGGGGGTGTCGGTCGAGGGGACCGTTGCGATGTCGAAGTTGCCCGAGTGCCACGGGCCGAGGCCATCGGGGCAGCGGAACACCTGGCCGGGAGGATTCGGTGGATCCACGGTCTGACAGGCGGGGCCCGCCGTGCAGGTGGCACCGGGGCCGTAGGGCAGCTCTCCGGGCGCGCCGAAGATCACCACGACATCGACGGTGGCCGACCAGGGCGTGAAGTCTGGGATCCCGTCGGCGTTGGGGTCGATGTTGTCCCCGATTGCGCCGGTGAAGCCGGTCAGCAGCATGTGGGTGACGACGTCGTTGTTCTCGAAGTTGGTCGGGAACGTGTAGTCGGCGACGCCGATGGCGAAGGCTGCCTTGGCGATCACGAACGAGCCGTCGGCCGGCATCACGCGGCCGGCGAGGCTGATCACCGTCTCGATGGTCCCGGTCGGCGTGTCGCCGATGACGATGTAGTGCATCCCATTGAGCGAGAAGCCGGGCTGGCCGACGAGCTCGACGTACTCGTTGTTGTCGAAGCCACCGGGCTCGTCGATGCGGATCTCGTTGATCCGCACGGGTGCGACGCCGGGTATTCCGCCTCCGCCCCCCCAGATGTCCCCGGGACCCGCCGCGGGGGCGGCGAGGGCCTCGCTGGGGGCGAGGCCGGATAGAGAGGTGAGCAAGGCAATGGACGGAGCGGATACGACGAGACGCATGGGCAGGGTAGTGCGCTAGCGTATCCGACTCCCGCGCTCGCGCGGAGAAAAACGACGCCTCAACCTGGGCACAACGGAGCGCTCTTGCTGCAGTTGATCAGCCACGCTCGCGGGTCGGTGCACGGCAGTCGCTCGATCATCCCCTTCTCGTTCTCGACGTTGACCGACATCGGCTCGTCGGGCACGCAATTGAAGAAGAAGGATGCGCTCTGCAGCTGGCACTCGGAGGCGGGGCCGTCGAACACGACCTCGTCGACGCGCATGGCCTGGCGCTGATTGACGGCGATGACCCGGCGGGCGGTGGTGGTCTCGCCGGTCACGTCGTTGGTCATGGGGACGTCGACATCCATGCGGATCGGGCCGCCCGCGGCGAGCTCGTCGAGGTAGCACTGCAAGAGCTCGTCGGTGCGCTCGGTGTCGCCGGTGAGCGGGGTGCAGGGGCTGGGCAGGCCGCAGCCGTCGAGGACGCCCACGAAGCGGTCGAAGGGGCACTCGTCGCCCTTGCACACGCAGCCGCAGCCCTCGTCCTCGGTGGCGGCGCAGGTCGACCAGCGCTCGGTGGTCGTGGCGTCGACCGAGGCGCAGCCGCCCTCGCGGTTGCAATCGAAGCTGGGGTCGTCGATGAAGATCGGCCCGTCTTCGGTGTCGAGCACCGCCGCGCCGCGCGTGCCGGCGCCACCGGGGTTGATGCAGGCGACATAGCGCGCGGCGGAGCGCTCGCACGAGGCCTTGTTGCGCACGCGAAACGCCTCGACCGCGATCGGACACGACGAGGGGCACTCGACTTGATCCGGACTCGCTCCCTCGACTACGGAGCCGCACGCACCCCGGGGGCCCTCGAGGATCAGCGGGGTCTCCGGCTCGGCGCAGGCGGTCGCGCACAGCAGTAGGGCGAGGAAGACCGTCGATCGCGTGAGCATCATGGCGAGACGATGGTCGTTCGCGCGGCGGCCCGGCGCAAGGGCCTTGACGACGGGCGCGGCGCGCTAGGGGAAGGCCTCGTCGTCGCAGGAGATCGAGAACGCGTTGAGGTCGTCGATGAACCACCCGCGCTCGAAGCCGCAGCAGCTGTCCGAGGTGTTATAGGTGAAGCGCAGCTGACCGGTCATGCCCTCCCAGGCCGAGGTGTCGATGCTGATCGGGTCCCAGTCGGTGCCGAGGCGCCCGTCGTCTTCGTAGAGGCAGAACGGCTGTCCGCCGGGCAGGCTGACGCAATCGACCAGCGTGTTCCACGAGACCCCGCCGTTGACCGTGAGCTCGATGCGCTTCTGGTCGTAGAAGCCGCCGCCCTCGTCCACGTGCCAGGAGATGAACGTGAGCGTGTTGGGCACCACGCCCTCGCCGGTGGTCACGCTGTCGTGCTCGAGCTCGCCGCCGGGGTAGGGCAAATTGCGGTTGCCGTCGGTGCCGAACACCGGCGCGTTGGGGAACGGCACGGGCCCCGAGATCGTGTTCTGCGGGGCTGCGTCGTAGAGGCCCCAGCCCAGCGTGCCGCTCATCACCTGCGTGGTCCACTCGGCGATCGAGCCGGGGTCGTTGAAGTCGCCGAACTCGGAGAAGCTCTGGCAGTCGAGGCACTGGCCCTCGTAGCAGTAGGAGCACGGCCCGCCGCCGGGGCAATCGCCGCACAGCGAGAGGCCCGTGGCCTCGAGGTGGTCGCGGCAGTAGCCCACGCCATCGCACGCATCGGCCCCGTTGCAGTCGTTGGCGAAGGGGTCGCCGCACGCGGTGTCGGCCGGCATGGGCGTGAATGCGCACTCGCCGGAGGCCGTGCAACGGCCCGTGCCGCAGGGCCCGCTCACATCGGCACAGTCGATGTTCTCGTGGCAGCGGCACTCGGTGGCGACGTTGAGGGAGTCGATGTACCAGCCCTTTTCGAACCCGCAGCAGGCGTCGCCGGAGTCGTAGCCGAACTCCACGATGCCTTCCTGGCCCTGCAGCGCGGGGGGCACGGGGATCTGCACGAGGTCGAAGACGGCGGGGTTCTGGTCGAACGAGGGCTGGCACATGGGCCAGCTGGCGTCGACGCTGCAATCCACGAGGGTGTCCCAGGTGGCGCCGCCGTCGATCGAGACGCGCACCGTCTTGTTGTCGTCGGCGCCCTCGTCCACGTTCCACGACAGGAACGCGATCATCGCGGGTAGCGGGAACGGGCGCGTGCGCGCATAGGAGGTCTCGATCTCCGAGCCGGGGTAGGGCAGCGCGCGGTTGCCATCGGTACCGAGCAGCTGACCGAAGAATTCCGTGGGCGGAGCGACCTCGCTCGACGGGGTCTGTCGGTAGAGCCCCCAGCCTCCGGTGAGCTCCCAGCCCACGATCGAGCGCGTGGTGATGAAGTTGTTGGTGGCCGCAAACGCGTTGCACTCGCCGCAGGCGCCCGCGGTGCACGTGCACTGGCCCGAGGCACAGCTGCCGCACACGAGCCCGTCGTCGACGTCGTTGGTCAGGCACACGCCGCTGTTGTCGCAGGTATCGGGAGCGGTGCACTCGTCGGCGGCGTTGCTGCCGCAGGGCGATCCGAATGCGCGAGGCACTGCCACGCACAGGCCGTCCTCGCCGCACACGCCTTCCTCGCACTCGCCGCGGGCGACGTCGCTGCACTCGTCGTCGCTGCTGCAGGGTGGCGGCCCGGTGGTGGTGGAGGGGTCACCGCTGGTGGAGTCGCTGGTGGGCTCGCCGGTGGGATCACCGGTCGTGATGCTGGTGCCGTCGAGGGTCGCGCAGTCGCACATCGCGAACCCGCCGTTGGTGCAGACCTGCGTGCCAGACGAGCCGCCGGGGCACGTGCAGTCGCGGGTCTCGCCCGGGGTGCAGCTGCCCTCGGTCTCGGTCGCGCTCGAGTCGGAATCGATCGGGACGAACGGTTCGGTCGGGCAGGCCGCGAGCAACACCCCACCCACCAAGATCAACGACGAATGGAATAGTCTGGAATAAGTAGCCACCACCGCCGAGCGTAGCCAGAACTTCTGCCGACCCACAATCGAGAACAGCAGGTCGCGGGTTCTCCGCCAATCGACCCTCGCCGACGATGCGGATAGGCTGTGCGCCGTGCCGTCCCTGCTCGCGTTCCTGCCCGGCGAAGTTGCGCTCCCCATGGAGCAGCTGCGTCAGGCCGTGCCCGGCTTGGCAGGGATCACGGGTCTGCTCTTGTTTCCCATGTTGGGCGCCTGGGCGCGGCTGCTGCTGCAAGCGATGGAGTGGAGCCGCCCCGGCATCAACCGCACGCAGCGGATCTCCGGCGTCGGGGTGGTGCGGGCGCTGGGCACCACGGTGCTGTTCTTGTTCTTCGTGCTCACGGCGGTGCGCGCGGCAGGTGAGCTGCGCTCGATCCAGGCCGAGGCGCCGGTGCTGAGCGGGGTGCTCCAGGGGCTCGGCGCGGGCATCGGGTTCTGGGCGATCTATGCGCTCGGGGTGTCGGCGCTGCGGGTCGATCTGCGGCGGCGCAAGACCGAGCGCCGCATGGGCGGCGTGTTGCGCTAGCGGCTCGCCGCTCGAGCCTCAGCCGCCCACGGGTGCGATCTCGATCGCCTCGACGTAGAGGAACTGGCCCTCGTGCGGCTGCGGCGGGTCGTCGATCCCCTCGAACGCGATCGGCTCACCACCGGGAAGCGGGGCATCGAGGTTGGCGATGGCGCAGTTGTTGGGATCGATGACCTGGATCCCCAGCTTCGCCCCGCCGCGCACGACCACCGTGTGCTCCTCGTCCAGTGCGTAGCAAAAGCGCGCCCCCGCCGGTCCGGCGTTCACGAACACCTCGCGCGGCGGATCCTCGATGCTCAGCATGGCGGTGTTCCAGCCGTCGTTGTTCGGCGTACCGCCCTCGTTCCAGTGCTCGTTGGTCACGCCACCCAGGTAGGCCTTGGGCTCGACCACGCCGCGCAGCCGCAGCGTGACCGCGTAGAGCGTCGTCTCGTCGGCCACCAGCGTGGCCACGTCCCCGGTCACCACCATGTGGGCCGTGTCGGGCATGTCCACGGTGCACACGTCGCGACCCGAGCAGCTCGCGGTGAGGCGCTGGCAGTCGAGGCGCCACAGCAGCGGATCGAGGCTCGCCTCGACGGCGACGCACACGCCGTTGTCGTCTTGATAGCCCCGATCGCACACGCAAACGTCGACCCCGTCGGTGTCGACGCACTGCGAGTGCTCTGGGCACGGCGCGTCGGGGCTACAGCCCGGCTCGCCGCTCGTGGTGACCTCGGTGGTCTGCGAGTCGCTCGCGTCGGCGACGCTGGTGGCCGAGCCGGTGCCGCGGGTCGTGGAGGCATCGCGGTCGTCCGCCGCGCTCGAGCCCCCCTCAGCGGCGGTGCTCGAGCCCACGCCTTCGGAGCCGTCGGCGAGATAGGCTGGGTTGACGCTGGTGCAGGCGAGCCCGAGCAATGTCGCGCTCGCGAGCCCACCCATCACCCACCGAAGCATTGGAGTCACGCTAGCGGGTGTGGGGTAGCGGGACAAGGGTTCTTTGCCCCCGCCCCGCGCGGAAACGCCACCCACGCCCGGCGGGCGGCTAGGGGCAGATGTACTGGCCGAGATCCGTGTAGGTGTTCACGGGGAACGAGGCCCACTCGACCGACGGATCGAACGCGTTCGCTCCGTTGGTATCGCCCATCGTCACCGCGCAGCTGCGCCGCAGCGTGGAGTCGAGGGTGCTCACGCCACCCGAGGACCAGCCCACGCCGGGGTCGAAGCCGATCTGGCCGATCACGTCCTGCACCACGCCGCCACACACGAGCTCGATGGCGTCGTCGCCGTTGTAGAACGAGCCCGGGGCGAGCACGTCGCAGAAGCTCGTGTCGGCGATGTTGTCGTCGCACACGACCCACACGTCGTTGCCCGCGAGGTTGCCGGCCAGGTTGATCGTGTTGCCGATCACGACCGCGCCGTTGAAGTAGAACCGCACCGAGCACACGCCGAGGTTGGCCGCGCCGGCCGACGCGTTGTAGATCTCGAGCGCCTTGTTGTTGGAGGTGCCCTCGACGTACTCGCTGAAGTAGAGGTTGACGGGGGGTGGCGGGTTGGAGGTCATCTGGCCCGCGTCGGCCGGGTTGTAGCCGTCGGAGCTGCCGGCGGGCTGTCCATCGCAGTAGGTGAACGAGGCCCCGCTGTCGCCGGTGAAGCGGAACGCGAAGTCGTAGGTGCCCGGGGCGGGGACCGTGAGGGTCGCCTGGTACTCGTCGTTGTTGGCCTCGTAGTTGGGCGAGGCCGGGCCGTAGCCGGCGTTGGGCGTGCCCGCCACCCAGGTCCAGCCCGGATCGACGGCGGGGTTGGTGCCGTCGGGGCCGTAGCCCACGTAGCCCGTGACCTCGGGCGCGGGGTCGTTGACCCCCGACAGATCGGTGAGGCCGCCGCTATAGAGACGCCCGAACACATCGACGTTGGTGCCCTGCAGCTGGTTGATCACCTCGGGGAACTGTAGCCGGCAGAAATCGATCGGGTAGCTCACACCCACGCCGCACTCCGGGTTGTCGGCGCCGGGCGTGCCGAAGTCGCCGTTGTAGCTGGTGGAGCCCTCGCACCAGTTGGCGCCGAGGTCGTTGGCCACCGCGTCGTAGGCGGGGAAGCTGAGGCTCATGCTCTGCCCGTTGGGATCGGGGAAGGTGGCCCCGTCGTCGTAGACCACCTGATCCACGGTCACCCCGTTGCACACGATGCGCACCGTATCCGAGGCATTGTTCAGCCCGAAGCTCGTGTCGGTCCACTGATAGTCGGCCGTGAAGCCCTGGTCGACCATCGAGTCGGTCGCGAAGATCCGATACTCCTGCGGCCCGATCACCAGGTCGGTGGCGACGGTGAAGCCCATGTCGGCGGGGCTGCCCTGGATCTCGCAGTTGCCCAGCTGGTAGGAGGTGCCCATGGCGGGGTTGAAGACCTCGAACCACTCACCGTCGAGGTCGGCCAGCACGAACGGGTTCTGCATGATCTCGGTGATGACGAGCTCGCCCGCGAGCGGCCACGGCACACCGGAGCACGCAGCGGTGTCGTAGTCGCAGCCCATGCTGCAGGCGAGCGTGCCGCCGGTGAAGCCCATGCCGAGGTCGGTGCAGTCCAGCCCGCCGAGCGCCGCGCCGTCGCAGCTCTCACCGGCGTCGATCACCCCGTTGCCGCAGCTGTCGCACCCCGAGGTATCGAAGCTGCAATCGGCCGCGCAGGTGAGCATGCCGTCGACGAAGCCGAGGCTGTTGCAGGTCGCACCGCCGAGGTCCGCGCCGTCGCACTCTTCGGCGCCGTCGATCACGTCGTCGCCGCAAGCCTCGCACGCGGAGAAGTCGAACGTGCAATCGTCGGCGCAGGCGAGCGTGCCCCCGCTGAAGCCCATGTCGATCGTCACGCAGTTGTAGCCGGCCAGATCGGTGCCGTCGCACTGCTCACCGGCGTCCTGCGAGTCGTCGCCGCACGTGGGGCCGCCCGAGCTCGAGGACCCCGAAGAGCCCGAGGACGACGAGGAGCCCGAGTCGGAGGACGACGAGGAGCCCGAGTCGGAGGACGAGCTCGAGCCGCCGCTGCTGTCGAGACCGGTGGCGCTCGCTTCCGTTTCTTGCTCGGTGTCACCCACCGTCGCGGTCGGGTTGAGGGTGACCGTGCCGGTGGTGTCGTCGCCCGTGCTGCCGTCCGGCGCGGGGACCTCCGGGATCTCGTTGTTGCAGGCAAGCAGGGGACAGGAGAAGAGCAGGAAGTAGAGCTTCGAACGATGCATCCGTGAGGCCTCGCTAAGTCTTGCTTATCGCTCGTGGGGCGCGTGATGAGCAAGCACCGTTTGTCGTCGGCGTGATCGACTCGGCGACCGCGCGTACGGGTGTGCACGCTCCGCACTACGGGGGCGCGCCGCCGGCCAGGTGATCCACCACCCACGAGACCGACCAATTGTGGCCCAGGCGATGGCCACGGTAGCTCTCGGGCAACAACGTGCTCTCGCCAGGGAGGTCCACGAGCTGCGGATCGGGGTCGATGTCGCGGAAGGCTCCGTCGAGGGCCTGCCGCGTTCGCCACTGCCGAAGCGCCACCGGAGCGCTGGCGGCTGGGCTCACGGGGCCCGCGTAGTCACACTGGCGTGACATGCCGGGGTGCCCAGCCAGCGGCGAGGCGACGAGGTCGGCGGTGAGGGGCACGCGGCCGCGATAGCGACTGGCGGCCAGCGCCGTGACCACCCCCCCGTAGCTATGCGCGACGATCTGGAGCGAATCGAGCTCGGGATCGGTGGTGAGCAGCCCGTCGATCGCGGTCAGGAGCGCGTCGGCCATGGGCTCGGGACACTGCGCGAAGTCCCAGCGATAGAAGTACACGCGGGTCTGCGCGTCGGCGCCTAGCGTTCGCAGCGGGTAGATCCACTCGTAGCCCTCGCTCGCGTAGCCGTGCACGCCGATGACCGCGCGCGCGGGGGCGGGAGTCGTGGTATCGAGGCGGTGCAGCCCCAGCGGCAGCGCCATCAGTCGCTCTCCCGAAGCCTTGGCGTCGTCGCCATCGGGGAGCTGGTCGAGGGTAAGCGGGCCTACCGCCGCAGACGTGGCTTCAACGTTGGGCTGCGAGCGCTCGCAGCTCGCCGTGGCGAGCACTGCGAGCGCCGTGGCGACGAGGTGGCGGCGAAGGAACACGCTCGCACGATACCGCGGACGCGCGCTCGTGAAACGATCCCCTCGCCTCACGCGAGCAAGGCGGAGATCTCCGTGCTTGACAGCCTCGCTATGCCGGCATCTCATGCCCGAATCGAGGGGATCGGAAGCATGTCACGCCTGACTTATTCACCGAGGTTGCTTGCACCATTGATGGTGGCGCTGCTCGCCAGCGGCTGTCCTGATGATCCGATTCCCGTCGACACGGCCTCGGGCACCGGCTCGACGGGCACCGTCACCCTCACGGGCGATGAGTCGCCGCCGTCGACCACGGCGGATACCACGGCTGGGAGCACGCTCGACACCACCGCCACCGCCACCTCGATGGGGACGGCGACGATGGGCGAGACGGAGTCGGGCACCGAGACCGACACGGACACGGGCGAGCCGCCCGGGAACACGATCGTCTGCGACACCGTGATCGCGCCGGCCCCTGCGGGCGAGGTGTGCAACGTGAGCCCCGGAGGCTCGACGCTGCTGCTGCAGGGTCGCGTGCTCGCGGGCCTCGACATCTACGAGAACGGCTCGGTGCTGGTCGATACCTCGACCGCCAACGGTCGCATCACCTGCGTGGGCTGTGATTGCGGCGACCTGCCGGAGGCGCAGGGCGCCACCGAGGTGGCCTGCGCCGACGGCGTGATCTCGCCCGGGCTCATCAACCCGCACGACCACATCACCTTCACGCTCTCGCAGCCCGTGCCCCACGGCCTCGAGCGCTACGATCACCGCCACGAGTGGCGGCTCGGCCTCGGCGGGGCCACCGAGCTCAACACCTTCCCCGGCTCGAGCAGCAACCGCGAGGCCATCCTCTATGGCGAGCTGCGCATGCTGCTCGGCGGCGCGACCAGCATCAGCGGCTCGACCACCAGCAACAACGCCGCCGGCCTGCTGCGCAACCTCGACAACGGTCCCACCACCGGGGGTCTCATCGGGGTCGACGTGAACTACAGCACGTTCCCGCTGGGCGACAGCAACGGCACGATGCTGACCTCGGGCTGCGGCTATCCGGGCATCCAGCCGCCGAGCGTGCTGAACGACGACGTGTACATGCCGCACATCGCCGAGGGCATCACCGACGAGGCCGAGAACGAGTTCGCGTGCCTCTCGGGAGCGCCGGGCGGCACCGATCTCATCGAGGGCAACACCTCGGTCATCCACGGCATCGGGATGTACGCCACCGACATCCAGCTGATGGGCCAAGAGGGCGCGTTCCTGGTGTGGTCGCCGCGCTCCAACATCGACCTCTACGGCGTCACCGCCGAGATCACCACCTACCGCAACTTTGGCGTGCGCATCGCGCTGGGCACCGACTGGACCGCCAGCGGCTCGATGAACGTGCTGCGCGAGCTCGCCTGCGCCGACGCGTTCAACCAGCAGCACCTGGACGGGGCGTTCTCCGACGCCGAGCTGTGGCTCATGTCCACGTACTGGGCCGCCGGCTCGCAGGGCGCCGACGACCAGATCGGCCTCATCCGCGAGGGCCGCATCGCCGACATCACGATCTTCGACGGCGGGACCCTGTCCAAGAGCGACACCCCCTATCGCGCCGTCATCGAGGCCAACCCCGAGGACGTGGCGCTGGTGCTGCGCGGTGGTCACCCGCTCCATGGCGATGCCGCGGTGGTCGAGGGCATCGTCGACGGCGTCGACCTGCCCGGCTGCGAGACGCTCGACGTGTGCGGCGTGGACAAGCGCCTGTGCGTGCAGCTCGATACCGGGCTCACCAGCGGTCAGATCACCAGCTCGGTCAATGCGGCCTCGTATCCGCTGTTCTTCTGCGGCGATCCCGACGAGGAGCCCTCGTGCGATCCGGCGCGGCCCTCGGAGTTCCCCGGAGGCCCCCGCGACAGCGACGGCGACGGGATCGCCGACGCCCAGGACAACTGCCCCAACGTGTTCAACCCCATCCGCCCGCTCGATCTCGGCGGGCAGGCCAACGCCGACGGCGACGCCTTGGGTGATGCCTGCGACCGGTGTCCGCTCTCGCCCGGCGAGGGCTGCAATGTGCCGGACGTGTTCGACCAAGACGGTGATGGCGTCGTCGACCTCGACGACAACTGCCCGATCGACGCCAACGCCAATCAGGCCGACGGCGACGGCGATGGCACGGGCGACGTGTGCGATTCGTGCCCGATGGTCGCCAACCCGGGCGGCGGCGCGTGCCCGGCCAGCGTCTACGACATCAAGGACGGCACCATCGCGCTCGGCGAGGCCGTGCTCCTCGAAGACGTCGTGGTCACCGGATCCGGCACCACCGGGTTCTTCGTGCAGGTGCACCCCGATGACGCGGGCTACCAGGGCGTGGAGTTCAGCGGTCTGTTCGTCTACCGCGGCGCCGCATCGAAGCCGGCGCAGGGCGATCGCGTCAACGTCTCCGGCACCGTGACCGACTTCTTCGGCCAGATCCAGCTCGGGTCGGCCGCCGCACCGGCCCCCATGGTGCTCAGCAGCGGCAACGCGCTGCCCGATCCCGAGGTCGTCAATCCCGTCGACATCGTTCAGGGTGGGGCGCTCGAGCCGGAGCTCGAGGGCGTGCTCGTCACCGCAGTCGCGCTGACGGTGACCAACCCGACCCCGCCCGGCGGTCCGGGCGATGCGATGATCACGTGCGAGTTCGAGGTGACCGGTGGCCTGCGGGTCAACGACTACTTCTACTGCGTCAGCCCGTACCCGACGCTCGGCCAGGGCTTCTCCGAGATCACCGGCATCACGCGGTGGGCCAACGGCTACACCAAGCTCGAGCCGCGCTACCTCGCCGACTACCCGTCCACGCTCGTGAGCTTCGGCCAGGCCGACAGCTACCTCGCGGTGGGCACGATGGGCGAGCCGCTCCCCGGGCTCGCGGTGCAGATGTCGGCCCCGGTCGCCGCCGACACCCCGGTCGACATCAGCTACGCCAACCCCGCTGTCGTGACGGGCCCCGCCGTGGTGGTGGTGCCCGCCGGCTTCGACAGCGCGAGCGTCTCGCTCACCGGCGTCTCGGTCGGGGTCGCCAACGTCACGGCCACGCTCGGTGGCGTGATGCGGGCCACCTCGGTGCACGTGTACGACAACGCCCAGCCGCGGGTGCCCACGCTGACGCCCGCCATGCTCGCGGTGCCGTTCAACACCATGGCCAACCTCACGGTGCAGCTCGATGCCCCGGCCCCGGCTGGCGGTCAGATGGTCGGCATCGACGTTGCGCCAGGCACGTGCGCCTCGGTGCCGCCCGCGGTGCTGGTGCCCGCCAACGCGCTCTCGGTGGGCTTCACCGTGACCACGCTGGCCTGCGCCGGCAACGAGGTGGTGACCGCCGCGATCGGCCCCGCCACCTCCGATGCCACGGTCACCGTGATCGACGCCCCGGCCTTCCCGAACCTCGTGATCGTGGAGGCCTACTACGACCATCCCGGAACCGATGACCTGTTCGAGTGGGTGAAGATCTACAACGGCACCGGCGGGGCCGTGAACCTCGCCGGCTACAGCATCGGCCACGGCGGCACCGACTACACCTACGGGGTGCAGGGGCTCGCCGGCGTGGTGAACAACGGAGAGTGCTTCGTGATCGGTGGCCCCAGCGGAAACGTCGACAACGGCTTCCCCGCGGGTCCGATGTACGGTCAGGCCGTCGACTTCAACCCCGACATCCAGAACTCCGGGGCCACCGCCGACGGCATCGCCTTGTTCAACGTGCCGCCCGCGGCCGTGACGGCGGCCACCGTGCCGATCGACGCCGTGATCTTCGGAGGGATGAACACGAACGGGCTCATCGACGAGACCGGCATGATCGCGCCCGTCAACGTGGGCGACGCGCCGGGTGGCAGCTCGATCCGCATGCGCAACAACCTCACCTGGGCGATCAATCCGGCACCGAGCCCGCTCGCGTGCGTGCCGTTCCCCGCCCCGTAGTTGGCGTCTAGCGCCGCTCTCGGAAGGGAGTCGCCGGTCTCGGCGGCTCCCTTCTCTCGTTGTGGGCCTGCTAGAGTCCCGCCGTGCCCGAGCCGCTCCAGCTGCTGCGCAACGCCGAGCTCTACGACCCCGCGCCACAGGGGCGCCGCGACCTGCTGTGCGGAGGCGGTCGCGTGCTCGCGATCGCGGAGCGCCTCGACTCGCTCCCCGCGAGCATCCCGTGCATCGAGCACGATCTCGACGGCGCCACCGTGATCCCCGGGCTCATCGACGCCCACGTGCACGTCACCGGTGGGGGCGGTGAGGCGGGCTTCACCAGCCGCGTACCGCCGCTGCGGCTCACCGAGCTCACCCTCGCCGGCGTCACGACCGTGGTCGGCGTGCTGGGCACCGACGGCACCACCCGCACCGTCCGCGACCTCGTGGCTCGCACCCATGCGCTGCGCGAGGAAGGCGTGGGCGCGTTCTGCTGGACCGGGAGCTATCAGGTACCGCTCATCACCCTCACCGGCTCCGTGCGCGACGATCTCGTGTTCGTCGAGCCGATCCTCGGCGTGGGCGAGCTCGCGATCAGCGATCATCGCAGCTCGCAGCCCACCTTCGATGAATTCCTGCGCATCGCCTCCGACGTGCACGTGGGCGGCATGATCTCCGGCAAGGCGGGCGTGCTGCACCTGCACATGGGCGATGGGCCGCGCGGGCTCGCGCTCGTGCGTCGGGCGCTCGACGAGACCGAGCTGCCCGCGCGCGTCTTTCACCCCACCCACGTCAACCGCAACCGCGCGCTGTTCGAAGAGGCCCAGGCCTTCGCTCGCACGCGTGGGCTCGGTGCTCCGAGCTTCGACGTCACCGCGTTCCCCGAGCACGATGTGGGCGAGGGCCTGTCGGCGGCCGCGGCGATTGCCGCGTGGGTCGAGGCCGGCCTGCCGCTCGAGCGCCTCACCTGCTCCTCCGACGGCGGCGGCTGCATGCCGTGCTTTGGCCACGACGGCCTCATCGAGAGCTACGGCGTGGGCCAGTGCACCACGCTGCTCGCCGCGATCCGAGCCGCGGTCGCCGAGCACGGGCTCACGCTCGCCCAGCTCGTGCCGATCTTCACGCGCAACGTCGCCGCGCTGTTGCGCCTCGGCGGCCGCGGTCAGCTATGCGTGGGGGCTCACGCCGACCTCGTCGTCCTCGACCCCGCGCTCGAGCTGCAAGCGACCATGGCCGCCGGTCGCTGGCTGGTGGCCAACGGCCAAGCGGTGGTCACGGGCCCGTTTGGCTAGCGGCGGTCGTGTCGGCGAGGAGCTCGACGTTCTCGTAGATCTCGGAGAGCGGGATCTCGCACCCGAGCGCCGCTAGCGCGAGGACGGCATCGTCGCCCTCGCTCACGGTGAGCAGCCACTGCCCCGTCTCGAGCCGATGAAAGTGCTCGACTCGCTTCTCAGTCTGCGTCACCAGCACGTAGTCCTCGAGTGAGGCAATGCTCTGATAGTGAGCGAACTTGGCTCCGCGGTCGTAGCCCTCCGTCGAGCTCGACAGCACCTCGACCACGACCCTGGGATTGAGCAGCGTGTCCTTGTCGCTGGGGTGGAACCTGGGCGCATCACACACGACCGTCAGGTCGGGGTAGGTAAACAACCCCGTCGCTGCGACGTGGACCCGCTGATCGCTCGGGAACACCAGGCAACGCCGCCCTCGCAGCCGCACCCCGAGCGCGATGCCGAGATTCATCGCGATCACGTTGTGCCTGGGGGTGGCCCCCGCCATCGCCACGATCACTCCGTGAACGAGCTCGTGCTTCGTCTCGCTCTGCCGTTCCTGCTCGAGGTACTCGTCCTCGGTGACGAGCTGTGCTGCCGCCGTCGTCATCGTCTCGGATCCCATGCTAACCCGAACTCTGCGCCCGCGCCCGCGCTCGCGCCCGTCGCGTGGCCCGAGGTGAGACCTCGCTTCGCGAGCACTGCGCGCCGCTCCTGCGCGGTGCTCGCACTTGCCGAAACACCCTTCTAGCAGGCAAAACCCCGTACCCGGCTCGTATGGCGCCTCCCAAGGTCCCCGAAACCATGCGCCGCGGCTGGATCGTGCCAGTCGGCGGCGCCGAGAAGAAGGACGACAACCCCGTCATCCTTCGTCGCTTCATCGACATCTGCGGTGGCGCGAACGCGAGGATCGCCGTGATCCCCACCGCCTCCGAGCTCGAGGACACGGGGGCTCGTTATCAGCGGTTGTTCCTCGAGCTCGGCGCCGGTGAGGCGCTCTCGCTCGACTACCGGCGTCGCATCGACACCTCGAACCCCGAGCCGCTCGCGTGGCTCAGCGAGGCGACCGGTGTGTTCCTCACCGGCGGCAACCAGCTGCGCATCACCACGATCCTCGGCGGGACCGCGGTCGCGCGCGCGATCCGATCGATCAACGCGGCGGGCGTCTCGGTGGGCGGCACCTCGGCCGGCGCCGCCGTCCTCTCCGAGCACATGGTCGCGTTCGGCGAGTCGGGGTCCACCCCCGTCGCCGGCCAGGTCACGCTCGCGCCCGGCCTCGGCCTCACCAACCGCGTGGTCATCGACCAGCACTTCCGCGAGCGCGATCGCATCGGCCGGCTGCTGGCCGCGCTGGCCCTCAACCCCTTTGCGGTGGGCGTCGGCCTCGACGAGGACACCGCGGCGTTCATCGATCCCGACGACGTGATCCACGTGGTCGGCAGCGGCGCCGTCACGGTCATCGATGCCAACCAGCTCGAGCACTCGAGCATGGGCTCGGCCGAAGAAGGCCAGGCGATCTGCATGACCGGTCTCAAGCTCCACATCTTGCCCGGGGGCGGCGTCTTCGATCTCTCCAATCGCATCGCCCAGCCCCCACCCGGCACTCTCGACTAGCTCTCCTGGCCCCACCACTTCTGGCCCAACCACTCTGGCCCTGGCCCATCGACCGAGGCAACCACCATGCAGATCCTCGAGCAACGCGTCTACCGTGGTCCCAATCCCTACGCCCACTTCGGCGTGATCCGGCTGCGGCTCGATCTGGGTGTGCTCGAGCAGTGGCCCAGCGCCAAGATCCCGGGGTTCGTGGATGGTCTGGTCGAGCGCCTGCCCTCGCTCGCCGAGCATGGCTGCTCCTACGGCACTGCGGGCGGGTTCGTTCGTCGCCTGCGCGAGGACGAGGGCACGTGGCTCGGGCACGTGCTCGAGCACGTGGCCATCGAGCTGCAGAACCTGGCCGGGGCCGACGTCACCTTCGGCAAGACGCGCGGCACGGGGAACCCCGGCGAGTACTTCGTGGTGTTCCAATTCGAAGAGGAGAGCGTGGGCGAGGCGGCGAGCGAGCTCGCGCTGCGCCTGCTCGACTCGCTGCTGCCCGCCGAGCTGCGCCCCCCGCAGCCCCCGCAGGCCGTCACGTTCGACTTTGCCGCCGAGCTCGACGAGCTGATCGCCTACGCGCAGCGCCGCCAGTTTGGCCCCTCCACCGCCTCGCTCGTGCGCGCGGCCGAGGAGCGCGACATCCCCTGGATTCGCCTCAACGACAGCTCGCTCGTGCAGTTCGGCCACGGCCGCTACCAGCAGCGGATCCAGGCCACCATCACCTCGCAGACCCGGCACATCGCGGTCGAGATCGCCTCCGACAAGGAGGAGACCAGCCGCATCCTCGGTGACCTCGGGCTTCCGGTGCCGCAGCAATCGCTCGTGTGGTCGGCCGCGGGCGCGATCGAAGCGGCGCAGGACATCGGCTACCCCGTGGTCGTCAAGCCGCTCGACGCCAACCACGGTCGCGGCGTCTCCATCGATCTGCGCGACGAGGCCGCGGTGCTGGTCGCGTTTGGCAAGGCCAAGGAGCACTCCAACTCGGTGATCGTGGAGAGCTTCATCCCGGGCTTCGACCATCGCATGTTGGTGGTGGGCGGGCGCCTCGTCGCCGTGGCCAAGCGCGTCCCCGGTCACGTGATCGGCGATGGCAAGCACACCGTCGAGGAGCTCGTCGAGCTCCTCAACCGCGACCCGCGGCGCGGCATCGGCCACGAGAAGGTGCTCAC
>JBFIJN010000169.1:0-16301 GCA_041600735.1 Nannocystaceae bacterium
GAGCGGTGAACACCGCCCCCGGGCCGCATTGCCGCGTTGCTCGTCAGTCACTTGTGCCCGACAAACTCCCTCCTCGCGCCTTGCCCTGCGGCCCGCTGACGGCGTTCCCCACTCACGCGGCAATGAGGGACACCCCCTAGAGGTACTGCCGCAGCCGCGGCTCGAGCTCCTCGGGGGTCGTCTTCGGGGCGAAGCGCTCGATCACCTTGCCCTCGCGATCCACCAGGAACTTGGTGAAGTTCCAGGTGATGTTGGTGGTGCCGTCGGGGTTGGGAGCCGCGCTGCGCAGGTACTCGTAGAGCGGCGCGGCGCTCGGTCCATTGACCTCGATCTTCGCGAACATCGGGAACGTGACGCCGAACTTCGAGCTCGCGAACTCGAGGATCTCCGCGTTCGTCCCCGGCTCCTGCGCGCCGAACTGGTTGCAGGGAAAGCCCATGACGGTGAGGCCGGCGGCTTGGTGTTGGTCGTGGAGCGCACGCAGACCTGCGTACTGAGGGGTGAGCCCTCAAGCGCTGGCCACGTTGACCACCAGGCAGAGCCGCCCGCGGAAGCTCGAGAACGCGACGGGCTTGCCGGTGATCGAGTCCATTTCGAATGCGTGGAACGTCGACATGCGAGCCACCATAGCGGGCCTTTGGGCGGGCGCTCGCGTTCGGGGCCCCCGCGGCCGCAGACCGGCCTTGGGCCCGCCCCTGTCCCCAGGCGCGCCGGATGGGCTCGAGAGCCGTGCTTTGCGCGCCGCGCCGAGACGGTTTGTCCGCGGCGGATCCGCCCTGGTAAGCTCCTGCGCACGACGTGACCGCGTCCGCCCCGATCCCAGGCGTCACCGAGTTCGCCTTCGGGCGCCTGCTCAATCCCGAGGAGGACGCCGCGCAGCTCTCGCTCACGACCGAGGGGCACCTCATGGTGCGCGTGCGTGGCGAGATGATGAGCCGCACCGATGCGCTGCTCGTGTGCAGCGAGAACCTCGAGACGCGACCGCTCAACCGCCGCATGCAGGGGCGCGCCGTGCCCGAGGTGTTCCGCCGGCTCGTCTCGCTCGAGGGCGAGGGGCACATGGTGCTCTCGCGCGAGGACGAGAAGTTCTATCCGCTCCAGCTGCATCGCGATCTGTGCTTCTTCGTGGAGCACTTCTTGTGGGCGCTCGAGGCCACGCTCATGTGGGATGTGGGCCAGCTGCCGGGCTCGCGTGGGGTCCGCGAGATGGCGCTCGTGCGTGCGGCCGGCGAGGGCTTGCTGGCGCTGCGCGTCCCGGGCGAGCTGGTCGCCATCAAGATCGCGACCGACCGCCCCTACCGGGTCCACGTCGCAGGCTTCGTGGGCTGGGTCGGCAACGTCGTGCCCCGCATGGAGCGCGACGTCCCCTACCTGCACTGCGAAGGCGAAGGCGCGGTGTTCGTGAGCCTCCCGGGCTCGTCCACCCTGCCCGGCAGCAGCTCGCGCGGCGCCGCGTCGGCGGGAGGGGGTCGGAGCCCTTGAGCCGCTACGACGCGTTCAAGCGGGAGATCCTCAATCTCCCCAATCTCATCACCATCGGGCGGCTGTTCCTCATCCCGCCGGTGCTGGTGCTCATCGATCCCACCGACCCGATCCGCAACTTCATCGCCGCGCTGCTGTTTGCCTCGGCGTCGGGTCTCGACATCGTCGACGGCTATCTCGCCCGCCGCCAGAACCTGGTCACGGTGTTCGGCAAGTTCATGGATCCGCTGGCCGACAAGCTGATGGCGATGTCGGTGATGATCTGGCTGGTCCACGTGGACCTGCTGCCCCCGTGGCTGGTGGTGCTGATGCTCGGGCGCGACTTCTACATCTCGGGTCTGCGCTCGGTCGCGGCGACGGTGGGGGTGGTCATCGCAGCCGGCGAGGGCGGCAAGCTCAAGACGGTGTTCCAGCTGGTGGGCATCTGCTGCATCCTGGTGCGCTATGCCTATCGATGGCCGCTCACCGATGAGTTCGTAGACTTCCACGTCATCGGGATGTTCTTCCTCTACGTCTCGTTGCTGCTCTCGTTCGGCAGCGCGTTTCAGTACACCGCGGACTTTCGCACCACGCTTCGCGAGCAGCGGGAGAGCGTGGAGGGCGGCTAGAGAGTAGCGGCTCGATGGCTAGCGACCCTTCCACCGAGCCCCTCGCGACCGACGTCGACCTCGCCGGTGCCGTGCTGCGTGGGCTGGGCCAGGGTTGGCTGCCGGGCTTGGCGTGGCTCGACGGCGCGGGCATGAGTCGCAGCTTCTTGGGGATCGAGCCCGACCTCGTGATCGAGGGCGACGACATCGCGCAGCTCGACGGGGTCGATGCGCGCTGGCGAGCCGATCGCTCGCGCGTGTGGGTGGGCTGGCTGACCTACGAGCTCGGCGTGGACCACCTGCTGGGTCGGCGCGCCGGTCGAGGGCCGCGCCCCGGACTGTGCCTGCGACGCTACCCGGCGGTGATCGAGCGCGACGCTCAAGGCAACGAGCAGATCCACGGCGATGTCGATGCCGGGCGGCACCTGCGAGCGGTGCTACAGCGATCCGCCGTGGCGCCGCTCCACGATCCTCCGTGGCCGCTCGAGCCGCTGCGGCCGCGGCTCGAGCCCCGTGAGCAGCGCGCTCGGCTCGAGCGCGCACGGCAGCACCTGGCGGCCGGCGACACGCAGCAGATCAACCTCTCGCAGCAGTTCGGTGCGCGCTGGAAGGCCTCGGCGCCGCCTGGCACGCCGATTCGGGTGGCCAGCGCCTACGCGAGCCTTCGCCATCGGCGGCCCGCATCGATGGGCGCGGTGCTCGAGGCCGACGCCGACACATGGTTCCTCTCCAATTCGCCCGAGACGCTGCTCGACGTGCGCTGGGGCGTGGAGCAGGGCAACGATCTCGCGCGCTCCTGGCCGCTCGAGGGCGGGCGCGGGCGCGAGTCCGACCCGCAGCGCGACGCCGCGGCCGCGCGGTCGCTGCTGGACGATCGCCGCGACCGCGAGGAGCACCAACTCGTCGTCGAGCTCGTGCGCGAGGACCTCGGGCGCATCGCGGTCCCCGGCACGGTGGCCGCCGATCCAGCGCCCAAGGCGGTCACGCTGCCGGCGGTCCATCGACTCGTCTCGGAGCTCAGCGCCAGCCTTCCGCCCAACCTGCCGCTGCGCACGATCATCGAGGCCGTGTTTCCCGGCGGCAGCATCAGCGGCGTCCCCAAGCGACGCACCGCGGAGCTCGTCGATCAGCTCGAGGAGCATGCGCGCGGGATCTACTGCGGCGCGATCGTGGTGCTCGAGCCGCGTGGGTTGACGATGAGCCTCCCGGTGCGCACCGGGGTCGTCGATCGCTACGGCCTCACGCTGTGCGTGGGCGGCGGCGTGATGCTCGACGGGAACGCCGAGCACGACGAGCTCGACACCCTGGCGAAGATCGCCGCGTTCTCGGCCCCGTAGCGGCCGCGCTCACGCGGTCGCGCTCACGCGGTCGCGCCGACCTGGAGGATCCGATCGAGGTCTTCGTCGAGCGCGGCCGCGATCTGCTGGATCGAGGCCTCTCGCGCGCTGGTCTTGCTGAGCACGAACGCGCGGGGCGGCAAGCGGGAGAGCTCATGGGCCCGTGCGAGCGCTCGCGCGGCGAGGGCTTCCTCGGTCACCACCTCGTCGAGGTAGCCCACGTCGCGCGCGCTGATGGGCTCGTAGACGGCGGCCAGCAGAGTGGCCTCGACCCGTCGTCGCGTGTCCAGCCGGTCCTCGGCCAGGCGCCGCACGAGCAAGGGGAGGCTGATGCCGATGGCGACCTCGTTGAGGCCGAGCTTGAACGATCCTTGGGCCCCGATGCGGGCGTCGCAGACCAGCAGCAGCAGCGCACCGCCGGCGAGCGCGTGGCCCGTGCATCCGGCCACCACGGGCAGGCGCAGCCCATAGAGGCGCAGGAACAGCGCCACTCCGGCCCGCACCAGCGGCTCCGCGGCGGCGCGGCCCTTGCTCAGCACGCGTAGATCGAAGCCGGCGCAGAAGCGACCGGGTCGCCCCATCAGCACGACCGCGTGGGCTTCCTTCTCGGCGCGGTCGAGGGCCGCATCGATGGCTGCGATCATCTCGGGGCCCAGCGCGTTGGCCTTGCCGTCGTCGAGCGTGATGACGGCGACGGTGCCGTCCTGTTCATAGCGTACGTAGTCGGTCATGGCGGTCTCTCGCGGCGGGGCTCAGGCCGCGGCTTTGGCCTGCTTGGCCTGCTTGGCTTGCTCGGCTTGCGCATCGAGCACGTCGCCGTGGCGCAGCAGGAACAGCAGCAGCAGCAACACCCCGGCTACCAGCGCGACGTCGGCGACGTTGAAGGTGGGCCAGGGCTTGCCCTTCCAGTAGAACACCTTGATGAAGTCGACCACGCCGTAGCGCTCGGCCCCGTCGACGATCATCGTGCGCAAGAAGCGATCGTGCAGGTTGCCGAGCGCCCCCGAAGCGATCATCCCGATGGCCACGAACGCGCTCGTGAAGCGCGTGGGCAGCGTGCGCGCGAGGTGGCCCATGTAGATCAGCGCCAAGAACGTGATGCCGATGAACAGCAGGCGGCTCCACGAGGCGTCGCGCAGCAGGCTGAAGGCCGAGCCGGTATTGAAGCCGAACTCGAAGTACACCCAGCCGTCCACGACGGTCGTGACATCGCCGGCGCGCAGCGTGTCCCAGGCCCACTGCTTGGACACGAGGTCGAGCACCAGCAACACGACGAGCACGCCGGTCGCGATCCACAAGCGGCCCGCGCGAGGGGGGTCGATCGTGGCGGGCTCGGCCGTCGCCGCGGGGGTGACCGCGGGTGCATCGGTGGGCCCGGGCTCGGCGGGATCGGGAGGATCGGATTGATCGGATGGATCGGATTGATCGACGGCCATCGGCTGGGCCGCAGCATAGCAAGGCCGGCGCCGCGGGCCGGGGCTACGCGCGAGCCGTCCGCCGCAGCCCGTAGATGCCCAGGAACACCATCGCAAGGGCGATCAGCTGCGAGAACGAGAGCAGCAGCGGCTGATCGGGGGGCAAGCCCAGCCACCCGGCGATGAGCGAAGAGTGCAGCTCGAGCGGCAGCCCGCGCGAGGGATCACCGCGAAAGATCTCGACCACCGCGCGCAGCAGCCCGTAGCCGAGCGCATAGCGGCTTGCCTGACGCCACGGGGCCTCGATCCCGTTGCGGCGGCGAATGAAGAGGAGCCCCGCGAACAGGGCGAGCAAGCCGACCGCCTCGTAGAGCTGCGTGGGGTGCAGCCCCACGGTGTGGCCGCTCGCGTGCGGGACCTCGCCCAGCACGTAGGCCATCGACTCGGGGCCGAGCTCGATCGCCCACGGGATCTCGGTGGGGGCGCCCCAGCAGCACCCGGCCATCAGGCAGCCCATGCGACCGAGCGCGTGGCCGAGCGGCATCCAGGTTGCTCCGGCGTCGCAGACCTGGGCCAGCGTGGTCTCGTAGCGGCGCGCGAGCCAGGCGCAGCCGCCGAGGATCGCGAGCATCGAGCCGAAGAACACGAAGCCGGTGGCGTCGAGCGCAAGCAGGCGCGAGGGCTGCTCGAGGTAGGGACCCGGGGCGGTGAGCACGTGGAGCACGCGACCGCCTACCGCCGCGCCGAAGATGAGCACGAGGTAGAGGTCGATGAGCATGGAGCCCGGACGCCCGCGCCCGAGGCCGCGCGTGCGCAGCTCCCAGTAGACGCCGGGCATCGCCAGCAGCCCGCCGAGCAGGATCAGCGTGCCGTACCCGTTGATGGGGCCCCAGCCGGGTAGCTCGAACAGGGTGGGGCGCATGGACTCGGGGCGGGCGCTCAGGTCGCGCGAGCGCTCGCGGGGCCCAGCAAGTCTACCAATGCGGCGCTGCGCCGTCGCGGCCACTCGTTGCGCGTGCGGGCGAGCGCCCGCCGCCCTCGCGAGACCCGCTGATCCATCGCCTGGCGCGAGAGCCCATCGAGCGCGACGGGGCGGGCCGCCTGCAGCTCACCGAGCTCGAGCCGCGGCTCGTCGAGCAGGGTCGACAGCGCATTGCCCAGCAGCACCGACTCGGGCAGCCGCAGCTCTCGCAGCGCGGCGCGCAGGCGGGCGCGCATCGTCAGTCGCTCGCGCACGTCGTCGCCGGAGCGACGCAGGGCATCGGCACGCTCGGCGGCCTCGCGTGCGACCGACACCTGGGCCGCGGCAAACATGAGCGCGCCCGGACGCACCCGCGCGTCGGCGAGCGCGGGATCATCGAGCAGGATCGCGACCTCTTCCCACGCGATCTGATCGATGTCCGACTCTTCGCCGCCGAGGCGTTCGAACTCGTCGGATTGCCACACCGCGAGCAGCAGCCGCAGGCGCAGCGCTTCGAACACGAGCAGCTCGGCGAGCGCCCGCTGCAGCGGGGCCGCGGAGCCGCGGGTGGGGCCCACCTGGCGCGCCAACATGGCCAGCCCATCGATGAAGCCCAGCGCGCCGTCGGGCCCGGCCTGGGCGACCCCCTGCTCGACCCACCCGGCCAGCTCGCGCGGGAGCTCGACGAACAGCGAGTCGCGAAGGTCTTGGTGGAAGCGGATCAGCGCGGGAAAGCGGGGATCCGCGACGGCCGCGGCCAGGGTGACACCTTGGTCGAGGGCTTCGCGGGCCTGCTCGGCGACCTCCTCGAGCTCGGCGCGAAGATCGGCCATGTCGACGAGATCGGGGCCCAGGGGCACGGGCAGGGCGTTGGAGACTGCTTCGGTGACGGGGCCGTGCATGGGTCGGCTCGGTTTAACCATCACCCACGCTCGCGCAAGGGCTGCGCGGGAGATTGGTCGCCCAGCGAGTGCAGCGGGAACTGCAAGCGCACGCCCAGCCACTGCTTGAGGCGTGCGTTGGAGACTCGCTTGCCGCACGGCACGAGGCGCGCGGGCGCAGGCTCGGCCCACGCGATGGCAGCGCCGCCCTGGGCTGGCGCGAGCTTGGCGTACATCGCCCGGCGCGGGGTGTGATCGTCGTCGACCACGTGCACCACGCCTTGGATCTCCGGCGGCGCCGCCAACGCGGCGAGCACGGCCGCCACGGCGTCGTCGCGGTGCACGAGGTTGGTGGGCGCGAGCCCATCCCCGGCGAGCGGCTCGTCGGCGCGTCGGCGATAGATGCGATGGAGCTCGCGCTCGGGACCATGGATCCCGCCCAAGCGCAGCACCAACCACGGGATCGCGTGGCGCGTGGCGTGTTCGATGACCACCTGCTCGGCCTCTCGCTGTACGCGTCCGCGCTCGTGATCGGGCCAGGCCTCGCAGCTCTCGTCGAGCCAGGCGTCGCGATCGGGGAGCGCCGAGGTCGAGCTCACCCACACCAGCCGCCGCAGCGCGCCGGGGAGCCACGCGCGGAGCAATCGTGCGGTGCCCTCCACGTAGAGGCCGCGGCGATCTTGCGTGCGTCCGGGCGCGTAGCAGAGCACCGCCGCGCCCGCGCTCGCGAGCACCCCCACGTCGGGGGACTCGTGGCCAACGTCGAGCGCATGCATGCGGACCCCCGCGGGAGCGCTACCGCTGCGCCAGCGACCCGAGCGGGTGGTCGCGAGGGTCGGGGAGGGGAGCGCTGCGATCACGGCCTGGCCGAGATAGCCGGCGCCGATGACTGCGATGGGATCGACGCGCGGGGCGAGGGCGCTCACCGGGCCGACGCTAGCACTAAGCGGCCTTCGAGGCCCTGGAGCGCAGCACGTCGAGCGCGAGGCGGGCGGCGCTGCTGTAGCGCTTCCAGGCGGTCGTCTGCACGAACTTGGCGATCGGGGGCAGCCCCTGCGGGAAGTTGTTGCGCACGGTCTCGAACACCTCGTGAAATGTCTGCAGTGTGCTCGCTTCGTCTCGATCGAAGATCTGGGCAAAGCTCTCGGACTTGGGCCGATACCAGTCCTCCCACTGGAGGAACAGCTCGGTGGCGACGTCGATGCACGGGACGTCTTGCTGGTAGCGCAGCTGGGCCTGGCGGTCGGCGATGAGCGCAAGCGTGCGCTCGATGTGGTCGCGCAAGGAGATAGGGCGTGGCATGAGCATCACCTCGGGGGTCTACGACGTGGAGAGGGCGTGAGCCCGGGAGACCGGCGGTGCGCCGGCTCACGAGGTAGGACACCGCTCGCCCCTCGTTATTACGAGGCTCCGGCCGCCGCTCCAAATTCCCCGCGGTGCGCCTCCCGCTCAGGCGTCGTGGCCGCCAGGCTTGCCGCCCCCGAGCCCGCTGCGCTGGTGGAACGGGCACGGGGGCACCGGGCCCTCTCGCGGAGGCGGCGGCGCATCGCCGAGCCAAGGCTTGCGTTGGTAGCCGAACATCGGCTTGAGCACGACGTTCTGGAGATCGTCGCGAAAGAACAGCGGCGACACCGAAGCCGAGACCGGCGGCACCAGCCACGACCAGTCGCCGTACACGTCGCGACCCAGGCGCTTCTCTTGCGCCTCGAAGTCGAGGAAGTAGCGGCTCATGGTGTGGTGGTCCTGCATGCGCACCCCGGCCTTGCGGTAGGAGTGCAGCACCGCGATGTTGAGCTCCACGAGCGCCCGGTCGCGCCACAGGGTGTAGTCGGCGCTGCGGTCGAGCCCGAGCTTGTCGGCGATGATCGGCAATTGGTCGTAGCGATCGGTGTCGCTGAAGTTGCGCCCGCCGATCTCGGTGCCCATGTAGAACCCATTGAACGGGATCGCCCGGTAGTGCACCCCGCCTAGATCGAGCGCCATCTCGCAGACGGCGGGCACCGCGTACCAGCGCAGCCCCAGCTCGCGAAACCACGGCAGCTCGGGATGCTCGATCTCCACCTCGAGCACCAGCTCGCGCGTCTCGGGCAGCGCAAACCACTTGGGTGGTCGATCGCCGATCTTGATGATGATGGGCAGCACGTCGAAGCGGGTGCCGCGGCCGCGCCAGCCGAGCGCGAGCGCCTGCTCGGTGACCTCGGCGTTGGAGGGGTCGCCGATGAAGCTGCCATCGGGCTGGCGGTAGCCGGCGTAGCGGATCAGCTGGCTGTTGTAGAGCCGCACCTGCGGATCGCCCGGGCGGAAGATCGTGATCACCGACAAGAGGTCGCCGCCGTTGGTCGCGTGGCGCAGGTGGTCGAGGATCGCCTCGAACATCTGCTCCTCGGTCTCGAGGTGCCGCATGTCGCGGACCTGCAGGCCCTCCCAGAAGAAGCGCCCGATGCAGCGCGACGAGTTGCGCCAGGCCAGGCGCGCCCCGTAGGTGAGCTCGTCGGTGGTGTGGCGGTAGCTGCCCGTGGACAGGATCTCTTGCTGCACCTGCGCGAGCCGAGGCCCGAGCGCGTCGGCCATGCCGCGCTCCTGGTAGATCTGCGTGAGCACGAGCTCGGCCTCGCGCAGCAGCGGCCAGCGGCCCGACTGATCGAGGAAGAACGAGTCGTGCTGGACGTAGGTGCTCACGCCGCTGGCCATGAGCTTGGGGGCGACGCGCCGCGGCTCGAGCACCTCGCCGTCGTCGCTGACGTTGGAGCTGAACACCTCCACGCGCACGGCGTCGTCGGGCCAGCCGGCGGCACGCAGGTGGCCCTGGACCGTCTCGAGGAACATCTCGGGTCCGCACACGAACGCCACCGCGCCGTCCTGGTGGAGGTACTGGCGGGCGATCACGTCGGCCTCGAGGCGCCCCTCGGTCGAGGTGCAGCGGCGCGTCCAGCTGATGTGGTCGTGGCGCTGCGCCAGCGCGTCGAGCTCCGCCTCGAACACGAAGTCGTCGGCGTGGCGCGCCGACCAGTCGATGTGCAGGCGGCGGCGAGCCGGGTCCGTGGCTAGCGTGCGCGCGAGCGCAATCGCGGGGGTGATGCCGATCCCGCCGGCGAGCATGTAGAAGGGGCCCCGGTCGTCGTCGTGGAGGTGGTAGTCGCCCGCGGGCTCGGACACGCGCAGCAGCGACTCGCGGCTGGCGGTCTGCGCGAGCCAGCCGCTGAACAGGCCCAGCGCGTCGCGCTTGACCATCACCTCGTAGGGCGCGATGCGACCGCCCTCGCTGATGAGGGTGTACGCGCGCGTGACCCAGCGGCCGTCGATGCGGCCCTGGAGCACCACGTGCTGGCCCGCTTTGGACGGCAGCGGGGGGATCTCGACGGGAACGAGCTTGATGCGCACGAAGGCGTCGTTGGGTCGTTCGATGCGGAGCACCTCGGCCACGTGGAGCTTGGGCGAGCCGAGCATCTCCTCGACGACTGGGGTGCAGCCTCCGCAGATCGCGGTGGCGCCGGTGCGCTCCACGATCTGGGGCAGCGAGCGGCAGCCCCGCTCGATCACCTCGAGCAGGGTGCTGCGGCGCACGCCGGCGCAGCTGCACACCACCTCTTCGGGCGCGCCCGCGTCACCGGCGTGGTCGAGCTGCAGCGTGCCGAGCTCGCGGAACAGCGCGCGCTCCCACGCCTTGAGCGTGCGCTGGCGAAACAGGTCGCCCATGGCCCCGCGCAGCCCATCCCACGGCCCGCGGCACGCCAGCCCGATGAGCCGTCCTTCGCACAGCTCGATCGCCCGCGACTCGTCACCCTTGTTGAACGGGATCATCTCGGTCTCGCCGATGAGCGCCCAGCGGGCCTCGACCGCCCCGCCATCTTGGGAGCGTCGCGTGTGGAGCTCGCCGCCCTCGATGGTCTGCAGCCGGCTCACGGTGGCGGACTTGGCGAGCAGCTCGTCGTTGGGGCTCCAGCGCAGGGTCTGGTACTCGGGGTCGCCGAAGTACGTCTCGTGCATGGTCAGCAGCCCGCGACCTGGCAGGATGAACAGATTGATGAAGCTGAGCGCGTGCGTCCGCAGCACGTCCATCACGTCGGTGTCGCCAACCCACGTGGGGCTGCGGGTCGCCGACTCGGTCTGCACCAGGTGCTCGGACTCGGCCGCCGCGCGGCGGTACGGTACGCCCGCCTGCGCCCACTGCTGGCGCAGCAGCGCGGGCGGCAGCTTCGAGTAGGCGACCGTGCGAGGCACCGCCGCGAGCGTGTCGTCGAGCAGCTCGTCGAGGCCCGCGGTGAAGTCCTCGGCATCGATGGCGCCGTCGCCATCCGTGTCGGCGTCTTGAACCAAGCGCTCGGCCTCTTCGAGCGGCGTGCCCATCGCGGTGAGGAAGCGAACCACCTTCTCGACCTCGATGAACCCCTTGCCCTCCTCGTCCATCTCGCGCAGGCGCATGCGGGCGAACACCTGGGGATCGAGGGTCTCGGCCAGCAGGCGGCTGAGGTCGGTCGCGAGCCCTTGTCCACCGACACGGCGAGGACCATGCAACGTGATTTCGTGCGGACCGCCCTCGGCCAGCCAGCGAAGGGCGGCGTTGGCCACGTCGCTCCAGGCTACGAACGGAACGTCGGCGTCCAGCGGCAGGTCGAGCGAGCCATTGGTGCGGACGCCATTGCGGGTGCGCAGCAGCAGCTCGGCCGCGGGCGCGTGGCGAAGCGTGGCCGTCGCCTTCACGCGAGCCGCCGCTCGCGCGCACGTCTCCGCGTACGAAGTTCCCTTGCCATAGTCGGGGTGGACGAGGAGCACCTCGACCGAAGCGGGCAGGTCCATCGCGACGAGTCGGGCCTCGGCCGACCCTACATCGTCGTATCCAAGCAGGAGCACCACCCGGTCCCCGGGCTGGAGGTCTGGGGGGCCATAGAACGTCCCCGCGGCGTCCACCGCTCGAGCGATGGCCTCGAAGGCGGCATGAGACCGATTGGCAATGAGAGCGGTGGTCATGGGCACGCGTAGAGCACTGGGGTGGAAGGACCACTTTAGTCTCAAACACGCCGCAACCGCAGGGCATCGCCGCCGGTTGGGCCAAGTCTTTGCCATATTGGGCCGGGTCAAGGTGCTTTCGCGCGGATCACCGCGCTGAATTGGCGTTTGGTGACCGGCGTGACGTCCGCGGGTGCGACAGACCCCAATGGGTGGGGGTGGGGGTGGGGTGGGGGTGGGCGATAGGCGATCTCACGCATCCGGCGGCGGTTTTTTCGTCTGGCCCGAGCTGGGGTGCCAAGATCGAACACGCTTCCGAGCGCCAGTCGGGTTATGCTGCCGTTGCCGTCTCATCTGGCCCTCGAGCCCAATCCGACATGCTCACCGACGACGACAAGAAGATCATCGTGAACAGCTGGCGCCTCGTGGTGCCCATTGCTCCGACCGCGGCGGACTTGTTCTACCGCCGCCTGTTCGAGCTCAAGCCGGAGTACCGCGCGCTGTTCCCCGAGGGGATGGAGAAACAGAAGCAGAAGCTCATCCGCATGCTTCAATTCATCGTCAAGTCGATGGACTGGATGAGCGACCAGTGGCGTGAAGAGGTCGCACCCGAGGATGATCTATGTCTGGTGGTGTTGGCGATGGGCCGTCGCCACGATCAGCTCTACAAGATCCCCGAGGAGTCCTATGCCCCGGTCGGCGATGCGCTGCTGTGGACCCTGGATCAGGGGCTCGGCGATGCATTCACCGACGAGGTCCAGGCCTCGTGGGTCCGCCTCTACGGTGTGGTGTCCACGACCATGAAGATGGGTGCCCGCGCCGGCAAGGTATCGATGGAGCTGCGGCGGCACGGCTGATGCGCGACCCCGAGACCAGGGAAGCCAACGGACAAGGCCAACGGGAAAGATAGTGGCGCAGCCGACTTTGCTCCTCAAAGGGTCGTTCGACTCCTTCTCCATCGATGACGTCCTCGACGTCGTCGGGTTGAGCCGTCAGACGATGAAGGTCGTCCTCGACGACAGCGGCCGCGGCGGGGAATTCCTCGTCAAGGCGGGCCGGGTGATCCAGGCCGCCGCACCTCCCATGGAGGGACGGCGCGCGTTCGTGAACATCTATCGCGAGCCCGGCCAGGGCTTCGCGGTCTGGCAGCACGTGGAGGCCACGGGCGAGCCCATCGGCCTGCTGGCCGATCTCATCGCCGAAGCGAGGGCGCTCGAGCAGGCACCCGCGCTACCCAGCCGCATGCCGATGCTCGCGGGCACCTTCGCCGATCATCGCCTCGACGAGGTGCTCGACGTCCTCAACATGACCAGGCAGCTGGTCGAGTTCAAGGTCATGCGCGAGGACGAGAGTCGCGTGACCATGATCCTCAAAGCGGGCCAAGTGCTCGCGTGCGAGGACGAGCGACAGAGCACCTCGGGGCTCAGTGCCTTCCGCACGCTCTTCGCCGACTCGGGCACGCACTTCGAGGTCGTGCGGCTCACCAGCCCACCCGACGATCTGCCGGCGCCCATCGGTCGCTTGCCCGCGCTCGTGCAGCAGGCCCTGCGCGAAGATGCTCAGACCGGCAAGAAGCGCGCGGGCGTGCTGTTCCAGGGTGCGTTCGAGAACTTCCCGCTGTCCGATGTGCTCGAGGCGCTCTCGGTCACGCGCTTGACCGTGGAGATGGTGTTCCACGACTCCGACGGCACGCGCGGGACCTTCGTCCTCAAGGCCGGGCAGGTGCTGGCGGCGCAGGCATTGCGGACCGGGGCATCGTCGCGCGAGGCGTTCCTCGAGCTGATGGCCGAGCCGGGCGAGAGCTTCGTCGTGGTGCGCCGCCCCGGCGTTCCTGCGACCGAGCCCATCGGTCAGCTGCGCGACATGCTGGCGCAGGCCCGTGGTCGCAAGACAGCGAGCGTTCCGGTGGTACCCCCCGCGCCCGCGGTGGGGCCGGCCCCGCTGCGCGTGGCCACGGCGCCCGCAGCTCCAGTCGCTGGTGTGGGTTCTGGTTTGGGTTCGGGTTTGGGTTCTGGGCAGGCTCCCGCGCCGGTCGGCATGACGGGCCGTAGCCGCGGCTCGGTCACGCGGGCGCATACCCCGGTCAAGAGTGGGCCGCCGCCGGTCCCGGCCACCACCGTTCCGGCCAAGCCGGTAGTGGCCAAGGCCGACCCCGTGCCGAGCATTGCGGCGGCCAAGGCGGCCGCCTCCACGGCGGCCGCGGGCAAGGCAACCCCCGGCATCGAGATCGTCCTCGATGGCACCTTCGATCGCTTCAGCATCGAAGAGGTCCTTCAGGTGCTCAGCATCAGCCGCCAGTACGTGGCGCTGGGCACCCTGCGCAAGGGCGTCCCGCTGGCGCGCCTGGTGGTGAAATCCGGACGATTGCTCATGGCCTCCTACGGCTCGGTCAAGGACCCCGTGGCGGCGATGGCGAAATTGCTCGGCGATCCCGGTACCGAGTTTCGCGTGCGTCGATTGACGCGCTATGCCGACCACGATCTCGGCTCGCTCGCCGAGATCGCGGAGCAAGCCCGCCGGAGCAAGCCTGCTGCGACGCCGGCTGCCCCCGCCACGGTGCTGCACCTGTCCAAGGCCAAGGCCGCCCCCACCGCGGAGCCGCCCGAGGAGAGCATCGACCTCGACGATCTCTTCGAGGAAGAGAACACCCCCGTGCCCGCGCCCATCGTGGAGCCCGAGCCCGAGGTGGAGGTCGAGGCCAAGGCGCGAGCCAAGGCCAAGACGCAGGCCAAGCGCGAGGAGTCGCAGGGCCACGCGCAGGCGCGGCCCGTGGCAGAGCCGGTCGCCGAGGCCAAGCCCGAGGCCAAGCCGCGGCCGAGGTCCAAGCCCAAGGCCGAGCCCAGGATCGAGCCCAGGATCGAGCCCAGGATCGAGCCGCGTACGACGATGGGGGCCGAGCGGCCGTCCACGCCGAAGGTCGCGGCACCCGAGCCGGCCGCGGTCGTCGATGTGAAGCCCGACTCTCCCACCGAAACCCATCCCGTGGTCGATCGCGATCCCGTTCCCAGCGCTTCCGATGCGATCGTGCGCAGCCTCGCCCTCATCGAAGAGCGACTGCGCACGGCCAGTCCGCCCGCGACGACCCGCCCGGCGAGCGAAGAGGGCGCCCTCGGTGCGCTCGAGAGCATCACGGCCCACCTCGAGGTGGTCTCGCGCTCGATGGAGACGCTGGGCGGTCGCATGGACGCGATGGCCAAGGAGACCAAGCGCATGACCTCGCGGACCAACACGGTCATGGGCGTGGTGGTGCTCCTGCTCTCGTTCCTCATCATCCTCGGCGCCCTCGCCGTGCTCGTGGCCCCTCCGCAGTAGGCAACGCGGTCGTGCCCCGAGGTCCCTCGCGCCCGCTCTCGGTCGCGCCGATGGTCGATCGCACCGATCGCCACTTTCGCGTGGTGATGCGTGCCGTCACGCGGCATACGCTGCTCTACACCGAGATGATCTCGGCCAACGCCGCGCTCGGTCGCGATCGCGAGCGCGTGCTGGGCTTCGCCGCGGTGGAGCGACCGCTCGCGCTTCAGCTCGGCGGCGACGATCCGGCGCAGCTGGCCGAGGCCACGCGGGTGGCCACCGTGCTCGGCTACGACGAGATCGACCTGAACTGCGGGTGCCCCTCGTCGCGCGTGCAAGACGGACGCTTTGGGGCGGTGCTGATGAAGGATCCGCAGCGGGTGGCCGCCTGCGTGGAGGCGATGCGCGCGGTCACGACGAGGCCGGTGACCGTCAAGCACCGCCTCGGCGTGGACGACCACGATCGCTACGAAGACGTCGAGCGCTTCGTGCGGATCGTGGGCGAGGCCGGGGCCGATCGCCTGGTGGTGCACGCCCGCAAGGCGTGGCTGCACGGGCTGAGCCCCGCGCGCAACCGCAGCGTGCCCCCGCTGCGGCATGCCTGGGTGCACCGGCTCAAGGCGGAGCATCCCGAGCTGCGCATCGAGGTCAACGGTGGGATCACGGACCTACAGCAAGCCTCGCAGCACCTCGCGGCGGGGCTCGACGGCGTGATGATCGGTCGCGCGGTCTATGAGGATCCGATGGTGCTCGCGGGCGCCGATGCGTGGCTCGCGGACGCGGCCGGTTCGCCCACCGCCGTCGTTCCCGATGCGGCGGCCCGGCTCGCGGTGCTGCGCTCGTTGCTGCCCTACGCGGAGGCGAGCTGCGTTGCGGGCTGGCGGCTGTCGGCGATCGCCCGGCACATGTTTGGCCTGGTGCACGGGCTGCCCGGCGCCCGGCGATTTCGTCGCGAGCTCGGCGCGGGTGCGTGGCGCCCCGGGGCGGGCGTGCAGGTGCTCGAGGCGGCGATCGCCGCGCTCGCGGATCACCCCCCGGTGATGCGATAGCGGCAGCGCTTGCCCGATTGCAGCCGCAGGCCCTCGGCCGGAAAGCGGCTGGGATCCAGCTCTTCGTTGGGATCGGTGCGCGGCTCACCGTCGATGCGCACCGCACCCGACTCGATGCGCTGTCGCGCCTGTCGCTTGGACGGGAACGCCTTGACCGCGTCATGGGTGACCAGATCGACGAGCTTGATCGGCTCGAGGCCCACCTGGACGGCTGGCACGGCGCTCCAGTCGTCGCCTCCCCCGAAGGCCTGTGCGGCCGCACGCTGGGCCTGCTCGGCGGCCTCGCGGCCGTGGGCCATGGAGGTGGCCTCGAACGCCAGGCGCTGCTTCACCTCGCGGAGCTCGGCGCCC
>JBFIJN010000170.1:0-16240 GCA_041600735.1 Nannocystaceae bacterium
CATGACCGCG
Organism: Nannocystaceae bacterium; assembly: GCA_041600735.1. Classification (GTDB taxonomy): domain Bacteria; phylum Myxococcota_A; class Polyangia; order Nannocystales; family Nannocystaceae; genus Paraliomyxa. The sequence goes on from JBFIJN010000170.1 coordinate 11, forward strand.
ACGCCCCACCTCGCCGCGATCGACCGGGATCACGCGGACCGCATGCAGTCCCAGCACAGGCGAACAAGATCTGGCGACGCCCCTTTTTGGGCGGCTGACAGTTGGCGAAAGCTCATTCAGTGAGACGAATACGAAACCAAGTCATCAGCGTATGGATCAGGGAAGATCCTCCAGCCGCGTTCTCCGTGCTCGAGCAAGAGGCCAACGAATGGCTACCCATATACCGGACTGTGGTATGCGTCCGCAACGGTTCATTGTGGACGACCGACCAACCGTGGCGCGGGGGCGGTCTTCTGCCTGGCCCACCGCACAGCAGGTGCGTCCTTCGGCACAAGAGTGGACCACTAGACCTGCAAGAGGGTGACATCCTCGAGTTGTGCGACGGTCCTACTGGGATCGCGTAGCGCGTAGCCACACCCATGAACTACGCGCCTTCTCAAAGGAGGACATCTGGCTCCTCGTGAAACGGATCTACGGTCGACCAAGGGACCGAGTCATGGTCGCCCTCGATCACCTGGGGACCGTCCTGGTGGCACGCGAAGAATACGCGCGGAAGATCCGAGGGGCGCTCGACCGATGAGCTTCGAGCGAGGGAGTAGGTCGCACCAGCAGTGCGCCTCGACGCGCTCCATCGGCCGCCCTCGCGCTCGACGTCGTCGAGGCCTGGTCCCGGCACGAGCAGATCATCTCCGTCGCCCGCCTCTAGCGTGTCGTCCCCCGCGTGACCGAAGAGCCGCTCTTCCCCCTACTACCCACGAGGACATCGTCGCCAACCCCGGCGAGCACCGTGACCCCGTCGATCCCGTAGAGCGTGTCGTCCCCCGCCAGCCCTACCAGACACTCCGATTCGGACGCGGCCACCAACGTGTCCGCGGACGCGGTGCCCACGATCGCGGTGGTCCCCGTGGGGCAGCAGGCCGCCCCCGAGCAGGCCGACCGCGGCTCGAGCTGTAAGTGCCCTTCGGTGGTGGCGTTGTTGCGACGCGCCGTGATCACCATGCCGCTCGACGAGTACATGCGCGCACGGTTCGCCGAGGTTCAGGCGAACCATAGGGCCGTTCGCGGGTGGGGCGACATGGTCGTGAGCTTCGGGGGACTGTTGATCGGGGCGTTGTTCTTGGTGCGCTTCGCGGTCGAGGCCGTCGAGCCTCCGCTCCTAGTGCAGCAACCTCCACTTCAGGACGCGGACACGCTCACGCAGCCGCCGACACGCGACCTCGTGGGCGGCTGCAATATCGGCGCCTTCGTCGCGGAGCTTCACGCCTCTGATGAGACCGACGAGTAGCTCGGGCGCGCCGCGGCCGTCGCCTCCGGCGCGTGCCGTTTGATCGAAGCCGAGGGTCGTGAGCAGGGGATCCGACGCCGGCTGGTCGCGGACGAGCTCCGTCCCTCGCCGCTCCGGACGATCCCATCCGCCTGCGGGCCTACATCGAGAGCTACGCGCATGATTCTCGTGGGCAACATCGTCGAGCGGCATCAAGCCGTGGGCGGCGGCTAGACGCGGGGCTGCAACTACGCCACCCTGTGAGGCATCACCGTGGACGACACGTAGAAGACCGCCTCTATGATATCGACGGACGAGAACCCCTGGGCGGCGCTCGAGTACCTGCTGCGGATTGTGGGCCAGCCGGCTTCGGGCGTAGATGCGGTCGAACTGATTCGCCGATATTCGATGACGGAAGATGACACTACGTCGGCAGGGGCGTACTGGGAGGCTCCGGATGCGGGAATTGCACTGCTCGTCGACAACGGCATAGTCGAGAGCATATTTCTGCACGCTGAAGGCAAAGATGGATTTGCGCAATATCAGGGCCATCTTCCGGAGTGCATCACGTTTCGCTTGTCTCGAGAGCGTGTGCGGGCGAGCCTGGGGGCACCCGACAAGGCCTCGGGCCCGGTTGACGTTGCCGGTCTCTCGCACGGGGGCTGGGACCGATTCGAGGTGACGACGGGCGTCGTTCATCTGACATACGCGGAGGGCGGCTGGAGCATCTCCTTGATCACACTTGGCATGAGGGGTCCAGTCGAGGTGCTGAGGCTGCTGCCCTCGTGAGGTCGTGCCTTTGCAACCTCCCGAGGACTGCGCTAACTCTGCGTGCCGGTCCAATGTCCTCAGTTCCACCGCATCTTCAGTCGACCTTCGACCTGCTCAACATGGCCTTCGGCGACACCCTCGAAGAGTACGGCTACCTGGCGCTGCTTGCTGTGCTCGCCGAACACATGTGCGAGGAGAACATCGGGATCACAGTCGCGCGTCAGTTCGGGCGAGACGCGGTGAAGGTGACGAATGACCTTGCCAAGGTCCAGTCCGTTCAGCCTCCGCACGGTGATGCAGTCAAGGCGGTCCGCGTGCGCTTGGAAGAAGCCGGCTTCGAGCAAGCCACCCCGCTTCGTGTCGACGGGGCAGTGGGCAGCCCATCCAGACGGTCGAAAGGTGCCTCTCCACGTAGGGCTAGCTCACTACCGAGATCGGGCTGACCCGCTCTGGAGTTGTCAGCTCGGTTCGGAACAACTAGGCTCCGTGGACGCGGACGAGCGCGGCTCGGGTGTGTGGACCGATCACGCCGTCGACGGTTAGACCGTGGTCACACTGGAACTCCTCGACGGCCGATCGCGCCGCGTAGGGGTCAGAGGGTTCGCCGCGGTGCAGCGGCCCGGGCTGGTAGCCAAGGTTTTCGAGTCGTGCGTGCCAGCCACGAGTGGTCTCCACGGGCTCGAGCTGGGCGATCGCTAGATCGAGCGCCTGTCGATCGAAGGCGAGGGCCACGGCGGTCGTGAAGGGGCCCAGCTCGAGCGCAAGCTCGCCGTCGCCGTCACTCGAGATGCGGACCCGCTCGTCGTCGAGATCGGCGATGCATGGGGTCGCGTAGGGAATGCCGCCCGGTCGCTCGAGTGCGAGTCGCAGCGTGGGGACGGGTAGCTCGATCACGATGCGATGCTCGCGACGGGTAGGCATGTCCTCGAACACCCTCGGCGGTGCATCCGGCACATGCACGCGGTCACCCGCGGCCAATACACCGGGATCGGTTCGTTGCTCCCGCAACTCGGCATTGCTCGGGTGGCCCCACACCGCATCCACGGTGGCGTGACCGTGGGTGTAGGCCAAGCGCACCACATGGTCGCCAAGTTCGATCTCGTGGTCCGTTGCCAACGCTTGGGCCGTCCCGGTTGACACCGTACCTGGAGGCGTGTTGCCCTTCAAGGGTAGAGATGGCTCTGTTGCGAATCCGCGGACGTCACGGTGATTTCCTGTTGGTGCCCGCGCGTGGAGTACGCCGAGTCTCCGATCGGCGGGTAGCCCGGACGCTGGCGCGCCGTTTGCTCGAGTCCGCCGAACGGGAAGGGCTGAGCGAGGAGCAGCTCGTCGAAGGGCTGCTGTCGGGAGCACTGCTTGCGGTGGAAGTCGAGGCGCCACCCCGGCGGCTCGACGAGCCCCAAGTGCAAGAGCTCTCGAGCCTGGCTGGCCCGCTCGATGGTATGCCGGAGCCCGCGCGTTTGCGTTCTTGGGTTGGGCTCCAGGTCGTAGATCAGCGTGGTCGTCCGTTGCCATGGTTCTCTGTGCGCGTCGATGATCCGGCTGGCGTGCGCCACGATGTTGGCTTGGATGCCGGTGCGCGAGCTCGCGTCGATGATCTTGAAGACGACGGGGGCTGCACCATCACTTTGTCCCCAACGGAGAAGGTTCGATGACCGACGAGGCGCCTCGCAAGGTCTCGCTGGCGGTGCGGCCGGACACCCTCAATCGCCTACGCATGCCGCTGCAAACGGTTGCGTGCTGGCGGCTGGGTGATGGCGTATTTCGCTTCGATCACAAGCTGATCGGTCCCGAGGCAAAGCCGATGTTTGCGGAGTTCTGGGCGATCCGCGATCAACACCCGAACGCACCGATCGCGTTGTTCGGTCACGCCGACATCAAGGGTGACGACGACTACAACCACCGGCTCGCCGCCGAGCGGGCTCAGGCGGTGTATGGGGTGCTCAACTGCAGTCCCGACATGTGGTTCGAACTGTTCGAGGACGATCCGGCCGCACTCGCGAGTCTCGCAGTGATTCTGCGGGACTACGGCCTTGCTCATGCCGAGAAGGTGTTTGGTCCGGCTACCCGCGAGGCGGTCGGCCGATACATGACCCATCTCGGCGGTGGTCGTCGGCTCGAGCCGTTCGATTACCTCGATGACGGCCTGCATGCGATGCAGTCGTGCAGCGAGCTCAATCCCGTGGTTCGCCCGTCTCGCGATCTCTTGGATCGGCTGTCGTCGTCTGAGCGCGCGAAGCTCGAGGCGGTCAACCGCCGAGTGGTCGCGTACTTCTTCGATCCTGGCACCTACGTAGGCGACCGCTGGCCGTGTCCGGTCGCTGGCGCCGGAGTCGACGGGTGTCGTTCTCGGCTCTGGTCCGATACAGGAACGAGGCGGGCGACCCCGCGCAAGCTGCTGCAGTATTGGCCTCCGGGGTTCTCAGGGCGTCCCGCCGAGCCGTTCGTAGCCAGCCAGAGCACGTTTGCTTGTCGTTTCTACGACAGGATTGCGCGAGGCCGTGGGTGCGAGCGGGTGGATCCGTGGCGGCCGCCCGCGCCCGATCCGCCCGATCCGCCGGTCCCGCCAACATCCGTCGATCCGGTCATTCCCGAGCCACCGGTGGTAGACCCCGTCGTCTGGATGTTGCGCATGTCGTGCGAGCATGAGGGGCACGTCAACCGGCGAAGTATCTACGGGGCGGGGAAGGACCTGCTTCAGGTGGTTCCGGCGAGCGACGGGGACAACGTTGCGATGGCGGCGATCCCGGAGACGACAGTGGAGTGGAGTCTTCCCGGAGGCAAGACATTGAGCACCGTGGGATGCGCGTGGCGGGTGCCTGAAGTCGTTGCCGTGGATCCGAAACCCTGGGACCTACTGGACTGGAAGCCGACCAAGTACCTAGTGGTGGCGCGGAAGGATGGAGTCGCGCAGGAGTGTACGATCGAGGCTTATCCGCATGTGCAGTATTTCTTCGATTTCGAGACGGTGCGCGAAGCTCTACGGGACAAGCTCTGGAAGTACCCCTTGCTTGCATGGAACGCGATCGGTGACTTGGTAGCCGATGATTTCGAGCTGAGGTTTCTAGAGAAGGGCGACTTCGGCGGGCACCTGAAGCTTCAGTGGAGAGAGCACCCGGACCAGGATAGTGGTACGATCGACTACCGGGCCTACCTTGGGTACTGGTTCTCGCTGTACGCGAGTCCATTGGCGCGGTGCGATGCCACGATGAGCATTTCGCTGGAGAAGATCTTTAATTATCTTCGCAAGTTTCCCGGGGCCCGTCGTGTGCTGGATAAGTTGCCGACGAAAGTCGTGAAGGCCCTTCATTCCGCCTCCATCAAGGGGAGGATGCAAATCGAGGGCGGGGGTCATCACAAGATCATGGTCGATGAGCCGGGTCGGGCCATTCCGCCAATCGGAACCGAAGATTCAGGTGCCTCGACGGTGGAATTCGATGTGAGTTTTGTATGGTCAGGTGCAGGCGTCATCGATATCAACAAGTTGGTGGGCGAGGACGAGACAGGTGACTATGGGGCTGTGTCGATTTCCATCGGCGCCAGGATGGATGCCACGATGGGGCTCATTGCCGATCTCGACGAGCGCCGACTCGGGATGTACTTGGAAGCCGATTTTGGGGGCGTTGAAGTGTCCATGACGTTTGAACTGCCCGCGGGTCTTTCAGACTATACGTTTGATGTCGACGAAATGGGAAAGAAACACTTCGAGCGGGTAACGCTCGAGTTTGACTTCTGAGCCTCACCGATCGCCTCGGGGAGGTCCAGCCGAGGACCCCTTCTGCCGGGATTCGTCGACGGCCGCCGCTTTTCCACCCACGCGAAGAGGCGCGACGCAGCGAAAGCTGGTCTTGTCATTCCATATAGCCAGAGGCCCCCCGTACCAGGCTTGCGGCTCGTTCGACTCCGTCCAGCCCTTCGCGGGAAGATCGGACACGGGGATTCCGAGTGGTGCCACGCCTACGAGGACTCCGAATGCTCCGTCTTGGCTCGGTCCAATGATCTCGACTGCGCTCCCTGCCATGTCGTAGACGCCCTGCAACGTACGGTCATCGGGGTATTGTCTTGGCGAGCACAAGAACGGCGAGCCCAAGCGCTGACCCGGGCGTTGCCAGCACCCGCAGTACAAGTCCTTCTCATAGCCAAACTCATTGCCCCACGGGAACGCCCACCCTCGCGCCGAGCCCAGCGCCCACATCCACTCCTCCGCCTGGGGTAGCCGACCACCGACGAAGGCGCAGTATTGCTGCGCTTGTTCCTCGTCGACGTAGTTGATCGGCATCGACTCGTCCCCGAGCAGCCATGTGGCTCGGTCGGGATGGGTGAAGTCGGCGCTCGGATCGAACACCCGGCACCGCTTGGCTTCCACGCAGCGGCGAAACTCGGCCACCGACACCTCGGTCTGGCCGATGCAGAACGCAGACAGCGTGTCGTTACCGTCGACGCGGACCATCCCCGCCGGGCAGCCTTCGCGCACCACGCCCGGCTCGTCCTCGACCTCGGGCTGGCGAGGCTCCGCGGACTCCGCGGGCAGCGGCGGCGGAACGCCGGCTTGCTCGGGCGGCCCCTCCGTCGTCGAGGCGGGCTTGCTGCAGGCGAATGACGCCGCCACGCAGAGCGCCGCAGCCCACGAGCCTGCGCGGATCGACCTCACCACCCTACCGCCGATCCCTCAGCACCGGAAACCGCGCCCGCGCATCACTCACCACCGCCGCATCCACCTCCGCGAGCACCAGCGTCTCTTGCCCGGCGGCGGCGGTCACGATCTCACCCCAAGGATCGATGATGCGCGAGTCCCCGCTATACGCCAGCCCGCCGCCTTCACCCACCCGATTCACCCCAACCACATAAGCCTGATTCTCGATCGCGCGCGCCTGCAACAAGGCGGTCCAGTGATGACGCCGACGCTCGGGCCAATTGGCAACGAAGAGATAACAGTCGGTGTCCTTCGCCGTCGCCCACATCTCGTCGCCGAAGCGTAGGTCGTAGCAAACGAACAAGGTGCAGCGCACACCCTCGATGTCGACGGTCACGAACCGATCGCCGGCGCCGTAGTGCAGGTGCTCGTCGGCAAAGGTGAACGGGTGGATCTTGCGGTAGCGGTGCAGCTGGCCCTGCGGTCCGGCGAGCACGAAGGTGTTGAAGGGGCGCTCGGAGCCGGGCGGTCGCACGGCCACGGTGCCGCCGATCCACAGCCCATGCTCGCGCGCCTGCGCGACGATGAATGCGGTGCTCGGTCCGTCCTCGGCCTCCTCGACCGCGTCGGTCTTCATCGTGAACCCACACGCGAACATCTCGGGCAAGAGGAGCAGTCGCGCCCCTGCAGCCACCGCGGTGCGGATCCACGGGATCACCCGGGCGTAGTTGGTGGCGGGCGACTCCCAGGCGATGTCGAGCTGAAGACCGGCGACCTTCACGTCCTTCACATAGCCCATTCGCTGGGGCGGCGGAAGCACGCTTCAGCGCGGTCCATCGTGGCGCGGTCCAGCCGGGCGCGCTCGCGCGGGGCGATGCTCGGCGAGCCACTCGCGCAGGGTCTGGCGCTCCTTGGCGTACTTGTCCGCGGTCTCGGGCGGTAGCTCGGCGTAGGTGGCGGCCGCGAGCTCGGCCAGCTCGAGCGCGCGGGCTCGATCGCCGCGGGCCTCCATCGTGGCGCGGGCGAGGGAGAAGGCGGTCCGCGCCCGGTCGGAGGCGGGCGTGGTGGCGGCGCTCCGCGTGCTCCAGGCGCGCTCGAGCTGCTCGGCGGCCTCGGCGGGGCGCTCGAGCAACATGAGCACGCCGCCGAGGTTGTATCGCGCGAGCGCGGTGCTGGGGTGCTCGTCGCCTTGCATCTGCGCCCACACGTCGACGGCGGCGCGCAGCGAGACCTCGGCGGCCTCGAGCTCGTTCTGGGCTTGCAGCGCGGCGCCCAAATTGTTGTGCGAGGTCGCGACGGCGGGGTGGATCGGGCCGAACAGCGCGAGGCGGATCTCGAGCGCGGCCCGGTGCTCGGCCTCGGCCTCGGGCAGGCGGCCCTGGGCGCGCAAGACGTTGGCCAGGTTGTCGCGCGCGGTCGCGACCCCCTCGTGGCCCGGGCCCAACAGCGCGGTGCGTCGCTCGACGACGGCGCGGAACTCGGCCTCGGCCTCGGGCAGGCGGCCCTGCGCGAGCACGATCACGGCGAGGTTGTTGCGGGCCGAGAGCACCTCGGGATGCAGCACGCCCAGCGAGCGCTCGAGCGTGTCCACCACGGCCCGCATCTGCGTGGCGGCTTCGGCGGAGTGCCCCTGCAGGTGAAGGACGGCGGCGAGGTTTCCGCGGGCCTTGGCGGTCTCGGCGTGATCCCCCGGCAGCGCTTGCTCGAGCCCGGCGATCGCGGCCCGATACTCGGCCTCGGCCTCGGCGTAGCGACCCTGAGCCTTGAGCACGACGCCCAGCATTCCGTGCACCTTCGCGAGGCGACGGGCGTCGCCGCTGCGCTCGGCGAGCCCGCGCGCGAGCTCGGCGTAGCGCAGGCCCTCGGCATCGAGGCCCCGCGAGCGGCCCACGATCAGCAGCAGCTCGGTCGCGGCCTCCTCGAGCTCGTCCCACTGCCCGTGCCGTGCGGCCTGGGCCAGCGCGTCGCGCAGCCGCTCGTCGGCGGCAGCGTGCTCGCCCGCCATGGCCTCGACCAAGCCTTGGACGAGCGCGAGCTCGGTGCGCGCGGGCGCGTAGCCGCTGGCGCGCAGCGCAGCGTCGGCCCTCGCGACCGCGGCCTGGGCGGGCGCGACCTTGCCGATCTCGCCCAGCACGCGCGCCTCGGCGAGTGCTTCTCGAGCCTCGCGCACGGCCTCGGCATCGGCGGCGGTGGGCGGCTCGACGCCGCTGCGCAGGGCCTCGACGTCGGCGCAGCGCTCGATCGAGGGCAGCCCGTCGACGAGGTCGTGCGCGTGCTCGACCGCCTCGGCGTCGGCCTCGACCAGGCGCCCGGTGGCGGCCCGTAGCGCGATGCGGGTGCGCTCGAGGCAGGCCATGCGAAGGTCCATCACCTCGGCCGACTGGTCGCCGCGGACCGCGGTGGCCTCGCAGGCGTCGCGATGCATCCGATCCCATGCGCTGGCGTAGTCGTCGAGGCGCGGCGCGATGTGGTCCCAGGTGGCGGCGCCATAGGCCACGCCGGCGCTGGTGATCGCGGTGCGGGCGGCCTCTCGCTGCGTTGCATCCCAGACCCCGACGAGCCGCGCCTCGGCGCCCGTGCAGGGCTCGACGCGCTGGCTCTGGAACGACGAGAGCGCCACGCCCGAGGCGGTGAGGGTGACGGCGCCCGCCAAGATCGCGAGCCACCGTCTTCGTCGGGCCCGCGGATCCCAGCGCAGCTGCTCGAGCAGCGCGGGCATGTTCGGCCAGCGATCGACGGGGTTGGGCGCCATCCCGCGGGTGATCGCGGCGACCAAGCGACGGGGCAGGGGATGATCGCGCGGCCAGGGCGGGGGCCCCTCCTCCTTGGCGTCCATGATGGCGTACAGAACGCTGCCCGCCGCAGCGAACGGGAGCGAGCCGGTGAGCGCATGCCACAGCGACGAGCAGAACGCGTACTGATCGGCGCGCGCATCCACGCCGCGATCGGAGCACTGCTCCGGGGCCATGTAGGCCGGGGTTCCGAGCACGGCACCGGTGGAGGTGAGCGGTCCGTCGCCGTCCCCTCCGAGCGAGTCGAGCGAGAGCTGAGGGACGAGCGAGGAGAGCGGGCCCTCGGGTGAGCGCTCGTGCGGGCGCCACGAGCTCATCGAGGGCTCGACGCCGCCCTCGAGCTTGGCGAGGCCGAAGTCGGTGACGCGAGGTCGTTCGTCCTCGCTCACGAGCACGTTGCTGGGCTTGAAGTCGCGGTGCAGCAGCCCCTGCGCGTGGGCGGCCGCGAGACCCTCCCCCGCGGCCACGAGCATGCGCAGCACCTCTTGCCACGGGCGCTCGCGCAGGCTCAGCCAGCGGCGCAGGTTCACGCCGGGCACGTACTCCATCGCCAGCACCACCTCGCCCGGCTGCGGCTCGAGCACGTCGAACACCGACACCACGTTGGGATGGCTGAGCTTGGCCATGGCCATGGCCTCGCGGGTGAGGCGGTCGCGGTGCTCGGCCCCGAGGTCCCGCGACTTGAGGCACTTGAGCGCGACCTCGCGGGCGAGTCGAGGATCGTAGGCGCGGAACACCACGCCCATGGACCCGGCGCCGATGCGCTCGAGCACCACGAAGCGACCCACGAGGCTGCCTTCCTCGAGGCCATCGGCCATCGGGGACGACCGCGGAGCATCGAGGGTCGTGCTGCCGGACACTTCCCACGGCAAGGCGCGCTTCGAGGCCGCAGGGCCTGCCGTGACGCGCGTATCTTGCTCGGGGTCGCTCTCGGGGGCCGCCACGACCGACCTTTCGTGGTCATGGTACCGCGCCGCCCGTCGGCGCGCCCGAGTCGATCAGGGGTCGAGACGGCGGATGTTGGCCCGCAGTCGGGCGATCCCCTCGTCGAGCACCGCGTCGCTCTTGCAGAAGGCGAAGCGCACCAGGTGTCGGCCCTCCGCCTTGTTCACGTAGAACGCCGAATTGGGGATCGCCACCACGCCCACCGCCTCGGGGAGGCGACGGCACAGCTCCATGTCGTCTTCGAACCCCAAGGGCCTGATGTCGGCGCACACGAAGTACGTGCCGGCGGGGGTGAGCACGCCAAAGCCCACGTCGTGGAGGCCCGCGCACAGGCGGTCGCGGCGGGCCCGATACTCGCGGGTGAGCGTGGTGAAGTAGTCGTCGCCCATCGCGAGCGCCTCGGCGATCGCGTACTGGAACGGGGTGCCGTTGCAGAAGGTCACGAACTGGTGCGCGGTGCGGATGCCCCGGCTCAGCTCGGCGGGCGCGCAGGCCCAGCCGATCTTCCAGCCGGTGTACGAGAACGTCTTGCCCGACGAAGAGATCAGCACCGTGCGCTCGCGCATGCCGGGGAGCGTGGCCAGCGGTACGTGCTCGCCGTCGTAGACCAGGTGCTCGTAGACCTCGTCGGTCACCGCCACGAGATCATGCTCGCGGCACAGCGCCGCGATGTGCTCGAGCTCGGCGCGTGAGAACACCTTGCCGGTCGGATTGTGGGGGCTGTTGAGCAGCAGCACCCGGGTCTTGGGGTTGATGGCCGCCTCGAGCGCGGCCGGGTCGTAGTCGAAGCTCGGCGAGCGCAGAGTCACGACCCGCGGCACCGCCCCGGCCATGGCCACGGTGGCCAGGTAGGAGTCGTAGACGGGCTCGAACATCACGACCTCGTCGCCCACGTCGAGCAGCGCCTGCAGCGTGCTGGCGATCGTCTCGGTGGCGCCATGACACACCGTGATTTCACTCTCGGCGTCGTACTCCAGGCCATAGTGGTGGCGCTGGTGCGCGGCGATTGCCGACGTGAGCTCGGGGATGCCGGAGCTGCGCGCGTATTGGTTCTTGCCCGCGCGGATCGCCTCGATCGCCGCCTCGCGGATCCGCACGGGCCCCTCGAAATCCGGGAACCCCTGGCCCAGGTTCACGGCCTGGTGGCGCTGCGCGAGGGCGGTCATCTCCGCAAAGATGGTGGTACCGAAGCCCTGCAGGCGGGCGGTCAGGCGAGGGATCCGGGCGCTGCTCATGGGTGGCGCGAGTGTGGCATAGTTCGGCGGCCTCATGCCGCCCACGGTGCCTCCCTTGCGCTCTGAACGTCCTGTCTCTCGACCTCCTGCTTCCCGAGTCTCCGCGATGGCGGCCGGTCTCGTGGGCTCGGAGATCCTCGCGATCGCGGCCGACATCCGCGAGCGAGTCTCCAAGGGAGCGGAGATCTGCAACCTCACCGTGGGCGACTTCTCGCCCGCGCAGTTCGGGATCCCGGCGGTGCTGCGCGATGGCATCGCCGCCGCGCTCGAGCGCGGGCAGACCAACTACCCGCCGTCGGCGGGGATCCCCGAGCTGCGCGAGGCGGTCGTTCGCATGTTCGAGCGCCGCCTCGGACTGAAGTACCCGGTGAGCTCGGTGCTGATCGCCGGGGGCGCGCGTCCGCTGATCTACGGCACGTACCGCGCAGTGGTCGACCCGGGCGATCGCGTGGTCTTCCCCGTGCCCAGCTGGAACAACAACCACTACGCGCAGATGTTGGGCGCGGATGGGGTGCAGGTCTCGTGCGGGCCCGAGAATCGCTTCCTGCCCACGCGCGAGGCGCTGGCGCGGGTGCTGCCGGGCGCCCGCCTGGTGTGCATCAACTCGCCGCTCAACCCCACGGGCACCGCGATCGAGGCCGATGCGCTGCGCGGAATCTGCGAGGAGATCGTGGCCGAGAACGAGGCGCGCAAGGCCTCGGGGCAGCGCCCGCTCTACCTCATGTACGACCAGGTCTACTGGATGCTGCGCGTGCCGGGCATCGAGCACGTGACCCCGCCGGGCCTCGTGCCCGAGATGGCGGACTACACGATCTTCGTCGACGGGATCAGCAAGGCGTTCGCGGCCACCGGCCTGCGCGTGGGCTGGACGGTGGGGCCGGCCGACGTGGTCGAGCGCATGGCCGTGATCCTCGGCCACGTGGGCGCCTGGGCGCCGCGCCCCGAGCAGCACGCGAGCGCAGCCTTGCTCGAGGACGACGCGGCGATCGACGAGTACGTCGCGGGCCTCATGGAGGGCTTGGGCGCGCGCCTCGATCGCCTCTACCAGGGGTTCGACGCGCTGGCGAAGGATGGGCTGCCGGTCGCCGCGATCCCGCCGATGGGCGCCATCTACCTCACGGTGCGCGTGCACCCGTTCGGACGCCGCACGCCCGACGGCCAGGTGCTCACCACCAACGAAGACGTGCGCCGCTATCTGCTCGACGCGGCCCGCTTCGCGGTGGTGCCGTTCCAGGCGTTCGGGGTGACCGGCGACGAGGGGTGGTTCCGCCTGAGCGTGGGCGCGGTGGGGCTGGGCGAGCTCGATGGCGCGCTCGAGCGCGTGGGCGCGGCTCTGCGGGCGCTTCGCTGACGGGGTCCCTCGTCCGTTCCTCGGCCCCGTGGGGTAGGCCTTTGACGGCGTCGTGGGCGGCCGCCTACGATCGAGGCTGGGGATGTTCGGGGGGTCGACGAGCGCGAGAGCGATGGCCTGTGGGCTCGGGATCATCCTGGGCTGCACTGGCTCCAGCGTGTTCTTGTGCGGGAGCGACGGTGACTGTCGGCAAGGCGACGTGAGCGGTGTGTGCCAGGCCACCGGCTACTGCAGCTTCCCCGATGACACGTGCGAATCGGGGCAGCGCTACGGGGTTCACGTGGGCGGCTCGCTCGCCGAGGCGTGCGTGGAGCTGCCGGGCGAGACCGAGGCCACGAGCGACGACGAGGCGGGCACCAGCCGCGGCAGCACGAGCAGCCCGCTGACGAGCACCACCACGACGTCGAGCACCGGGCTCGACGGGGCCCCGACCACCGAGCCCCTCGATGACGAGGGCACGAGCACGACCACCGGGGATGGCTCCTCGGGTGAGGTCGGCTCGACCTCGGCGGGTGGGGTCGAGTGCTGGGTCGATGACTTCGCAGACGGCATGATCGCAGGAGAGTGGTGCATCGCGCTCGACCCGGGCATCGTCGTGGACGAGCCCCGCGGGCACCTGCGCTTCGAGCTGCTTCCCATGCAGTGGGGCATGGGCATGGGGGAGGGGGCCGGAGACGCGACCACCTGCGATGCCTTCCCGCTGCTGGGCTCGTCGAGCGCGGTGTTGCTGGCCAGCGTGCCGCAGGTCTCCAACTACACCGAGGCCTTCTTGGAGGTCGGCAACGACGCGCGCCGCTTGGGCCTGGCGATCCAGGGAGGCGAGCTCTACGCCTTCGTGTGGAACGGGATGGCGTACGGCGGAGTGAGCTGGCAGCCGTACATGCCCGCGGCCCACCGCTGGCTGCGGGTCTCCGGCACCGACCAGGGGCTCGTGGCCGAGTACTCGCACGATGGTGTGGCGTGGGTGCACGTGTACACGAGCGCGGCCGATCTCTCCGGCGACGAGGGCCAGGCCGCGATCGGGACCTGGGCCGCGATGGTGCCGCTCGGCCCCGACGAGGCCAGCTTCGAGGAGTTCGAGCGCTGCACCGGGCTCGGAGGGTGAGCGCGCGGGCTGCTTTACGTGAATGGGTCCTCGCTTTGCGGTCGCTTGACGATGTCGCCGGCCGCGGTGGCGTCGAAGCAGGCGAGGAGCAAGACCGATGACCCACACCATTCTCGCCCAGATCCTTTCGATGATGACCCTCGTGGTGGCGCCCGAGGCCGCCGATGGCCCCGGCGCACGCGGCCACCATGGCAAGGGCGCGGGCATGTGCGAGCGGATCGAGTGCACCGACGCGCAGCGCACCAAGATCGATGCCATTCGTGCCGAGCACCGAGCCGACGTTGCCGATGAGCGGGCCGAGCTCGTGCGCCTGCGCGCCGCGATGAAGGCCGAGCGCGCGGCGGAGCAGCCCGATGCGGCGAAGCTGGCCAGCCTGAAGGCGCAGAGCGAGGCGTTGCGCACCAAGCTGAAGCAGGCGCGGGCCGAGACCAAGACCGAGATCTCGGCGGTGCTGACCCCCGCGCAGCGCGAGCGGCTCGCCGCGATGAAGGCCGAGCACGAGGCTCGCAAGGGCGATCGCAGCAAGGCGAAGGGGAAGCACGGCAAGCGCGGCAAGGACGGCAAGCAGGCCAAGCGCGAGCGCGGGCCGGAGGGGAAGGCGCAGGCCAAGCGCGGGCGCGGGCCGAAGGGGAAGGCGCAGGCCAAGCGCGGGCGTAGCGGTCCGCGAGCGTTCACCGCGGGCTAGATCGCACGCCCCGACACGAACCGCGGGCGCCCTTTTTCTAGGGGCGCCCGCGCGTTCGTCGGAGCGGTGAGCTCAGAGGCGGCCGAGGCCGAGCACGTCGCTCATGTCGTAGAGCCCGGGAGGACGCCCGGCGGCGACCCAACGCGCGGCCCGCAGGGCGCCCAGCGCAAAGATGCTGCGATCCATGGCTCGGTGGGTGAGCTCGATGCGCTCGCCGTCGCCGAAGAACATGAGGGTGTGCTCACCGATGGAGTCACCGCCGCGCATCGACTGGAGACCGATCTCCTCGCTCGTGCGCGCGTGATCGGACTTCTCGCGCGACATCACGGCGACGTCGTCGAGCTTGCGGCCATGCGCGGTGGCGACCGCCTTGGCGATGCGCAGCGCGGTGCCCGAGGGCGCGTCGCGCTTGTGGCGGTGGTGCAGCTCGACCAGCTCCGACTCCCAGTCGGGGCCCAGCGACTTGGCGGCGAGCTCGGCCAGGCGCACCAGCAGGGTCACGCCCACGCTGAAGTTGGCTGCGCTGACGATCGGGACCTCTTTGGCGGCCTCTCGCAGCAGCGCGCGGGCCTCGGCCGAGATCCCCGTGGTGCCGAGCACCAGCGGCGCGCCGTGATCGAGGCAGCGCTGGATGTTGCGCTCGGTGGCTCGCGGGAGCGAGAAGTCGACCACCACGGCGCCGCGCGGGGGCTCCATGATGTCGCTGACGGTGACGCCACACTCGGGCATGCCGCACATCAGCCCGGCATCCTGGTCGAGGCCCGGCCCGCCGGTGCGATCGACCGCGCCCACGAGGGTCATGGAGTCGCTGTCCATGACGGTGCGCAGGAGGGTCTGGCCCATGCGCCCGCGGGCGCCCACGATGACGACGGCGGTGAGTCGTTCGGTCACTGGCTCGGCTCCATGGTGTCGAGGGTGTCGAGGATCTGGCGTAGCTGGGCAAGCGCCGGGTGATCGTCGACGAGGGTCTGCAGCGGCAGACGGATGGTCGACTCGATCTTGCCGCGCATGGCCATGGCCGCCTTGACGGGCTCGGGGCTGGTCCCCGAGAACAACGCGCGGGAGAGCGGCAGCTGGCGGTAGTGCAGCGCTCGCGCTTCGTCCCAGCGACCTTCGGCGGCCGCGCGGCACAGGCTCGAGAACAGTCGCGGGTAGAGGTTGCTGCCCACCGAGATCACCCCGTTGCCGCCCACGGCGAGGAATGGCAGCACGGTGAAGTCGTCGCCGCTCAGCAGCGAGAACTCGTCGCCGCACAGCTCGCGGATGCGGCAGGCCCGGACCATGTCGCCCGTGGCCTCCTTGACCCCCACCACCAGCGGGTCCTGACTGAGCTGCGCCAGCGTGGTGGGCTCGAGATCGCAGCCAGTGCGACTGGGGACGTTGTAGAGGACCATCGGCAGGCCCGAGGCCTCGGCCACCGCGCTGAAGTGCGCGACCAGGCCGCTCTGC
>JBFIJN010000171.1:0-16219 GCA_041600735.1 Nannocystaceae bacterium
GCCTCGGGCGGGGCGATGTCGGTGAGCGGCAGCGGTTGGTGGGCCTCGGCGGGGTCGATGTCCTCGGGGAGCGAGAGCTTCTCTTCGGCCTCGGGCTTGAAGTCGAACGCGGCGCGCTCGGCCGTGGGCGTGTCCTTGCTGCCGTCGGGCACCACCTTGATCACCATGGCTCGCTCGCGGGCGAACAGGCGCCGCCCCACGGCCTGGGCCTGCACGTCGGTGAGCTTGTCGATCTCGGCCAGCTCGGCCCCGTAGAAGCCGGGGTTCTTGCCCTCCTCGAGGTAGTCGGCGTAGGTGTTCGAGCGGTTGAGGATGCTCGAGATCCCGCTCAGCACCTGGAGCCGCGCTTGCTGGCGGGCAACCTGGTACTCGACGATGTCGTCCTTGCTCACGTCGGCCGCGAAGCCCTTCTGGATCGCGCCGAGCACCGCCTCGATGCCTCGGTCGAGATCGCGGGCCTTCTTGGTCTCGATCGCCACGCCGAACACGAACGCCTCTTCGCCGCCGAAGCCGGTGCCGCTGATGTCCTCGATCACGCTGGCGGTGGCGTCGAGGCTGGTGAGCACGCCGATGGCCAAGAACAGCATCTGCTGGGCGGCGGCGGCCGCAGCATCGTCGCGGGTGAAGCGGCGCGGCATCTCGAACAGCACCACCGCGGTGGGCTTCTTGACCGGCGCGACGATCTCCTTGGTCACGCCTTGGAGCTTCACCGGCGGCACCGGATCGCGCGCAGGCACATCGACCTTCGGCAGCGGCGCCAGGTACTTGTTGGCGAGCTCGAGCACCTCCAGCGGATCGACGGCGCCCGAGACCACCACCGTGGCCTGGCCCGCCGTGTAGAAGCGCTTGATGAACGCGCACGCATCGGCGGGCACGATCGAGACCAGGTCGACGTCGATATCGGAGAGGCTGCGGCGATAGGGGTGACCCTCGGGGAACACGTTCTCCAGGATCTTCGAGTAGACGAACGGCCCCAGGCCCTCGCCGCGCCAGCGGTGCTCGTTGCGGACCACGTCGCGCTCGCGCAGGAACTCGCTCTCGGGCACCGCATCGCAGTCGTACGCGAGCCGCAGCGAGGTGTACTTCATATAGGTCTCCAGCTCGTCGCTGGTGCCCGTGTGCATGTAGTGGGTCTGGTCGCTCGAGGTGTACGCGTTGAACGTGAGCGAGTGCTGCGGCAGGTCGAGCATGAGCTTGGGCGAGCCCGGGCCGTCGACCGGCATCTGGAACATCAGGTGCTCCACGAAGTGGGCCATGCCCGCCTTGCCCTGCGGGTCCTCGCGCGAGCCCACCTGCTGGCGCACGTCGAACTGCACCAGGTTGGTGTAGGGATCGGGCACCACGAACAGGGTGAGCCCGTTGTCGTATTCCTTGAGGAAGCCCTGGTCGGGGAACTGGAGCTCGCGGTTGGGCGTGGCCAGCTCGGGCTTGTCCGAGCTCGAGAGGTTGCGGGTGCAGCCGGGCGCGGCGGTCAAGAGCGCGGTCGAGAGCAGCAGCCAGTGCGAGCGGGCGGGGGCCATGCTCGTTCGATACAGCAGATGCGCGGGTGGCTTCAACCGCCCATAGAGGGGTGTCTCACGAGCGCCGCGTGAGGTTCAGAACCAACGCGACACCGCGAGACCAATCGAGGTCACATAACGTCGGTTGAAGCTCATGTGGCCGAGGTCGGCGCTGAACGTTCGGGTGGCGTCGGGCACGTGGCTGGGGGTGTTGCCGCGCAGGAACTCCCAGCGGTGCTCCACGCTGACCGTGCCGTCGAGCGAGACGTTGGGCGACACGAAGGCATGGGCGCCGAGGTCGAAGCCGAGCACCGGGTACAGCAGCGACGAGGAGCGCTCGGGGCGATCGAGCGGGCTCGGGTCGACGAGCGTGAGCAGACCGCCGCCCAGCCCCGCGCGCATCGACACGAACGGTCGCACCACGTTCTTGTCGTCGAACATCAGGGTGAAGTAGGGCATGGCGCCCACGGTGACCGCCCGGGCCTCGCCCTCGGGGTCGAGGCTGCGCTGCACGCCGCGGCTGATCTCGTAGTCCAAGCGCAGCCCCACCACGAAGCGCTCGCGAAACCCGCGACCGAGACCGCCGTGGAGCTGCAGCCGACGAAAGCCAACGAACGTGAGGTCGTCCTTGCTGCCCGCGGGGCCGACTGCGTAGCGGGGCCACGGCGTCTGCCGCACCCACGAGCCCAGCTCGCCGCCCAGGTGCGCCCGCCAGCGATTGGTGTCCGAGCCATCGGGGGCCGCCTGCGCCGTCACCGACCCGAGCGCCGCGAGGCCCAGGCCGAGCGCGAGCAGCAGGCCGCGGCGCACCATCATGGCCCATCGTGGCAGGGGAACGCCCCGCGGGGAAGGGGCGCGTGTTCCGCGGGGATGGGTCGTGCTACAGACGGGCGACGTCGTTAGCCGTCGCGAACGCCAATGCAAGCCTTGCCTCACCTCTTTAGCGGCTATCGCAAGCACTGGGCCCATCGCTTTGGCGTGGCGCCGGTGCTGCCCACCACCCGGGCCGAGATGGATGCGCTCGGCTGGGATGCCTGCGACGTGGTGCTCGTGACCGGCGATGCCTATGTCGATCATCCGAGCTTCGGCATGGCGCTCGTCGGCCGGCTGCTCGAGGCGCACGGATTTCGCGTGGGCATCGTCTCGCAGCCGGCGTGGCAAGATCCCACCGCGTTCACGGCCCTGGGCCGGCCCGAGCTGTTCTTCGGCGTCACCGCCGGGAACATGGACTCGATGGTCAACCGCTACACGAGCGACCGCAAGATCCGCCGCGACGATGCCTACTCGCCCGACGCCGCGCCCGCGATGCGCCCGGACCGGGCCGTGCTGGTCTACGCGCAGCGCTGTCGCGAGGCGTTTCGCGACGTGCCGCTGGTGATCGGCGGGATCGAGGCCAGCCTGCGCAGGATTGCGCACTACGACTATTGGTCCGACAAGGTGCGGCGATCCGTGCTCATCGATGCCAAGGCCGATCTCCTGGTCTACGGCAACGGCGAGCGGGCGATCGTCGAGCTCGCCCACCGGCTGGCGCGAGGCGAGCCGATTGGAGAGATCAACGACCTGCGCGGCACCGCCTTCGTGCGGCGTGGCGCGCCCGCGGGGTTCTTCGAGATCGACTCCAGCGAGATCGACACGCCCGGGCCGCTGGCTGCGCCGATCGATCCCTATGCGATGGAGCCGGAGCGCAAGGACGCGGCCTGTGCCACCGGGGACGCGGGCGCCGGCGTGGCCGCCGGGGAGCTCGTGCCGCTCAAGCTGCGGCGGCCGCCCAAGGGCCAGGCGCGGGCGCAGACCGTGATCCGCTTGCCGGCCTACGAGCGGGTGAAGGACGACCCGGTCCTCTACGCCCACGCCTCGCGGATCCTGCACCTCGAGAGCAACCCGCACAACGCCAGGTGCTTGGTGCAGGCCCATCGCGATCGCGACGTGTGGATCAATCCGCCGCCGCTCCCGTTGGCCACCGACGAGATGGACCGCGTGTTCGAGCTGCCCTACACGCGGGTGCCCCACCCGAGCTACGGCGGGGCCAAGATCCCCGCGTACGAGATGATCCGCTTCTCGGTCACGATCACCCGCGGCTGCTTTGGCGGGTGCTCGTTCTGCTCGATCACCGAGCACGAGGGGCGCATCATCCAGAACCGCAGCGAGGCCTCGATCTTGGCCGAGATCGAGAAGATCCGGGACACCACGCCCGGGTTCACTGGCGTGATCTCCGACCTCGGAGGCCCCACCGCGAACATGTGGCGACTCGCGTGCAAGAGCCGCGAGATCGAGGCCGCGTGCCGCAAGCCCTCGTGCGTGTTTCCCGATGTATGTGGAAATTTGGGGACGGATCACGGGCCGCTGGTGCAGCTGTACAAGAAGGCGCGAACGCTGCGGGGCGTGAAGAAGGTGCTGATCGCCTCGGGCCTGCGCTACGACCTCGCGGTGAGGTCACCCGAGTACGTGAAGGAGCTGGTGCAGCACCACGTGGGTGGGTACCTGAAGATCGCCCCCGAGCACGTGGCCAAGGGGCCGCTGTCGGTGATGATGAAGCCGGGGATCGGCACGTATGACCGGTTCAAGGAATTGTTCGATCGCTACAGCGAGCAGGCCGGCAAGGAGCAGTACTTGATCCCCTACTTCATCTCGGCGCATCCCGGGACGACCGACGAGGACATGCTCGAGCTCGCGCTGTGGCTCAAGCACAACCGCTTCCGCCCCGATGCCGTGCAGGCGTTCTTGCCCTCCCCGATGGCCAGCGCGACCGCGATCTATCACAGCGGCAAGAACGCGCTCACGCGGGTGCGACGAGAGGGCGGCGACGTTCCGGTGCCGCGCGGGCTGAAGGTCCGGCGGCTGCACAAGGCGTTCCTCCGCTATCACGATGCGAACAATTGGCCGATCTTGCGCGACGCGCTGCGCCGCATGGGGCGCGAGGATCTGATCGGCAACGGCAAGCGGCACCTCGTGCCGAGCTGGCAGCCCGCGGGAACCGGCGACACGCCGGAGGGTACGCGCAAGCCCCCGCGAGTCGAGCGGAGGACGGAGGCGCGGATCCAGAAGGGCGTCGCGCTCACGCAGCACACCGGGCTGCCTCCGCTCCCGCGCACGACCGATCGCCCCGCGAAGAAGAAGCGACGCTAGCCGGGTCGACTAGCTGGCCGGGGACGGCACGTCCGCGAACACCAGGTCCCAGTCGAGCTCCAGCCCGGCGAAGCCCTCGCTGCGCACCACGCCGCGCGCTTCGAACAGCTCGGGAGGCCCGAATCCGCCATCCCCCTGGCGACGATGGATGGTCACGATGCGATCGATCGGGTGCACGATCCAGTACTCTCGCACGCCGTGTCGCTCGTAGAGCGCACGCTTGGTCAGGTGATCGCGCCCTGCCGTCGATGGCGAGAGCACCTCGACCACTAGATCCGGCGCTCCTCGACACCCTTGCTCGTCGAGCTTGCCGAGCTCGCACACGACCGAGATGTCGGGTTGAACCACCGTATCGATCGCCTCGTCCGCCTCGTCCGCTCGAGGCAGTCGCACGTCGAACGGCGCGGGAAGGACTCGGCACCCGTGCGCGCGAAAGTAGACCAGAAGCTGCGCGACCAGCCCCGCCGTCACGCTCTGGTGCTGCCAGCTGGGCCCGGCCATCGCGTAGGCCTGCCCGTCGACCAACTCCCAGCGCGTCTCGTCGCTCGACCGTCGCAGGTCGCCGTAGTTGCGTGGCCGATCCACGGGGCTCGCGGCGCTCATCGATCGCAATGATAGCTCTCCGCCCGGAGCCCGTCCCCTCGCGTTTGCCACGCCGGATCCACCGTGAGATCCTCCCTCCGACGCGATGGCGCAGCCCCCCCGAGTGAAGCGTGGCGGCGATCCCGAGACGCTCGAGATCAAGTCGGGCCAGCTTGGTCCCCTCGGACCCTGCCGTCTCGACATCCGCCCCCTGACGGTCTTGATCGGGCGGCAGGGGACGGGCAAGTCGTTGCTCGCCCAGCTGCTCTATGTGTTCCGCGGCCTTCCCAGCCTCGTTCACTTCGACGCGGCCACGCGGCGCCACGATGAGCCCCAGGCCACCGATCCGCGCATGGTGTTCCAGCGCATCGTGAACGGCTTGCGCAGCCAGCGACGCAGCTTCGCGAGCCTCACGGTGCCGAGCGTAGAGGTCGCGTGGAGCGACTCCACCGAGCAGCTCTCCTTCGCGGCGGACCACGCGACGGGCAGGATCCAACCCGACCAGACCTTGCAACGAGCGGTCGCGACCATCCTCAGCGAGCGCCGATCCCCCTCGAACGCCCTGTTCATCCCCACCGAGCGCCTGTTCTACACGCTGGCCCTCAGTCCCGCGAGCATGAGCGTCATCGGGGCCACGATCATCCTCGAGCTGTTCGCCCAATTCATGGAGGAGGTAGGGCGAGTCCAATCGAGCTGGACCGACGCGGCCACCGACACCGAGCAAGGGCGCTGGATCCGAGATCGCCTGCGGTCCGAGCTGGGCGGCGAGGCCCGTCGAAGCGGCGCTGCTTGGCGCTGGTCGTTCACGGTAGCGGGCGAGCCGCGTGACATCGACCTCGACATGGCTTCGTCCGGTCAGCGCGCGAACTGGCCGCTGATGCTGCTGCCCCAGGTCCTGTTCTCACTGCGAGCCGCCGGCGAGCTTGGCGAGCCCTTCACACTGTATGTCGAGGAACCCGAGATCCACCTGCATCCCACCGCGGAGCGCGCGGTGGTCGAAGTGCTGGCGTATCTCGTCAATGCCGGGTTCCGCGTGGTGGTCACTACCCACTCGCTGACCGTGCTCTATGCGCTCAACAACCTCATGCTCGCGAGCTCGTTGGCCGAGAACGAGCTGCGTGACGAGATCCCGCTCGAGCTGCGCCTCGCTCCCGAGCAGGTGTCCGCCTATCTCCTCGACGACCGCGGAGAGGTGAGGAGCCTGCTCGATCCCGAGCAAGGGATGATCGACGAGCAAGCGCTCGGCTCGGTCTCCGACGAGATGGCCGGCCAGATGAACCGAATCTTCGCCAAGCAGGCTCGCAAGGGATGAAGCGGCTCACGGATTGTCCCACGCACTCGACCTCCGAGCAGCGGAGGTGGCGAGCATCGGTGGTCGATGACGGGACCGGCATGTCGCTCGACGTGCTTGCTGATGTCCCTTGTGTCGCATTCGCCTTGGACGGGGAGCAGTGGGGCTCCCCGACCAGTCGCCCGGATGGCGTCGTGGTATTCGAGCGCGACCGCGCAGGTGGTGTCGTGTTCGTCGAGCTCAAGGGGAGGGTCGATCCCGAAGACCCCGGCAGACCGTTCGCTCAGATCCGAGCCGGCGCTGAGCACTTCTCGAACGCGCAAGCGCATGGGCGGCTGCATCACGACCAATGGGCGAGTGGCGACGATATCCCGCGTGCTGCCGCGGGGCGCAAGCAAGCTCCGCTCCGCCTCGGTGAAGAGCACATCACGCTCGGGGCGGTAATCGTCTCGCGCGGCGGCACGCGCATTCGCCCGCAGACGTTCGAGTGTCGCGGTCGGCGGTGCATGATCATCGTCGTGCAGAAGCACGGTGGGCGTGGCGGTCGGGCCGTCGAGCTCTCGGACCTCCTCGAGCAGGCCGGCTGCGCCTGAGCGGTCCCGGTCTCGGGGCGTCCGCCATCGCCCAGAAAATTTCAGTGATTCAAGCTTCTTGCCCACGGGCAGCGGCCTCCCTGCTACCTTCCGCCGCATGGTGAAAGACGTCGGCGACGGGGACTTCGACGTGGAGGTGATCGAGCGCTCGTTCGAGATCCCCGTGCTCGTGGATTTCTGGGCGCAGTGGTGCGGGCCGTGTCGGATGCTGGGGCCGGTGCTCGAGCAGCTCGCGGGGGAGAGCGAGGGGACGTTCGAGCTGGTGAAGGTCGACACGGACAAGGCGCCGCGCACGGGCACGCGCTATGCGATCCGCAGCATCCCGGCGGTGAAGCTGTTCGTGAAGGGCAAGCCGATCGCGGAGTTCGTGGGGGCGCTGCCGGGTGGGTCGATCCGCAAGTTCCTGGCCGAGCACTTGCCCTCGCCGGCCGACGCCAAATTCGAAGAAGGGCAGCAGCGACTGGCGGGCGGAGATCAGGCGGGAGCCCGCGCGGCGTTCGAGGGCGCGCTCGAGCTGCACGCCAGCCACGCGAAGGCTCACCTGGCGCTGGCTCGCTTGGCGCTCGATGAAGGCAACGCCGAGCAAGTGGAGCACCACGTCGAGGCCATCGAGCTCGGCACGCCCGAGCGCGAGAAGGCCGAGTTCGTACGCAAGGCGCGGGTGTTTCGCGACGAGTGCGAGGCGCTCGGCGGCGCGGGGGCGGCGGCGGCCCGCACGGCGATCGACGAGGACGACGTCGACGCCTGGTATGCGCTCGGCTGCGGGCACGCACTGGCGCACCGCTGGCAAGAGGCGCTCGACTGCTTCCTCGAGAGCGTGATGCGCAAGCCCAAGCACCGCGACGCGGCCGCCCACAAAGCCATGCTGGTGGTGTTCGGCCTCATCGGCCGCGATCACGAGCTCACCGACCCCTACCAGCGCAAGCTGCAGATCTACACCTGAGCTGCCGATGGCCTCCAACACGCAAACGCTTCCTCGCTGGTGGCCGGCCCTCTTGTCGGGGCTGGGCGCGGCGATCTTCGGCTGGGGTGCGACGGTGCTGCCTTGGGCAGATTTCACTCCGTTTGCCATCGTCACCACCGCGGTGGCGATCGCCCATGCGGCCCACGCTGCGCTCGCGGTCGTGGGCCATGCGTGGCGGCGACCCGCGTGGCGCGTGCAGGCGCTGGTGAGCCTGGCCTTCCTCGGCTACGTCACCTGGAACCTCTTCAGCGCCAGCACGTACATCGCGTCGCTCTACGGGGGGCTCGGCAAGGGCGTGGCGGCCGGCTTGGCGGCGGCCTGGGCCGTGGTGGCGCTGCTCGTGCTGCCGCTGTCGGTGTGGGGGCTGGCGGTCACGGGCGGGCTGCGCTGGGATCGGCGCGCGCAGGGGGCCAGCGCGGCGGCGCTCGTGCTGGCGAGCCTGGGCCTGTGGCGCGCGGCCATGCTGCCCGTTGCCGAGGCCGCGCTCGATCCGGCGAGCGCCGAGCCCAATGCGCTGCGCGATGCCGTGGCCGCGGCGCTGCCCGATCCCGCGGGCCAGCCCGCCGCGCCGAGAGACGCGCCCTCGCTGCTCGTGCGCCAAGCGGTGGAGTGCGAGGCCGCGCCTGGTCCGGGCCGGGTGACGGTGGTCGCGACCTCGCTCGTGGCCGTCGCGTCCACCCGCGCCGAGGCGCGCAGCCGCTGCGTACAGGCGCCCTCGCTGTCCGAGGCGCTCACCCAGCTCGGCGCCGAGCTGCGGGCCGAGGCGCTGCGCGGTCCGATCGCAGTCGACGTGGTCACTGGCACGCAAGCGCTCGAGCCCGTGGTGCCGGTCGTCGACGCGATGCTGCTGCGCCCCGGCCTCGATGGGGTGTGCGAGGGCACGCGCTGCTTGCTGCCGTGGCAGCTGCTCGCGCTCGATCAGTTCAACACGCTCACGCCGATCCCCGTGATCCCCGATCTTCGCTTTGGCTTCGACCCCGCAATCCTGCGCAAGGCGCTGGCCTGGCCCGAGCATCCCGAGAGCTACAATCCACGGCTCGAGGGCCTCGTTCGGCTCGAGACGGCGAGCTTCGTGCTCGACACCAAGCGAGAGCTGCACTCGCTGCGACGCCTGCGAACCTCGCGGCCCCCGCTCGACGCGGAGCAGCTGCGCGCGGCCGTCGATGCCGCCGAGCGCTACATCCTGGGCGCGCAGGGCGACGATGGCCGCTTCGAATACAAGGCCGACCCCTTCACCGGCCAGGTCAGCTACCAGGGGTTTGCGCTGGCGCGGCAAGCTGGCACCACGCTGGTGATCTGCGAGCTCGCCCGCGATGACGCGCGCGCGCGGAGGGTGGCTCGCAAGGCGCTCGCGATGCTCGTGAGCACCATGCAGACCCACGGCGACATGGGCATGCTGGTGTACCCGCCCGGCAAGCAAGTCGCGCGCGTGGGGCTGGGCAACACCGCGCTCACGGCCATCGCGCTGCTCTCGTGCCGCGAGCGCGTGGGCAACGAGTTCGACGATGCGATCGCCCGCGCGACCCGCTTCTTGCTGCACATGCAGCGCGAGGACGGCGGCTTCCACCCCGAGATCGACATGGCCACGGGTGAGCCGGTGCCGGGGCCCGATCCGCTCTATGCCGTGGGCCAGGCGGTGTTCGCCCTCACGCTGCTCGAGCGGCTGACCACCGAGCACTCGCTGCCGGGGCTCCCCGCGCCGGGTCCCACGCGCGCCGCGGTGGAGGCCGCGATGCGCTACACGGCCGAAGACTACTGGGACAATTTCGCCACCAACTTCTTCTTCATGGAAGAGAACTGGCACTGCCTGGCCGCGCGCGCCTCGCTGGGGCACCACCGCCACGACGGCTACGAGCGCTTCTGCATCGACTACGCGCACTACAAGACGCGCCTCATCCTCGGCGAAGAAGACGACGTGGCCGACGATCTCGTGGGCGGCTACGGGTTCGGCAACGTGCTCATCCCCCACAACACGGGCTCGTCGGGCTTTGGCGAGGCCATGAGTGCGGCGATCGCGCTACAGCGGGCCCGCGGTGAGGACACCGCCGCCGACGAGGCGGTCATGCGGCGCGCGCTGCAGTTCCTCGTGCGCCAGCAGTGGGACGAGACCTCGTGCTTTGCGTGCGCGACCAAGCCCCATTCGATGGTGGGCGCATTCTCCGAGCACATGGGCTCGCCCGAGATTCGCATCGACTTCGTGCAGCACGCGATGGCGGGCATGGGGCACGGCGGGCGCATGCTCGGCCTGCTCGAAGGCTCCTCGATCCCCGAGCCCCTGTGATGCGCGACGAGGCCCACGATCTCCGCCCTGGCTCGCGGCTGTTGGTCGCGGTGTGGAGCGTGGGGCTGCTGCTCGCCGTGCTGTGGCCGATCTTGCGCGACCCGCCCCAGGATGGGTTCCCCCTGTCCAACTACCCGATGTTCTCGGCGGATCGTCGCAGCGCCGACGCCCAGATCGGCCACGTGGTGGGCTTCTCTCGCGAGGGGCGGCACCGGCCGATCCCCCCCGAGCTGCTCGGCAGCGAGGAGATCATGCAGGCGCACCAGATCGCTGCGGTGGCGATCCGGCGCGGGTACTCGGGTGACCTCTGCCGCCGCGTCGCCGAGCGCGTGCGGGCCGACCCTGGGTATGCCGATCTCGAGCGGCTCGAGGTCCGCACCGATCACTACGACGCGCTCGCCTACTTCGCCGGGGAGACCAAGCCTCGCGCCACCCAGGTGCATGCTCGCTGCGCGGTGCAAGCGGAAGCGGAGGCGGACCCATGATCCCGGCCGCGCTCGTCGCCTTCGAACGCTGGTGGCATGCACCCGCGCCGGCGCGCCGCCTGGCCATGCTGCGCGTGCTGATCGGGGGCTACGCGCTCGCGTACCTGGTGGTGCGCTTCGGGCACCTCGTGAGCGTGAGCGGCATGACGGTCCAGCAGTGGAAGCCGGTCGGACCGGTCGTGCTGCTGGGCGCGCCGCTGCCCGTCGCGGCCGTGACGGCGCTCATGGTGCTGGCGGTGGCGCTGGGCCTCGGGTTCGTCGCCGGGTTCCGCTTTCGCCTCACCGGTCCCGCGTTCGCGGCCGTGCTCGTGTGGGTCACGAGCTACCGCAACTCGTGGAGCATGGTCTTCCACACCGAGAACTTGATGGTGCTCCATGTGCTGGTGCTGGGGCTGTCACCCGCTGCCGATGCGCTCAGCCTCGACGCCCGCCGCCGCCCCGCGCCCGACGATGCCCCGCGCGCCCGCTATGGCTGGGCCATTCGCCTGCTGTGCGCAGTGACGGTCACCACCTACTTCATCGCGGGCTGGTCCAAGCTCCACAACGCGGGCCTGGCCTGGGTGACCAGCGACACGCTGCGCGTGTACGTCGCCTACGACAACCTCCGCAAGGTCGAGCTCGGGGCCGGCTACTCGTGGCTGGGCACGATGCTGGCGCAGCACGGGTGGTTGTTCCCCCCACTGGCCGCGGTGTCGCTCTGCGCCGAGCTCGGCGCCCCGCTGGCGCTCCTGCATCCGCGGGTGGCCAGGGTGTGGTGTGCGGTCGCGTGGTCGTTCCACGCGGGGATCGTCGTGATGATGGCCATCGTGTTCCACTATCCGCTCTCGGGCGTCGCCTACGCCCCGTTCTTTCGGGTAGAGCGGCTACACGATCGCTGGCGAGCGTGGCGAGACCGCGGGGGCTAGCCCCCACGAGAGGGGTTTCCCTTGCGGGAGTGGTGCGACTTGGGCCATCGCGGAGCCGACCATCGCCGTCTCGCAGGCTATACTTGGCCGAACGGTGATCTTGGCCAACCCTAGCGAGCCGGAGCTCTTGCCCCGCAGTGCCCTCGGGCGCTTGGTGGCGACCGCCGTCGACCTGATGTGCATCATCGACGCGAAGGACGAGCTGCGCTGGATCAATCCCGCGTGGGAGCGCCTGCTGGGGTTCACGCCGCCACGCGTGGGCCGGCAAGAGCTGCTCGACCTCGTCCATCCCGCCGACCGCGAAGACAGCGCGACGTCGCTGGCGGCCGTGCGTGGGCGCGATGAGGAGGTGCGGTTCGAGAACCGCCTGCGCTGCCACGACGGCAGCTACCGATGGCTGCAGTGGAGCGTGGTGCGCATGCGCAATGGTGCGGCCTACGGCACCGCGCGTGACATCACCGAGCGCAAGCTCGCCGAGCGCGAGGCCGAGGAGCGCACCCGCCTGCTGCTCATGTCCGAGGAGGTCGCGGGCGTCGGTCACTGGCGCATCGATCTCACCACCGACACGCTCACGTGGTCGCGCGAGATGTATCGGATCCACGGGCTCGATCCGGCCACGTTCAAGCCCGACATCGAGGGCACGGTCGCGGCCTATCACCCCGACGATCGCGGCGTGGTCGTCGACCACATCCGCGACGCGGTCATGCTGCGCAAGGATTTCGAGTTCGAGCTGCGCATCGTGCGAACCGACGGATCCCTGCGCAACGTGCTCAGCCGCGGAAAGTGTGAGGTGTCCGAGGACGGGCGTCCGCTGGCCGTGTTCGGCGTGTTCCAAGACGTCACCGAGCGCAAGCAGCTCCACGATCGCGTGGTCCACTCCGAGCGCATGGCCACCGTGGGTACGCTGGCCGCCGGTGTCGCCCACGAGATCAACAACCCACTCACGTGGGTGATCGCCAACCTCGATGCCATCGATCGCGCGCTCGTCGAGCTCCGCGCGGGCGATCTCGAGAGCACCGAGCAGGTGGCCAAGATGGTGCTCGAGGCGCAGCAGGGCGCCGATCAGGTCAAGCGAATCGTCCGCGACCTGCTCACGTACTCGCGCTCCCAGCCCGAGCAGCTCGAGAGCGTCGACGTGCAGGACGCGCTCGACATCGCCGTCAACATCGCCACCAATCAGTTCAAGTATCGCGCCTACCTGGTGCGCGACTACGGGCACGTCCCCCCCGTGGTGGCCGACGAGTCGCGGCTCACCCAAGTGTTCGTCAATCTCATCGTCAACGCCGCGCAGGCGATTCCCGAGCGTCGCGAGCACGATCCCGAGCAGCCCGATCGGCCGGGCATGATCGAGCTGCGCACCTCGGTCGATCCCGATGGCCGCGTGCGAGTGTCGGTGCAAGACAACGGCCTCGGGATGCCGGCGGCCGTCGTCGCGCGCGTGTTCGACCCGTTCTACACGACCAAGCCGGTGGGCGTGGGCACGGGCTTGGGGCTGTCGATCTCCAACAACATCATCAAGTCGTTCCACGGCGAGATTCAGATCGACAGCGACGAGGGCCAGGGCACACGGGTGAGCGTGTTGCTGCCGGCGGCCGACGGCAGCGGAACATTCGCCTCACTGGCAGAGTCGCAGACCAAGCCGATGGTGCTGGTGGTCGACGACGCCGGGCAGCTCGGCCGCCCGCTCTCGCGCATGCTGAGCGCCAGCTACGACGTGACCGCGCTGCGCAGCGGGCAGGAGGCACTGGCGCTGATCGAGAGCGGAGCTCCGGTCGACGTGATCCTCTGCGACGTGGGGCTCGGCGACATGTCCGGCCTGGATTTCCATCGCAGCGTGCAGCGCCTCGCCCCCGCGCTGGGCCAGCGCCTCGCGTTCATCACCAGCGACGAGCTCGATGATACGAGCGAGTTCCTCGAGAGCAGCGGGCTGCCCTACATCTGCACGCCGATCGAGCCCTCGATGGTGCGCGAGCTGGTCGCGCGGCTCATGGAGTAGCCGCGCGCAGCACCGCGAACAACGAGGTCTCGCAGAACTCGACCACGTCGGCTTCGTGTGCGTCGATCGCCGCGGGCCCGTAGACCCGCCGCAGCTCGGCCAGCGCCTGGGTGGCGCCGCCGCCCTCGACCAAGCCGTGGGCGATGATCGCCGAGGCCTCCTCACCCTGCGCGAACAGGCCGGCCTCGTCGACGAAGCGGTGCAGGGTCGCGAGCGGCTCCACGCCGTGCGCGCGCAGCAGCTCCAGCACCTGGTCGCGATGCTCCGCGTAGCCGAGCGCGACCGCGACCAAGCGCAGCTCGGGATCACGCAGCGACTCGCGCACCGCGGTGGCCTCCTGCAGCCGCCGGGCCCGCTCGAGCAGCGGAGCCAGCAGCTCCGCGGCCGCGCCCAGCCGCGCTCGCACCTGGGTCACCAGCGCCGCTCGCCCTGCGGGGGTGGTGCGTGGCCACTCCGCCGAGAGCACGCGCAGCGCCACCTCGAAGTCGGCGCGCTCGAGCACCGCGGCCAGGCGCTCTGGGTGGCTCGGGTCGCCCGCGATCGCCAGCGCGTCGAGCAGCGCGAGCTGGCGCCCGAGCGGCTCGGCCTCGCCCTCCATGGGCAGCGCCACCGAGGGCGGGAGATAGCGGAAGTAGCCCTCGGTTCGCACGGTGCGGACCACCATCGAGATCGATGAGACCGGCACGTGGACCAGCGCGTGCACGAGCGGGTGCAGGCGCAGAGAGAACGGCACCACCGCCCCGGGACGGAGTAGCTCGAGTGCGCGTAGCTGGAGGTCGGCCCGCTGCGCGCGGCCGCCGAGCGCCGCACCGCGCGTGGCCTCGTAGCGCGCGTGCACGCTGAAACCGTCGAGGATCGTGAAGGCACCGCAGAACGGGTGGTCGTGGATCGCCGAGAGCGACTCGAGCCAGTGGTAGATCTCGACCACGAAGCCATGGCCGTGGAACACGGTGAAGCCGGGCTGCCCGAACGCCCCCAGCGGCGCGAGCTGGAGCGGCACGGCCCGGCGAGGATCGAGCAGGTGGGTCAGCAGCTGCGATCGGTCGAACGCCTCGCCAGGCGGCAGGCGGTCGAGCACCGCCACCGCGGCGGCAGGGAATTGCTCCTCGTCGCGGCCACGCTCGCTCCAGGCGTCTTCCAGGGCCGCACCGAGCCGCTCGAAATAGTCCATGCGCTCGGCGAGCGTACCAATCTAGCGCCGTGGTAGCGTTGGGCTGGGAGATTCGTAGTATGAGCCCGATCATCGACGACCTGCGAGTCGAGGCCGAGATCCCACCCCAGGCCCACCGGCCCGGTACGACCGTGGTGGTGAAGCTCAGGTTCAGCAACCTCGGCACTCGAGCGCGCACGCTGCTCCTCAACAAGGACGAGGTCCACCGAGCGGGACAGAGCACGTTTCGGCTGGAGATCGGCTCCGGGCCGCCCCATGTGCAGCCGACGGGCGGCGACGACTACGAGCCCAGCGAGGCCGACTTCCACGAGCTCGGCGCGCGCGGCCGCGCGGAGTTCGAGCAGTCGCTGCGGCTGCCCGCCGAGCTCCAGCCCGGTCGCTACAAGGTGCGGTGGGTCTACGAGAACGAGGTCGCCAACTACCCGAGCTCGGCCGGCACGCCCGGCAAGCCCATCCCCGGGATCTGGCTCGGGCGCATCGAGGACGTCTTCGAGCTTCAAGTGGCGCGCGCGGTGATCCGAACCGAGCCGCGCGAGCGCTAGCGCTCTCGCTGCCACAGCATCGCGTGCACCGAGAACTCGCAGCGCAGGCGATCATGGATGCGCAGCGACCATGGCACGTCGCGATCGCTCCAGCGTAGCGTCAGCGCGGGGAGCAGCGACGCGAGCAGCGCCTCGAGCCTGGCCCCGTGATCTTCGTGCGCAAGGATGCCCGCGTCGATGCGCCGCGACGGCTGCGTGACCGCGTCGTCCCAGTTGAACGGGCTGCTCACCAGCAGCGCCCCGCCAGGCGCGAGCAGGGCCTGCGCCTGCAGCAGGAGCTCGCGCGGGTGGGTGATCGAGTCGAGCAGGCCGAGCGCCACGACCAGTCCGAACGCACCCGCGCGGAGCGGCGGCTCGCGGGCGTCGGCGGCCACGAGCTGCACGCGACGCAGCCTCGCGCGGATCGCCTCGGGGAGCGCGATCGTGCGTGCGGTGTAGCGGCCCGGGGTGGTCTGCACCGGCAGCCACTGATCGCGGGCGGCCAGGCCCGAGGCAAAGCCCATGAGCGGCACGCTCCCGTCGAGTGCCACCACCTCGAGATCGGGCGGCAGCGCCAGCGCTTCGCCCCCCGTGGCCGCGCCCAGGATCAGCGCGGGGCCCTCGACGAGCGGGCGCGCGTGGGCGAGCGCCGCCGCGATCCAGCTCAGGTCGGGTGTGGAAAGCGGGGGATCGGCCCAGCGCCCAAAGTGGGCGCCGCCAAGCACCGCGAGCGCCGAGAGATGAGGCTCATCTTCGTCCGCGAGCTCGGCCACGCCCGCGGGTCCGGCTTCGAGTCGCTCGAGGA
>JBFIJN010000172.1:0-16197 GCA_041600735.1 Nannocystaceae bacterium
ACTCCTCGGCGTAGGCGTCGAGCGCGGGCGCGAGTCGATCCCAGGTCTCCTGCGCAAAGGTGACGTCGTGCGCGAGGATTGCCCGCTCGACGGCGGTGCGGCGCTCGCTCGTCCACTCGGCTTCGATGGCGTGACTCTCGATCTCACACGCCGCGATCGCACGCGCCTCGCTCCACGCCATCACGCCCCAGCTGCCGCCCGCGAGCGCGAGGACGGTCAGTGCGCCCGCGAGCCGTCGGCGCGCACGCGAAGGATCGCGCCGCAGCGCCTGGAGCAGCGCATCCATCGAGGGATGCCGCCGCGCCGGGTCGGCCTC
The DNA here is from genome assembly GCA_041600735.1 of Nannocystaceae bacterium. Classification (GTDB taxonomy): domain Bacteria; phylum Myxococcota_A; class Polyangia; order Nannocystales; family Nannocystaceae; genus Paraliomyxa. Next base: position 317 of record JBFIJN010000172.1, read on the forward strand.
GAGCCCCGTGACGAGCACGCGGCGCACCCAGCCCGGCGCGCCGCCGGGGCGACTCGGGGCCTGAATCCGCGCGTGCTCGACGTTGTCGGCGAGCTCGAACAGGTCATCACCCGAGAACGGGCGCGTGCCATGGAGCGCCTCCCACAGCGCCACGCAGAACGAGAATTGATCGCTGCGCGCATCGAGGGCCCCGCCCATGATCTGCTCGGGAGCCATGTACGCGGGCGTGCCCACGGTGCCCGTGGTGTCCGCGGTCTCGTCGAGCACGGCAGCGCTGAGCGCCAGCCCGAAGTCCATCACGCGGACGCGCCCGTCCTTGCCGACCATGACGTTGTCGGGCTTGAAGTCGCGGTGGATGAGTCCCGCCTCGTGGGCGGCGCGCAGCCCTTCGCCGGCGTGGCCGAAGATCGCGAGGATCTCGCGCCAGTCGTGGGGGCGGGGCTGGGCGAGCCAGCGGCCCAGCGTCTGGCCGTCGACGAATTCCATGGCCAGGAACACGTGCCCCTCGTGCTCGCCCACGTCGTGGATCGTGATGACGTTGGGGTGCGCGAGCTTGGCCAGCGCTTGGGCCTCCTGCTTGAGCAGGCGGTGCTCGCGGTCGCGCGACTCGTCGAGCACGCCGGGGCTGGGGCGCAGCAACTTGAGCGCGACCTTGCGGTCGAGCTCGGCATCGTAGGCGGCATACACGACCCCCATGCCGCCGGCCCCGAGGCGCGAGAGCACGGTGTAGCGACCGAGCGGGGCGCCGGGGAGCAGCCAGCCCTGGTGCGGCGCTCGATCCGAGGCCCGTGCTTCGTCACCGGCGAGGGTGGCGTCATCGCCGGTCGACACCCTCATGCCCGGACCACTCCACCACTACCCGTCGATCGGGGCAAGGCCCGCAGCAGCCCCCGATCGCCCACGCGCGAGCCGCTGCGAGAAAGCCTTGCCTCGTGGCACCGCTCGGGCGACGGTCTGCCATGGCCGATCGCATTGCATGGGTGGGGCGCGTGACGGTCCCCGGAGATCCGCGGGACCGCGTGGTGCGGCTGTGGACCGCGGGTGACGCACCCGATGCCTCCACCGAGGTCGAGGAGATCGACGACCCGTTCGCGGGCGCCACGGCCTGGAAGGGCGGAGCTGCGAGCGCACACGCCTACGCCCTCGCTCACGCGGCCACGCCGCGCGCGGCGGGTCTGCGAGGCCCGCTCGGTCAGTACACGCTGGCGCCCCCGGTGCGGCCCGGCAAGATCGTCTGCGTGGGTCGCAACTATCGCGCCCACGCGCAAGAGATGGGCAACGAGGTGCCCGAGGAGCCGATCTTGTTCTTCAAGCCGAGCTCGGCGCTGCTGGCCGCGGGGCAGGCGTTGGTGCTGCCGCGCGGCTACGAGCGCATCGACATGGAGTCCGAGCTGGTCGCGGTGATCGGCCAGACCGCCAAGGACGTGCCTCGCGAGCGCGCGCTCGACTACGTGGCCGGCTACACCCTGGGCAACGACGTCTCGAACCGCGATCTCCAGCGCGGCGACAAGCTGTGGACGCGCGGCAAGGGCTTCGATGGGTTCGCGCCCTGCGGTCCGTTCGTGCGCATGTGGCCGCCCGGCACCACGCTGCCCGGCAGCGCCCGCATCCGCGGCTTCCTCGACGGGGAGCTGCGCCAGGATGCGCCGCTCGAGGACATGATGTTCGAGCTCGCGTTCGTGCTCGCGTACCTGAGCCGCGTGATGACGCTGGAGCCCGGTGATCTCATCTACACGGGGACCCCCGAGGGCGTCTCGGCGCTCGCGCCGGGGCAGGTGGTGCAGATCGAGCTCGAGGGCGTGCCGCTCGGACGGCTGATCACGCCGCTCTCCTGAAGCCACGACGGGAGGGGCGGGGCGGGAGGTCCGGCGTTGACACGTCACGCCCCCAGGACCCACGATCGACGCGATGAGCCCCCAAGCCAACCGTTGGATCGTAGGCCTCGATCTCCGTCCCACCGGTCAGGGCGCGCTTCGCTTTGCCCGCTGGCTCGGGTCGAGCTCGAGTGAGGGCCACCCCACGTTCGTGGGCGTGCACGTGCTCGACGAAGACACGCTCCGCGCTGCGCTGCGCTACCACCACCTCGACGAGCTCATGGGCGGCGCGCGCCAGGAGGCCGAGATGGTCGTGCGCAATGCCGGAGCGACCGACGTCCTCTCCGAGACGCACGTGGTGCAGGGCGGGCGCGCCGAGAAGATGCTCGAGAAAGCCTGCGCAGACCACCACGCGCAAGGCCTCATCGTGGGCCGACAGGCTCCGCGCGAGGGTCATCACCTGCTGCGCTTGGGCAAGGTGGCGCGCCGGTTGCTGCGGACGTTGGCGGGCCCGCTGGTGGTGGTGCCGCCCGACTGGGAGCCCGAGGCCATGCCCGGCACGGGCCCGATCCTGTGCGCGACCAACCTCGGAGATGGGGCCACGACCGCAGCGCAGTTCGCCGCGACGATGGCCAAGCGGCTCGGACGCGGCTTGGTGCTCGTGCACACGGTCCCCGTGCCCGAGGACTACGGCGCCAACTACATCCCCGCGGCCACTCGCCAGAAGATCGCCGACGAGTCGCAGGCGGCGGGGGTGCAGGAGCTGGCGGAGTGGATCACCGGAGTTGGCATCGAAGGCGCCACCCCGATGGTGCGCCAGGGCCACGTGACCGAGCAGGTGCTCCAGCTCGCGCGAGAGACTCACGCGGCCATGATCGTGACCGGCTCGCGCCGGCTCTCCACCTTCGAGCGCATGCTGCTCACCAGCGTGGGCACCGATCTCGCGGCGACCTCGCCCTGCCCGGTAGTCGTGGTACCGCCGGCTCCGGCCCCAGCTACGGCCCAATGAGCCGAGCGGTGAGCGGAGCCGCGGTGAGCGGAGCCGCGTTGAGCGGAGCCGCGCTGAGCGGAGCCGCGAGCGGTGAGCGCGCGGCGCGGGCCGCTAGATCGCGGTCAGCACCTCGCCCTGCTCGGCGGGCGTGAGCTGAGCCTCGGGCAGGCTGCGGTAGAGGCTCCCCATGTCGCGTCGCGGGCCTTCGGCGTCGTGCGGATCGTGGGGGATGTCGAGCGTGTGGGCGGGCGCCTTGATGAACTCGGCGTCGATGGCGATCACCAAGCGACCGGTGCACGTGCAGGGATTCTGCGGATCGACGTGGGCGCAGCGCGGCGTGAGGTAGTCCTCGATGCGCTTGCGCGCCCGCGTGAGCCGCACCCGGTAGGCGCTCTCCTTGATCTTGAGCAGCTCGGAGGCCTCGGCGGGCGAGTAGCCGAACAGGTCGGTGAGCACGAACGACACCCGCACGCCGGGCGGCAAGCAGCACAGCGTGGCCGTGAGGCAGGTGCGCTTGAGCTCCCACAGCATGAGGTGCACGCGCTGCGGCGAGTTTTGTAGCGCACCACCGCTGAGGTCGATGGGCCGCGTGATGTCGCTGCGCAGCAGGTTGTCGAGGCTGTCGAAGGTGAAATCGGACTTGCGCCCCAGGTTCTCCTCCATCGTGCGCGCCATCAGCCCCAAGAGCGTGTCGCGGGGGACGGGGGTGGCCAGGATCGCAGCCTCGCCTTGGGTCTTGGCGTCGCGGACGAGCTGCTCGACATGCGCGCGCGCCTCGGGCCGCGATCCGGACATGTGATACGCGAATGCGTACAGGCGCGGGAGCTCTTGGGTGATGAGCTCGCGAAGAGTAGAGGGCTTGTCCGACATCGAGTCTCCGGGCTTCGGGGGGGAGCCCGGTGCAGCTTGTCACGAACCGGGGTTCTGCGCCAAGCGCCCGGCGCGGAGCCTTACATCGAGCGCATCCCAGAAGCGGGCCTGCATGGTGAGGTCCCCCTCCAAGCCTTGGAGACGGTTGATCTCCTGCATCCCGGTCGGGCTCGTCACGTTGATTTCGGTGAGGTAGCCGCCGATCACGTCGAGGCCCACGAAGAACTGGTCCGCCTCCCGCAACATCGGGCCCACGGCCGAGCAGATCGCGAGGTCGCGGTCGGTCAGCTCGCCGAGGACCGGGCGCCCGCCGGCGTGGAAGTTGTTGCGCAGCTCCCCCTTGGCCGGCACGCGCAGCACCGCGCCGATCGGCTCACCGCCCACCAAGAGGATGCGCTTGTCGCCCTCGACGGCGGCGGGCAGGTACTCCTGCGCCACCGTCCAGCGGGTGCCCTCGGCCGTGGCCAGCTCGAGCAGGCTGCCGAGGTTGGGGTCGTCGGCGCGGGCCAGCAGGATCTCGCGGCCACCGAAACCATAGAGCGGCTTGACGATCATGCGGCCGCCGAGCGCGTCGAGGATCTCGCGCAGCTCGTCCGAGTCGCGCGAGATGAAGGTCTTGGGCACGAGCTCGCCGAAGCGCAGAATCGAGAGCTTCTCGTTGAGCGTGCGCAGCCCCGCGGGCGCGTTGAGAACCATCGTGCCCGCGTGATCCAAGATCCATGTCGCCGCGATATAGGATTGGTCGACCGGCGGATCCTTGCGCATGATCACCGCGGCGAACTCGGACATCGGCCGCTTGCGGGGCGCCTCGGCGTAGACGAGCCGGGGCGACTCGCCATCGACGAGCGCCACCGGTGCGACGCGGGCCGTGGCCTCGTGTCCGTGCAGGCCGAGGCCGCCGAGGTTGGTGCCGAACGGGCGGTGCCCTCGACGGAACGCCTCCGTGATCATCACGAACGTGCTGTCCGCTCGGGGATTGAAGGTCTCCGGCGGATCCATGACGAACAAGACGTCGCTCGTGTCGGGCATCAGCGGAAGGATAGGAAACTTGGAGCCCGGCGCTGGAACCTCGATAATGTAGGTACGGTGACTACACGACCGAAACCTCCCTCGCGGCGCGCCGCAGCCGCAGGTGGGCGCAGCCCGGCGCAGAGCCCGCGATCGCCAGAATCGGACCCCAGTGGGCTCTCAGAGGCCCCGTGGGTCAAGGTTCGGCGGGTCCAGCTCATTCGGCGCGAAGTCCGCGAAGTGCTCTCACCCGGTGCCCTCGAGGTCTTGTTCGACCACGCCGAGATCGTGGTCGAGGGCGGTGAGGAGGTGGGCACCCGCCAGCCGGGGCAGCCGCGGGTGTTTGGCACGGTGATGGTCAGCATCGACCTGGCCAGCTGCGCGAGTCACGTGCGGGAGCCGGTCGACGCGGCCACGGCCCGGCGGGTGGCCGAGCTGATGGAAGGCGAGCCGCGAGTGCGCCAACGCTTGCAAGGTCTCGCCGCGCGCGAGCTCGCGCGGGTGGCCGGAGTAGATCCCGAGGCACTGGTAGCCTCTCAAGTAGCGGTGGAGATCGCAGTACGGGTCGAGGGCACGGTCTTGCTGATCGACGTCGATGCGATGGCGACGCTAGCAACGCGACGGGGTTAGAGTCCATGCAAGTGGTTGCGACCAAGGTCTCCCCTCCGCTGGGGTCGAGTGCCGACGACGAGGGCGCGTACTCGCTACGCGAGGTCTCGCGCTTGTTCGGCGTGCCCGAGCACCGGCTGCGCTACTGGTCGCAGACGGGGTTCCTCGTGCCCTCGCTGCGCCGCGGCGAGCGACGCCACTATAGCTTTCGCGATCTCATCGCGGTGAAGGTCGCCAAGGGCCTGCTCGACGGCGGGCTCCCGCTGCGTCGCGTGCGACGGCAGCTCGAGTCGCTGCGCACCACGCTGCCGCGCGTGCACACGCCGCTGCACGAGCTGCGGATCCGCTGCGAGCACGATCGCATGGTGGTCGACGAGGCCGCGCACCGCTTCGAAGCGGCGTCGGGCCAGCTCGTGATCGACTTCGATGTCTCGGCGCTCCGCGACGAAGCGGCGCAGGTGCTCGCGCTGCCGTGGGTCGACGACGAGGCCGAGGGCTCGGAGGTTCCGCGCACCGCCTATGAGTGGTTCTTGTTCGCGCAGGAGCTCGAGGACGAGTGGGGCGGGGCGCCGGCCGATACCGAGGGGCTCGCGCAGGTCCGTCACGCCTACGAGGCCGCGCTCGAGCTCGACCCGGGGCTGGCGGCGGCCTGGACCAACCTCGGCGGGGTGCTGGCGCAGATCGGCGAGGTCGAGGAAGCGGCCGAGCACTTCGAGCAAGCGCTGCGTCACGATCCCGAGCTCGACGCCGCACGGCTCAATCTCGCTGCGCTCGCGCTCCAGGCCCGGCACACCACGGAGGCCATCGCGAGCTATCGCGAGGTGCTGCGTCGCGATCCCGACTGCCTCGAGGCCCACTATGGGCTCGCCCGCGCGCTGCTCCAGCAGGGCAGCCACGCCGAGGGCCGGGGCGTGAGCCGGACGGCCGCGGCCAGGGGCGAGGCGCTCGCGCATCTCGAGCGCTTCCATGCCGGCGTGGGTCGCCTTCCCGTGGACGAGCGAGATCCCGAGATCGAGGCGCGGCGCGACCAGGCCCGCGCCGTGATCGGCACCCTGCGCGGCGAGCTCGGTCGCCGACCCGGCGCGCGACCTCCTCGCTGATCACCCGATCGCCGGGTCGCCCACGCGTTGACAGCCCGCCGGCGCGTGGCGCTTACTACCGCCATGACTCGGTCGTTTGGCTCGTCGATGGCGCTTCGCCCCGCGCTGGCGCTGATGCTCCTCACCAGTGGTTGCGCGTGGTTCGGCTCGTTGTTCGGCGGGAAGACCAACAACCAGCAGACGCAGGGAAGCTCGAGCGCCGCGGCGCGCGAGGACGCGGCGGCCAAGCAGAAGGCCGAGCTCGCCAAGCAAGACGAGGCGCTCCAAGCCGAGGTCGAGGCGCTGTGGAAGGAGATCGACAGCGAGGGCGTGACCTCGGCGCGAGCGCTGGCGCTGACCGATCTCACGCGGCGGGCCTACGACTCGGGCGCGGTGCAGCGCGGCACGGTCAACGGCCCGGCGCTCGGGCAGAGCGCGCTCGACCACCTCGCCGAAGCGATCGAGGCCGAGCCCGACGCCAAGGCCTCGCTCGAGCTCGCGCGCGGCCACGTGCACGCATGGCTCGGCAAGGTCGACCAGGCGGTGGCCGCCTACGTCGCCTCGCTGGCCGCCGACCCGCAGATGTCCACGTTCATCGAGCTGCTCGCGCTGCCGCGCACGCCCGCGGGTGATGCCGCGGTGCTCGAGGCGTGCCCCGGCATGCGCGCCAAGGTCGACCCCGGGCAGGTGCCCGACTTCGTCGAGGCGTGCTTGCAGGCCGCGGGCGGCGACCCCAAGCGCCTCAAGTGGGACGGCCTCAAGAAGGACCTCGTGGCGCACCGCCAAGAGATGGATCGGCGCGCCGAAGAAGAGCGCCGCCGGGCCGAGGAGGAAGCCAAGCGGGCGGCCGAGGAAGCCAAGCGAGCCGAAGAAGAAGCCAAGCTCGCGGCGGCCGAAGCGGCCAAGCAGGCGCAGTACACCGTGGCCGCCGTGTTCGCGGCCGGCGACTGCAGCTTTGGCGACTGCATGCACAAGGGCTGGGAGATCCGCACCGACAGCGGAACGATCCGCGTGAGCTGCAACTTTGGCGAGTGCCTCACCAAGGGCTGGGAGGCCAGCTTCCCCGATGGCGGCCGCGCGCGTACCTCGTGCAACTTTGGCGAGTGCATGCAAAAGGGCTGGGAGACCAGCTTCCCCGACGGCAGCCGCGCGCGCACGTCGTGCAACTTCGGCGAGTGCGCGACCAAGGGCTGGGACACCAGCCTGCCGACCGGGGGCACGGCCCGCACGTCGTGCAACTTTGGCGAGTGCTACACGAAGGGGTGGGAGACCAGCCTCCCCGACGGCGGGCGCGTGCGCTGTAGCTGCAACTTTGGCGACTGCCTGGAGAAGGGCACGAGCTGCGGCTGAGGCCGGCTGCGGTCCCCGCCCCTGGCTCTCGAGGCGCGTTTCGGGCGAACCTACGGCTCATGCCGTCGGATGCACCCGCCCGGCTGCGCTGCCTCGCCCAGATGATCGAGCACCTCGGTCCTACGCGGCTCGGTCGCGAGCTGGGCCTCGAGCGATTGCGAAGTCTCGACGATCTGCGCGCGTCGATGCCGATCCTCGATCGCGAACGCCACGAGCGCGACGTGGAGCAGCACCTCGGCTTCGGCCTCGCCGATTCCGGAGACGCCCACGCGCGCGAGCTCTCGGGCGGCGGCCTCGAGCGCGATGTGGTCGTCAGCACGTGGAAGTCGCGGCTGCGCCGCGGCGCCGTGCGACGGGTCGCGCTGCTGCGCGGGCACAACGTGGACCCCATGATCGATCGCATCGCGCGCGACGACGTGCGCGCGCTCGATGCCGAGGTGCTCGCGATCGATCGCATCGACGATCCTGCGGCCGTGCTCGAGCGGCTCGAGGACTTCGATCCGGAGCTGATGGTGGTGCCGAGCGTGCTCACGCTGCGCTGGCTCGAGTCGGTGCATCGCGGCGCGCTCGAGCGACGGATCCGTGGGCTCCGCATGGTGCTGGCCGAGCACGACATCGGGCAGGAGGTCCGCAGTCGCGTCCGGGTGGTCACCGCGGGTTGGATCCACCGCAGCGGTCGCCTTGGGCTGCCCACGCTGCGCCCGCCCGACAACGCGGTCACGCTCGCGGTCGGCAGTCAGATCATCGAGCTGCTGCCCTACGGCAACCCCGAGGAGGATGCGCGCCGCGTCTACGCCGACGAGACGGTGCTGCCCGAGCATGCGGTGCTGGGGCAGCGCTATGAGCTCGTGGTCTCGTCGCCGCTGGGCTTCTTGCGCCTGCGCACCGACGAGCACGTGCGCGTCGTGGGCTTCGACGCTCCGTCGGAGCCGGCCCCGTTCCCGCGCCCCCGCGTGGTGCGGCTGGCCCCGGCGCCGGCCGACCTCGCGCTCGAGGGCTGCACGGTCGCGGGGGCGTGGCTGACGGCGAGCATCCGCCAGGCGTTCTATCGTGAGGATCCGGCGGTGGTCGCGGCGGAGATCGGTCCCGATCCTCGCAGTGTGCCGCGAGGCGTGGCAGCGTCGCAGACGGCGGCACACATGCGTCTGCCTGATGCGTTCAACGACACCGAGCTCGGCACGATGGCGAGGACCGGAGCGCAGCGGGTCGAGCGACACCGACCTCGAGCGCTGCTCGTGCGCGTGGAGGTGCAAGGCTACGTGGCGCCCGAGCTCACGGGGTTCTTGTCCAAGCGCATCGATATCAGCCTGCGGCGGCACTCTCCGGCCTATGACTACTTGCGGCAGCGCGATGAGCTGCAGCCGCCGCGTGTGATGGTGCAGCCGTCGGGAACGCGACGTGCCGAAGAGGATCGCCGAATCCGCGATCTCGTGGGCGGCGTGTGGGTACCTGATGTTCGCGTAGTCGCAGGTATGTAGATCTGCGCTCGGCGTTGTCGACGCGGCGTCCTGTGGGGCATTGGTGTAGCGAGCCTTACTGGCCTCACGAGGCACCTCACTAGCGAAATCGCGCTACGTGCAAGCGCGAAAACCCGCGTAGGCTTAAACCAAGCGGTACGGCTCGAAGCCGCGCGCGTCATCATGTCCCGCCAATTTGGAGAATACCGTCTGCAGCGCCTCATCGGTGAGGGCGGGATGGCGCAGGTCTGGTCGGCTCGCCGACAGACTCCAGGCGGGCCCAAGCACTGTGCGGTGAAGATCATCCGGCCGGATCGCGCCGCGGATCCTGGCTACCGCGAGATGTTCCAGCGCGAAGCGAGGCTGACGCTCGCGCTCTCGGGTCACGGCAACGTGGTCTCGGTGTTCGACGTTGGGGAGCACGAGGGGCGCTCCTACTTGGCGATGGAGCTGGTCGACGGCGTGACGTTGGCCGAGCTCGCGCGGCAGGTGGGCAAGCCCTGGTCCGTGGCTCGCGCGGTCTACGTGGTCGCGGGCGTGCTGCGGGCCCTCTGTCACATCCACGCCCACGCGGTCGATGGTCAGCCGCAGGGCATCGTGCACCGCGACGTCACGCCGCACAACGTGATGGTCAGCGCGCGCGGTGAGATCAAGCTGGTGGACTTTGGGATCGCGCAGCGCGCCGATGCCGAGCCATGCCTGGGAGGAGCGCTGGGCCGGCTCGCCTATGTCCCGCGGGAGCAGGCCGAGGGCGATGCCGATCAACGCGCCGACCTCTACTCCGCGGGGGCGATCTTGTTCGAGCTGCTCGATGGCCGCCGCTTTCGCTGGCACTGCGCCGACGAGGACGCCTACTTCATCGAGGTCTATCGCAACCGCGTGCCCACGCTCTCGCGCAAGGACGTGCCGCCCGCCGTGAACGCGGTGCTGCGGGGTCTGCTGCAGCCCGACCGTGCGCGCCGCATCCCCACCGCCGCCGAGGCGCTACGACAGCTCGAGGCATGGCCAGACTTTCACTGGGCGATCACCGAGCTCGAGGCGCTCTACGCCGAGACCATCGGCCCGCGCGCGTCGCCCTCTACGTCGCTGCCCCCTGCGCCGCTGCCCCCTGCACCCATGGAGGTCCCGAGGGCCCCGTCGAGCTTGCCCGCGCGACCCCGGCGAAGGGCGAGCGACTCGCCGCGCGGGCGGCGGCCGTGGGAGGACAGCCGGCCGCCGTCGACGGCCATCGACGACGATGCCGAGCACTGGGCGCAAACCCTGCCGCACGTCGCGGCCGATTCCCCCTCTGGGTCGTTCGAAGGCCCGACCTTCGAGGCGCGCGGGCACGAGACCACACCGGCGCCCCGAGGTCCCTTGGATCGGTCCGCCGAGCTGCTCGCCACGCGCGCGCTGCCCGAGGCCGAGCGCAACCCGGACCTCTCCGCCGAGCCGCTGGACCGGCTGGTCACGCGGCGTCATCCGGCTGCGCCAGTGGAGCGCGACATCCCGTCTGCGCGAGCGTCCGCCGAGATTGCAGTGACGAAGGCCCAGCCCTCGTTGCACGCGCCGTGGGCCGCGGGTACCGATCCGATCGTGCAGCGCCTCGTTCGCTCGGAGCCTGGCGCTCCGGTGAAGCGCCACCGCGCGAGCACGAGCGACCCCCTGGGAGAGCGCACCGGATCGGTGGCTCCGCGAGCCCGCGAGAGCGCGGCGATCCACCGCGCGGCAAAGGGCGGCAAGCCGGGCGTAGTGACCGGCGAGATCGTCACCGACGACGGCCTTGGTTCGCTGGGCAAGCCAGTGTGGCGCGTGGGCTCCCGCTGACCGCGAGCCCACGCAGCTGCCCGTAGGGTGGGAACGAGCGCGGACCCGCGGCGGCATGTTGCACCGCTGCCCGAGCCGCTGTAAGGCGCCGCAGTGGGACCAGTTGTGGGTCGCGTGGGCGGGGCAGGGGCTCGACGGGGTCGTTGCGGCATCGCAGTCGCCTTCGCGCTCTCGTGGGTGACCGCCCCCGCGGTCGCAGCCGCGCGCACGAGCGAGCCGTCGATCGACGTGCGCTGGGAGGGGCCGAGCGACTGCACCTCCGACACCTTCACCGACGCGCTCGATCGCATGCTGGTGGGCTCGTCCGTGGTCGACCCGATCCGGGTGGAGGCCAGCGTGGTGCGCACCGAGGAGGGCTGGTCGATCTCCACCGATTTCGACGCGGGCCCGGGGCGTGCAGGGCAGCGCTCGTTTCAGGCGCCGAGCTGTCGCACCGTGACGCAAGCGGCCGCGCTGGCGATCGCCATCGCGGTGGATCCGACCGTGCTCGATCGCTTGGTGGTGGCACCCGAGCCGTCCGCGGAGGCCGAGCCCGAAGTGGTGCCGGAGCGCACCGCAGTGCCCGCCCCCGCTGCCGACCCCTCGCCGCCGCTCGGCCCCATCGTTGCGGTCGAGCCGGTGTCCGCGCTCGCCGACGGAGCGGGTGTCGAGCCGTCCTCGCGGTGGCGTGGGCTCGTGGGCTTTGCTGGGCTGATCGACGGCGGTGCGCTGCCCGGCCCCGGCGGCGGCATCGCGGCCACGGTGGGCGTGCTGCATCGCCGGTTTCGCGGCGAGCTCGTGGGCACGCGCCGCTTCCCCACGCGCAAGATGACGAGCTTCGATCCGCGCGTTGGCGGCGAGCTCTCGCAGTGGTCGGTGGGCGTGCGCGGGTGCGGCGTGCCAAGTCTCGGGCCGGTGGAGCTCCCGCTGTGCGGGGGCTTCGATGCCGGCCAGACGATCGGGCGCGGGGTCGGCCTGCGGGATCCGCTCACCAGCGCCCAGCCGTGGCTGGCCGCGCTCGCAGAGGCCGGGGTGGCTTGGCCGGTACGACCGTGGCTGGCCCTGACCCTGCGCGCATCGCTCGCGGTTCCGCTCTTGCGCCAGGACTTCTCGATCGAGGATCTGGGGCTGGTCCACCGCGTGGGGCCGGTCCAAGGACGCGGCCTAGCGGGGCTGGAGCTGCGTTTCCCGTGATCATGGGGCCCAAGATCACGGATCGGGCCCGTGCCGGGAAAGGCGGGGCGATGGCGGCCAATCGTGGCTCGGGCGCCGATGCGCCGCTCGCCTCGGCCGACCCTCGGCGGCGAGCGCTGGCGGAGGTCTATCGCGTCCACGCCACGTTCGTGCGGCGCTGCGCCGGGCACCTCGGCGTGCTCGACCCTCACCTCGACGATCTCGTGCACGACGTGTTCCTCGTGGTCTACCGCCGCCTCCCCGAGCTCGATCGAACGCGTGGCACCTTGCGCAGCTGGTTGTTCGGGATCACCAAGCGCGTGGTCCTTCACCATCGACGGGCCGCGGCTCGACACCAGCGCAGGCTGACGATCGTGCCTCCACCCTCGCAGCAGCCGTGCCCCGACGAGGAGATCGCGCGGCGCCGCGTGGTCGATCACATCGATGCGTTCTTGCGCGGGCTCCCGCCCAAGCAGCGCATCGTGTTCGCGCTGGCCGACATCGAAGGCATGCCCGCCGTAGAGGTGGCGCGCTCGCTCGAGGCCAACGTCAACACCATCCATGCCCGACTGGGTGCGGCGCGGCGCGCCTTTGCCCGCTACCTCGACCAGCTCGAGCAGGATCGCGAGGACGATGATGGCGAAGCTTGATACCCGTGGCCGCGCCGTGCTCCGTGCGTATCGCCAGGCCAAATTTGGGCCCAGCGAGCCGCAGGATGCCCTGTGGGCCCGCATCGAGGCCTCGCTCGACGAGGGGGCGCTCGGGCCCAGCATCGAGCCGACGCCGAGCCCCTCGTCGGCTACGCTCGCGCCGACGACCGTGGGGCCGACGCTCGTGGTGGCGATTGCGGTGGCGGTGGCGGCCATCGTGGTTGCCGCGCTCGCGCTGTCCCCTGAGGATCGAGCGCTCGCCTCGCGCCCTACGCCGGACCAAGCCCCGCGCGCCGTGGTGGCGAGCGAGCCTGGGGTCGCGACGCACGCGGATGCTGCGGCGGAGTCGGCGACGATCGGCACCCCTCCGACGAGCCCGTCCGCCGCCGTCGTGCACGACGAGCCGCTCGATCCGTCGAGCGCGAGCCCTCGTCGTCGAGCGCCTCGTCGCAGTGATCGCGACGCGGCAGCGCTCGAGGCCAGCGACCCGGAGGCCACGCAGGTCGACGAGCTGCGCGCCGAGCTGGCGCTGATCCGCGAGGCTCGCCAGGCGCTGCAAGCCGATCGTCCGACCGGCGCGCTCGAGGCGCTCGATGCCCACGCCCGCGCATTTCCGCGGGGCCAGATGCGAGAGGACCGCGAGGTGCTGCGCATCGAGGCGCTGTGTGCCGCGGGCAAGGCCCCGCAGGCGCGCGCGGAGGTGCAGCTGTTCTTGCGGGCGTACCCCCGCTCGGCGCATGCCCAGCGCGTCCGCGCGATGTGTGTTGCTCCCTGATCGCCAATTCATCCCACCGCAGACACGGAACCGACGCGGGCCGGGAAAGGCGGGACCAGGAAACCATGCACTACCATCGCAATCTCCCCCGCTGCGTTCGAGGTCTCACTGGCGCCCTGCTGCTCTTGCCCACCTTCGCCTGTGTGAAGGGCGAGGGCTCGCTGGGCGACTACACCGAGTCCGGCACGGGCACCGACACGGGCGCCGACACGGGCGCCGACTCTGGCTCGAGCGGCGGCGAGCCGACCTGCATCGAGGACTGCGATCTCGAGTTCGGGCTCGGCTACATCGCGGGCCCCAACTACGCACTCGAGCCGATCTTCCGCCTGGGCGACGCCACCTGCGAAGGACCTCGATGCCCCGAGTCGGTGAGCCCGGTGGGAATCGATGGCGCCGCGATCGAGGATTGCCTGCAGAGCGAGGGAGCACAGGCCTCACCGCTGGGCGCCGAGGAGCACTGCCGGCTCTCCCCCACGTGGCTGGCGATTCGTCTCGATCTCGGGTTCACGACGCCGATCGAGCGCAGCTCGTTCGAGTCGGTGCGGCCGGGGCTCGTCGATCCAACCGTGGAGGAACCCTATCTGTGGCATGCCGACGTGGTCGAGCTGCGCGGGCCCGGAACGGCGCTGCGGGGGGACTACCTCGCCGGCCCGGTCGGCGGGCCCGATCGGCTCACCGCGGTCGTCAACGAGACGTGTGTGGAGCGGCTCGAGGCGCAGGGGATCCCGTGGGCTCCCGACGATCTCGACACGCTGTGTCGCGGCACGTGGAACGATGACGGCGTGCTGCGCCCGCTGAAGATGAACCCGACGATGGTGCTCGCGCCCTACGCCGGCGAGCTGTCGACGACGATCGGGGAGTCGTGTGAGACGCCCGATGGTGGTCCCGATACCTGCTGCTCGGCGTGTGACCGCGCGCTGGGGCCCGACGTGGCGCGCTACGGGGTGGATGCTGGGGGCGCGCGGCGCAGCCCCAACGACGGCACGGCGATCGCGTGCGACCCCGACGGTGACGCGCTCGTCCAGTGCCGCGATCTCGTGCTCGACGTGGAGCGGGATCCCGGCGCGGCCTACACCTATGCGTGGAATGGAGCCGTGCAGGCGTGGCCCTTGCCGCGCTACGACAAGCTGCGTGAGACCCATCCCGACGATCGCCCGGCGGGTCTCGAGGCGGGGGTCGCTTGCGGTACCCGGAGTGATTGCGAATCGGGCCAAGCTTGCATCGGCACCAACGCGGCGGGGGATGCCTGTCGGCAGGGAGCGGACTGCTTGGAGCGAACCTGCCGCGCGGAGTGGTTCGGGGGCTGCCACGCGACGGAGGGCGGCTCGGGGTTCTGCGTCGATCACCGGTTCAGCGGCCGAGGCGCAGGCGCGTGCCTGTCCGCGACCAACGACTTTGCGCATGGCGTGGCCGGGGATCGCCTGTCGCAGTGCGATGTCAATGGCGATGGCCATCTGACGGCAGGCGAGTGCTGCGATGCCGCGCTCGGAGCGGGGGCGGGGTGCGATCCGTTCTACCAGCCGAACCTCGTCGACGTGCCCCGCTACGACCGCAACCCCGCGCTCGCGCCCGAGGGCGCCTGCGTGTGCGAGGAGGGCCAGCCCGCAGCATGCGGCGATACGGTGGAGGCGTGGTGCGAGGCGCCACTGGGCGCGGCGAGCGATCCTGCCTCCCCGGCCGGAGACTACGCGGTGCCCGTGGTCACCCGCGCGGGTGGCGTGCGCTGGGACGAGGACAGCATGCAGCTCGGGGTGCGCCTGGCTACGATCGGCAACCTGCCGCGTGCGAACACCGAGAGCTGCGCCGAGGCGCGGGGCCTCATCGGGCTGCGCACCGTTGCCGATGGCTGGCTCGCCAACGCCGCTTTCGCGGCCGAGCTGCTCGAGGATCACGATCTCGCGCTGTGCTCGGGGTCGACATATCGGCTCGTGCTCGCGGAGTCGGGTGCCGATCACTTCATCCGCTCGGCCGGGAACGGCAACCTCGACGGTCGCTCCGAGCACGTGATCGAGACCCCGCAGCTTCGCATCGTGCCCAACTCGCTGTTTCCTTCGGACGCGGTCGAGATCCAGAGCTGTAGCACGTTCGAGGTGGCGCTCAGCAACCTGTACGACCCGAGCGAGGTCAACCTGCGCAAGCTCGAGCTGCGCGAGGGCGCGGCCGATGGCCCGCTCGTGGCCGGCGGTGCAGACTGCGATCCGCTGGCCACCGCGCCCGAGATCGCGGCGGGTGCGATCCCCTGTCTCGATTTCGACGCTGGCGATCGCGTGATCGGGAAGCTCAAGTTCTACGTCGACGAGGCGATCCACGGCCAGGTGCT